>CALHWR010000128.1 GCA_938036665.1 uncultured Collinsella sp. | reverse complement strand
GGGGTCGGTGGCCTCGACGACGATGTCGGCGGTGTTTTGCGTAAAGGTGCGCAGGTCGGCGACGTTCTCCGGGTCCTCGGCTACCGTCTCGGCCACGATGTCGGCGGCGCCGGCAAGCGCCTTCTCGGGCGTGTCGAAGCCGGCCTCCTCGTTAACGTATGCCGCGGCGGTGTCGAGCGCGCTGCCCTTGGCGGATGCCTGCATGATGATCATGTTGGCGAGCGGCTCCAGGCCGGCCTCGCGGGCCTTCTGCGCGCGAGTCATGCGCTTTTTGCGGTAGGGCTTGTAAAGGTCCTCGACGCGCTGGAGCTGTGTGGCCTCGCGAATCTGCTGCTCGAGTTCGGGCGTGAGTTTGCCCTGGGCGTCGATGAGCAGAATGACGTCCTCTTTACGCTGCTCAAGATTGCGCAGGTAGGACAGGCGCTCGTCGAGGGCGCGCAGGGCGACGTCGTCCATGCCGCCCGTGGCTTCCTTGCGGTAGCGCGAGATAAAGGGGATGGTGTTGCCCTCGTCGATGAGCTTGACGGCTGCCTCGACGTTGGCGGCCTTAAGGTTGAGCTCGCGGGCGAGCTGGGCGATAAGATCCATGGGACTTCCTGTCTGTGAGTACGTTACAGGTGCATGAGCCACCCAGTCTACCACCCGCCCGCGCCGCGGCTGCAAAGAAAGCCCCGCGGGCAGGAGGCTGCTCGCGGGGCAAAGAAGAGGGGCTTATTTGTGGCGGACCGAGGGGCTCGGCATGGGGTTTCTGTCGCGGCCGCTCTTAAGGCGTTACAGCTCGACGAGCTGGCCGGTCTCGGCGGCCTCCTTGACGGCGTTGAGAAGCGTGAGCGTCTTGACGTTGTCGGCCGGCGTCACGACGGGCTCGACCTCGCGGCGGACGACCTTCACAAAGTGCTTGAGCTGCATCTTGTGGGGAAGCGCCGGGTCGACGGCCGGAATCTCCATCTGCAGCGGCTTGTGCCAGTTAGAGGCGCCGTCGTAGGAGAACTGGTGCAGGCGGGGCAGCGACAGGGCGCCCTTGGTGCCGCCGATAAAGTAGGCGTCGGCGTCGAAGGGGCGGTACTGCGGATCCTCGCGAGCGGTTGCCTCCCAGTTCCAAGGGCTGGCGGTGGCGTCGGAGATGGTCATGCTCGCAAGCGCGCCATCGGCAAAACGGACGTTGACCACGGCGGAGTCCTCGGTCTCAAAACCGCGGGCGGCGCTGGACTGCATACCCTGGACGGCAACGGGCTCGCCCAGCAGGTAACGGAGCAGGTCGACGTCGTGCACCAGGTTGACCAGAATCGGGCCGGCACCCTTCTTGCGGCGCCACTCGACGTCGAAGTACTCGTCGTTCTTATAGATCATGTAGTGGAAGCTCGACACGGTGAGCTTGCCCAGCTCGCCGGACTCGATGATCTCCTTGGCCTTGTTCACAAACGGGTTGTGGCGACGGTGCTGACCCACGAGTACGGGCACGCCGGCGGTCTCGGCCTCGGCGGCGAAGGCCTGGGCATCCTCGAGATCGTTGGAGATCGGCTTTTCGACCAGCGGCACGATGTTGCGCTTGATGGCCTCGCGGGCAACGCCCAGGTGCAGGTCGTTGGGGGTGGCGATGATGACGGCCTCGGGCTTGACCTCGTCCATCATCTGGGCGGGATCGGTAAAGAACGGCACGCCGGCGGCCTCGGCCGTGGCGCGGGCGCCCTCAAAGGCGTCGGCGATGGCGACGAGCTCGGCCTCGGGCTCCTCGGTGACAAAGCGGATGTGGTTGCGGCCCATGGCGCCGGCGCCGATGACGGCAATGCGGACGGGGTTGAGCTCAGACATTTCGACTCCTTAATGCTGGTGGCTGGCGAATGTGGCAAAGGGACTGTCCCTTTGCCACATTGGTATAACTAGGCGGACTTCTTCTTGCTGTCGGAGACCATCATGTAGACGGTGAGTACGACGGCGATGGCGGCGATCACGATGGCGCCGTAGAAGGACTGCTGGTAGGCGGCGCTGCCGGCCTCGGCGTGATACAGCACGGCGGTGATGGGCTGGCTGATCCAGGTAGAAGCGGCATAGCCCAAGAACATGATGCCGTAGTTGACACCGATGTTGCTGGTGCCAAAGGCGCCACCGGTAAGCGGCGGGTAGATGACGAGCAGGGCGCCAAAGCTAAAGCCGAGCAGGGCGAGCGCCACAAAGAACATGCTCTGCGTAAAGCTCATCGACATGATGACGAGTGCGACGATGGTGACGACAAGGCTGATGAGCAGCGACTTGTAGGCGCCGAGCTTGTCGATGATCTGACCAAAGGACAGGCGGCCGACCAGGTTGGCGCAGGTGTTGACGGAGACCACCACGCCACCGAGGGCGACGGCCGCGGCGCTCGTGGGGTCGGCGAAGAGCTGGACGGCGGCGATGGAGGCAACCTTGCCCACAAGCAGGGTGCCTGCAGTGGCAGCAAAGGCGAAGGTGACGATGAGGACCCAGAAGCGCGGGGTTTTGACCATCTCGCCCGGGGTGAGGTCGCCGAAGGTACCGGCGTGCGCGCCGCCCTTGGGGGCCTCGAAGCCCTCGGGCAGCCAACCGGCCTCGGGGGCCTTCAGGAACAGGGCGGAGGCGGCGATCGTCACAAAGAAGATGACGCCGAGTGCCTTGAGGGCGCCAAAGATGCCCAGACTCGGGATGAGCAGCGAGGCGAGCACCGGGGACAGCACAGCGGGGCCGGCGGTCGAAGCGGCCAGGGTGATGCCGGAGGCGAGGCCCTTTTTGTCGATGAACCACTTTTGGCCGGTGGTGAGCGCGGGGTTGTAGCCCAGGCCGTTGCCGATGGCGGCGACGAGCGAGAACCACAGGTAGAACTGCCACGGCTCGGTGACGGTGCCGGACATGAACCAGCCCACGCCGTAGCACACGGCGGCAGCGATCACGACGTTGCGCGGGCCGATCTTATCGGAGATGCGGCCGGCGAAGATGCCCGTCACGGCCATGATGGTCTGGAAGACCGGGAAAGCCCAGGTAAGTGCGCTGGACCACTCGGGGTAGACGGCGAGCAGGTTCTTGGACACGACGGAGTACAGCGCGATGGAGCTGATGAAGAACATGGTGACGCACGCGGCGGAAAGCACGACGGCGCGACCCTTGTTGGAGTTGGTGGAAGCCATTGGACTCTTTCTAATCGATGCGGGGAGGAGCGGGCGTCACCGCGAGCCTCCCTGTTGGGCTGGCTTACTGGTCAGTCGGCTTTGCGACGCCGGACTCATCGGACCAAAGCTCGACACCCTTGTTCTTGAGGTAGTTGTCGGCAAAGGCTCGGCGACCGCCGGGCTTGGCGGTGAGGTCGCCCATCATATTGGAGAAGCCGCCATCGACCTTGATGGCGTCGCCGGTGGTAAAGTCCGAGCGCTTGGACGCCAGGAACATGACGGCGTTGGCGATATCGCTGACCTCGCCGATGCGGCGCGTGGCGATGAGGCGGCTGCGGCTCTTCTCGACCTCGGGGTCGGCGTAAAAGCTCGCCGACATGGGGGTCTTGACAAAGCAGGGCTCGACGCAGTTGGAGCGCACGCCGTAAGGGCCCCACTCGGCGGCGAGCATCTTGGACATCATGTTGACGCCCGCCTTGGTGGAGCTGTACACGCCCGAGAACGTCTCGGGGGAGTGGCTAGCGACGGTCGAGATGTGCACCAGGCGGCCCTGGCCGGCCTTGATCATCTCGCGACCAAAGCGCTGCGAGGTGATGAAGTAGCCGGTGAGGTTGACGTTGAGCACCTGCTCCCAGTCGCTCAGCGGCAGGTCCTCCATGGCGGCGAAGCGCAGGATGCCGGCGGTGTTGACGAGAACGTCGACGCGGCCGAACTCGGCGATGGTGGCGTCGACGGCGGCCTGAACCTCGGCCTCGTCGGTGGCGTTCATCTTGTAGCCCTCGGCGTGGATGCCAAACTCGGCGGCGAGGTCGGCGGCTGCGGCCTTGACCTTCTCCTCGTCCAGGTCGAGCAGGACGACATTGGCGCCGTTGCGGGCGAACTCGCGGCAAATCTCGGCGCCCATACCGCCGAGCGCGCCAGTCACGGCGCAGACATCGCCCTCGAGCTTAAGCCAATTGCTCATAGGAACTTCCCTTCTTGTGCCTCCCTGTGGGTCGCTCCCATTAACCGACCCACGTGGTTTTCGCTGGTTATCGTATGCTTAGCGTTCGCGCAGGTGAATTGCATATTTGTTAGAATGGCGTTAACCGTAGGTTTACACTGTGCATTGAGGTTTGTTCGCAATTGAGCGTGTGACCTGCGAAAACGACCCCCTGCGGCGCTGTGGGCCCGCGCGTGCGAAAACGGGAGATTGACGTGTACGATCGACGACTTGACGCTATTTCGGCCGCCGCGGAGCTGGGAAGTTTCTCGCGTGCCGCGGCAAAGCTGCGCGTGTCGACCCCGGCGCTCGTCAAACAGGTGTCGGGGTTCGAGGCCGAGTTTGGCATCACGTTGTTCGAGCGCTCGCACTCGGGCGTCAAGGTGACGCCGGCGGGCGCGCTGTTGGTGGACGACGCGCGCTCGATTATGCGCCAATCCGAGGATGCGTTGCGCCGCGCCCGGCGAGCGGCGGGCGATGGCGGTGCGGTGCGCCTGGGCGTATCGATGATGTGCCCGGGGCGCCACACGCTCGCGCTGTGGCCGCAGGTGCACGACATGGAGCCGCGCTTGCGTTTTGAGATTGTGCCGGTGGGGGACCTTTACGATGAGCGCGAGACCGTCATGCGAGGTCTGGGGCGCGAGGTGGATGTGGTGCAGTCGAGTTTTTCGACCCCGCGCTGGGGTGATGCCTGCCAAAAGCTCCGCATTGTCAACGTGCCGTTTTATATCGACCTGCCGCGCACGAGCCCGCTGGCACGCAAGAACCGTATTTCGATCGCCGACTTGGAGGGTATGCGTCTGCGCGTACTGCGCCACGGCAACGACGCCATGGACAGCCTGCGCATTGACCTTTTGGCCGACGGCGGCGTGGACGTGATCGACGTGGATAGCTTCGACTTTGCGCTCTTTAACGAAGCCGAGGAAAAGGGCGACGCGGTGCTCACCTGCGGCGCATGGTCGGGTGTGCACCCGGCCTTTGTGGGCGTGCCGTTCCTATGCGGCCGCGAGGTGCCGGTCTTCTTGCACTACCCGCTCGAGCCCACCCTCCAAGTACAAAAATTCGTCAACGCCATGGCCCAACTCCTCAACTAGCTCATTTGGCGCGGGTAGTCTTTTTGGGACGGGGCTTTTTTAGCTACTTTCGCCGCCCTGCCTGCGCACCCTCAAAGTAGTCAAAAAGCCCCGTCCCAAAAAGACTAACAAAACGAGGCCCTGGCCAAACGGCCAGGGCCTCACTAACTTTTATTCCGTTCTAAACGACGGGCTGACTGCGCGCAGGAGGGCGCCCCGGGGACGGGCGGGGTATTTCCTCCGCGCGCAGTTTCGCAGCGCAGCGAGAATGTTTGAGCGCGGAGGAAATACCCCGCCCGTCCCCGGGGAACCCTCCGTCAGTAACCGTTCCTACTCCAGCTCAAACGCACCCGTGTACAGCTGGTAGTAATACCCGCGCTTGGCGATCAGCTCGTCGTGGTTGCCGCGCTCGATGATGCGGCCGTGGTCCAGGCAGATGATCGCGTCGGAGTTGCGCACGGTGGACAGGCGGTGCGCGATGACAAACGTCGTGCGGCCCTCCATGAGTTTATCCATGCCCGCCTGCACGATAGCCTCGGTGCGGGTGTCGATGGAGCTCGTTGCCTCGTCCAGAATCATTGCCGGCGGATCGGCGACGGCAGCGCGGGCGATCGAGATCAGCTGGCGCTGGCCCTGCGACAGCTGGGCGCCGTTGCCGGTGAGCATGGTGTCATAGCCGTCGGGCAGGCGGGTGATAAAGTCGTCCGCGCCCGCGAGCTTGGCCGCCGCGATGCACTCCTCGTCGGTCGCATCCAGGTTGCCGTAGCGGATGTTATCCATCACGGTGCCGGTGAACAGGTTCACGTCCTGCAGCACGACGCCTAGGCTTCGGCGCAGGTCGGCCTTGCGGATCTTGTTGACGTTGATGCCGTCGTAGCGGATCTTGCCGTCGGCGATGTCGTAGAAGCGGTTGATGAGGTTGGTGATGGTCGTCTTGCCGGCACCGGTGGCGCCGACAAACGCGACCTTCTGGCCCGGCTTGGCAAACACGGACACGCCGTGCAGCACCTCGTGGTCGGGCGTGTAGCCAAAGTCGACGTTGTCCATGACCAGGTCGCCGCGCAGCGGTACGTACTCGATCTCGCCGGTTGCGCGGTGCGGATGTTTCCATGCCCACATGCCGGTGTGGTGGTCAGCCTCCTCGAACTCCCAAGTCTCGGGGTTCACCTGTGCGTTGACGAGCGTCACGTAGCCTTCGTCGGCCTCGGGCTTCTCGTCGATGAGCTCAAAGATGCGGTCGGCGCCGGCGAGGCCCATGACCACGGCGTTGATCTGCTGCGAGATCTGGCCGATCTGTCCGCAGAACTGCTTGGTCATGTTGAGGAACGGCACCACGACGGCGATGGACAGCGCCATGCCCGAGATGCTCAGGTTGGGCACGCCCAGTGCCAGGAAAATGCCGCCGGCAAGGGCCACCAGCACGTAGAGCAGGTTGCCCAGGTTCATAAGGATGGGCATGAGGATGTTGGCGTACATGTTGGCCTTTTGCGAGACCTCGAAGAGCTTCTCGTTGCGCTCGTCAAAATCGGCCTCGGCGGCAGACTCGTGGCAGAACGCCTTGACGACCTTCTGGCCGTTCATGACCTCCTCGATATGGCCCTCGACCACGCCGAGCTCGGTCTGCTGCGCAATGAAGAAACGCGCGGAATTGGAGCCGAGCAGCTTGGTCATAAAGGTCATAAAGGCGACGCCGGCGATGATGACCAGGCACATCCACACGCTGTAGTACAGCATGATAAAGAACACCGTGACAATGATGATGATCGTCATGAGCAGGTTGGGCAGCGACTGACTGATCATCTGGCGCAGCGTATCGATGTCGTTGGTGTAGTGGCTCATGATATCGCCGCGCTGGTGCGTGTCGAAGTAGCGGATCGGTAGGTCCTGCATGCGGTTGAACATCATCTCGCGCAGCTTCTCGAGCGAGCCCTGCGTGACGATAGCCATGGCGCGGTTCCAGAAGAGCGAGGACAGGACACCGACGCCGTAGATGCAGGCGAGGGTGGTCACGAGCTGCAGAATCTTGGGCTGTGCGGCTTCCCAATCGCCCGACTGCCACGATTCGCTAATAATCTGCAGGGCGCTCTGCAGGAAGGTCGCGCCGATGGAGTTGATGATGGCGCAGAGCACCACGCCGGCGACGACAAGGGGCAAAAGCACGGGATAGAAGCCAAAGAGCGTCTTGATGAGGCGCGACATGGTGCCGCCCTTGCGGTTGAGCGCGCGCTCGGCGGTCGTTGCCTTACTCATGGGCCTCGCCTCCTTCCTGGGTCTGAGCTTGCGTTGCGGTCATGTCGGTGTTGTCTGCCGCCGTGTTCGCGTCGCCAGAGACGTCGTCGGCGTCTTGCGTACCTTCGGCAGACATCTTGTTTTGCGAGGTAAAGGTCTCGCGGTAGATCTCGCTCGTCTTAAGCAGCTCGTCATGGGTGCCGATCTGCGCGATACGGCCGCCCTCCATGACGATGATGCGGTCTGCGTCCTGCACGGAGCTGATGCGCTGGGCGATGATGAGCTTGGTCGTGTTGGGCAGATAGCTTGCCAGTCCTGCGCGGATCTTTGCGTCGGTCTTGGTGTCGACGGCGCTGGTGGAGTCGTCCAGGATCAAGATCTTGGGGCGACGCAGCAGGGCGCGTGCAATGCACAGGCGCTGCTTCTGACCGCCCGAAACATTAGAGCCGCCCTGTTCGATCCAGGTGTCGTAGCCCTTGGGGAAACCGTCGACAAACTCGTCGGCGCAGGCCAGATGCGCTGCCTCGCGGACTTCCTCGTTGGTGGCGTTCGGGTCGCCCCAACGCAGGTTCTCGGCGATGGTGCCGCTAAACAGCACGTTTTTCTGCAGCACCATGGCGACCTGGTGACGCAGCGCGTCCAGGTCGTAGTCGCGCACGTCCACGCCGCCCACGCGCACAGCGCCTTCGGTGGTGTCGTACAGGCGGGCGATGAGGTTAACGAGCGTGGACTTGGCCGAGCCGGTGCCGCCGATGATGCCGATGGTCTCGCCGCTCGTAATGTGCAGGTCGATATCGTCGAGCGCCTGGCGTTTCGCATGCGCGGAATACTTAAAGCTCACGTGGTCAAAGTCGATGGAACCGTCGGCAACCTCGAGCACGGGCTCGGCGGGATTGGCGATCGTGGGCTCGGCGGCCAGCACCTCGGCAATGCGGTGTGCCGATTCGTCGGCCATGGTCACCATGACAAAGATCATCGACAGCTGCATCAGGCTCATGAGAATCTGGAAACCATAGGTAAAGGTCGAGGAGAGCTGGCCCACGTCGAACAGCGTGCCCTGGCTCGTGATGATGAGCTTGGAGCCTAGGTAGATGATGACGACAAACGCGCCGTTGACGCAGATGTTCATCATGGGGTTGTTAAAGGCGAGCAGCTTCTCGGCGCGGGTGAAGTCCATCTGGACGTCGCGCGCGGCGGTCGCGAACTTCTCCTTCTCAAAGTCTTCGCGCACATAGCTCTTGACCACGCGCATGCCGGTGACGTTTTCCTCGACGGACTCGTTAAGGGCATCGTACTTGTGGAACACGCGCGAGAAGATGGGGCGCACCTTAAAGATGATAAAGAACAGTCCAAAGCCCAGCAGCGGAATGATGACCAGGTAGACCATGGCGACGCTGCCGCCCATGATAAACGCCATGGTAAAGGCGAAGATCAATACCAGCGGCGCGCGCACGGCGATACGGATGATCATCATAAAGGCCTGCTGCACGTTGTTGATATCGGTGGTCAGGCGCGTGACGAGCGAGGAGCTCGAGAACTCATCGATGTTGGCAAAGCTGAACGTCTGGATCTTGTAGAACAGGTCGTGACGCAGGTTCTTGGCGAATCCGCAGCTCGCATGGCTGCAGGTGACACCAGCCGCGGCGCCAAAAGCAAGCGACGTCAGCGCGATGAGCACCAAAAAGCCTGCGGTGGGAAGCATCTCGGCTACGGTGGCGCCGTCTTTGATGGCGTCGATCAGGTTGGCGGTGATAAATGGAATCAGCATCTCGCAGAGCACCTCGCCAAGCACGAGCAGCGGCGTGGCAACAGTGACTTTCATATAGTCGCGGATGCTTCCCATGAGGGTTTTAATCATCCAGTTCCTCCCAGGTTACGCGGATTTTATCGAGCATTTCGGCGAGGTCCTCGCGCTCGTCGTGGGTGAGCGCGCTAAAGGCCCGTTCTCTAAAGCGGATGCGGGCCGCCTGGTCGATGCGGGCGTTTTCCCGGCCGGTTTCGGTCAGGCGAATGGTGAGTTGCCGTCGATCCTTGGGGTTACGGCTGCGCTCGATGAGGCCGTTGAGCTCGAGCTTGGACAGGATCTCGGAAAGCGATCCCGGCTTGAGGTCAAAGTGCATGCCGAGCTCCTGCTGCGACATCTCGCCGCCGGGTTGCTTGGCCAGCAGGCAGATGATGGGCGCCTTGCCGGATACGCCTCCGCCATGAAAGTGCATGTAATGGCCGCAGAAGCCAAGCCCGTTAAGGATGCGCTTGGCAAGTGCATCCGATTGCGATTGCGCCTCGGGCGAATCTGCAGGCTCGATGGGGTCGCCGCCCGGCGTATGGGGGCAGAGGTCGATGCATTCGTCGCACATGGTGTTGCTCCTTTCTTTAGTTAGGTAGAGAAATTGTTTTGTACCTAAGTGATTCTAGAGGTACCTAACTGATTGTCAAGGTACCGAATCGATTTTGTGGCAGTGCTGGGGTGCCGGTGCCAGGGGAATCTTGGACAGTCTTCGCAGCGTAGATTCAGCGGGCCACGGCGTATCCCGGAGTTTTCGATAGGTTCATTAAGGGGGCGAGACTGGCAGCTGCCGGTCTCGCCCCTTGGCTTTCCGAGACTTAGAGCGGCTCGTCGCCGGTTCGGAGGATGGCGAGATATGGCTCATATGAAAACGTGCGGTATCGTTTCCTGCTCGTATCACGTTGGACAAGAATGCCCCAATCGGTAAATTGGGATATAAGGTTGTTTGCGCTCGATCTGCTAATCTGCATTCGTTCAGACACAAAGGCGGTGTCGACGATCGGATTGCCCTCGAGAAGGTCGAGTAGCATAAGGGCGTTCGTCGTAGCCCTTCCCGCCTTTTCGCGAATCAGCCTTTCGGTTTCCGAATGGAGGTCGACAAGCTTCCGCATCGAATCCCGCGCCTCGCGTGCGCTTGCAAGCAAGCAGGTACTGAAAAACGAAACCCATCCCTCAAAATCGCCTCTCTGCCTTACGCGCATAAGCCAATCGTAGTATTCGCTCCTGTGTCGTTTGAGTTCATACGAGGGGTAGATGACCGGCTTGGTGAGCGCCCCATCATGTATGAGCGAAAGGAGGATGAGCAGACGCCCGAGGCGTCCGTTGCCGTCGAGGAACGGGTGCGCGGTTTCAAACTGGTAGTGCACCAAAGCGGCCTTGATGACTGGATCGATGTCGTCACGCTCGTTGATGAAAAGCTCGAGGTCGCCAAGTGCCTCCTTCATATCCTCCGTGTTGGGAGGGACATACGGGGCCTCATTGAGCGTGCAGCCGTTTGGTCCGACCCAGTTCTGAGTCGTCCTGAACTGGCCCGGCGTCTTGTCGGAGCCTCTGCCATTTCCAAGCAATGTGGCATGGACGGATTTGAGCAGCCTCATACAGAGTGGCAGTTCCTCCATGAGCGTGGTCGCCTGCTGCACCGCTCGAGTGTAGTTGACGACGTCGGTTAGGTCCCGGCTCGCATTGGATTCGTTTGACGGGTCAAGAACATCATCGAACGTACATTGCGTACCCTCGATTTGAGAGGACAAGAGCGCTTCCTTGCGAACGTACATAGAAAGGTACATGTCGATGTTCGGAACAAAGCGAGACATGCCCTCAACCTCGCCGAGTATGGCGCGGCAATCGGAGACAAGCCGCATGGAATCAGCGGATAAATTGATTGGAAAGAATGAATCCATATTGGCGGGTCTAAACGAATCATAGGCGAGGGCTCCTGAAAGGTTGTGCCTGACGTTTCCCTGTCGTCCGGGTGTGATGGGTGCGAGCATCGTTAGTGTCCTAAGAACAAATTTGAGCCAAAACTTGTTCTTAGAATTTTATAGCGCCTTCTAAGGCCAAGTTTCTGCAATAAGAAGCGTCAGAAAAACTCTAAGAACAAAATTACGCCCAAACTTGGTCTTACATCCGAAGGCAAGACTTAGATTGCACTGCGCTACACTTAGTCGCATTATGGCGACATCGCGCCGCGCCCGACCCAAGGGGGACACTCATGAAGAACACTCAGCTGCTGCTGATCAACGATATGTGCGGCTACGGCAAGGTCGCGCTCTCGGCCATGCTGCCGGTACTGTCGCACATGGGCTATCGCATCCACAACCTGCCGACGGCGCTCGTTTCCGATACGCTCAACTATCCCAAGTTCTACATTCACGACACCACGGAGTACGTGCGCCAGAGCCTCGCTATCTGGGAGGAGCTCGGCTTTGAATTTGATGCTATCTCGACCGGCTTTATCGTGACCGAGGAGGAGACGCGCATCATCTCGGACTTTTGCCACCGCCGCGCTCAAAAGGGCACCAGGGTGTTCGTCGATCCCATCATGGGCGATAACGGCAAGCTCTATGCCGGCGTGCCCGAGTCGACCATCGGACTCATGCGCAGCTTGGTCGAGTGCGCCGACTACGCGGTGCCCAACTATACCGAGGCGTGCCTGCTCACCGATACGCCTATCGCCGAAGAGATTACGGCCGATGAGGCCCGCACGCTCGTGGACGCCATGCTCGCGTTGGGCACCAAGTCGGTTGTCATTACGAGTGCGAAGGTCGATGGGGCGAGTGCCGTCATCGGCTACGACCATGTGGCGGGGGAATACTTTGAGATTCCGTTTGAGCTGATCCCGGTGTACTTCCCGGGTACGGGCGATACGTTCTCGGCCGTGCTCATGGGCCGCGTGATGAACGGTTGGAGCCTCCAGCGTGCCACGGCCGATGCCATGCGTGTGGTGGCCGAGCTTATCGAGCGCAATGCCGACCAAGAGGACAAGTCGGCTGGCCTTCCCATCGAGGCCTGCCTGGATGTGATTGACCATGAGTAACGCTGACGAGGGCGGCGCCAAGCCTGCAGGCGAGAGCAAGCCGCTCGGCGCGCCGCGTGGCAAGCGTCCGCGTATCCGCATTAGCTGCGTGGACCAGTTGGGAACGTGCCGCTGCCATCATGGTCACAAGCCAGGCGATGTCTTTGACTTTGACCGAGACCGCGGCAAGATGTGCGCTATGGCCTGCCATGTGGGCTTTCCTTACATTGACATCTTGCGTTACGGCGGAACCGTGCCCGGCAACGAGCCCGGCACGGCAAAGTTCTGCTGCCCCGAGGTCGATACATTGAACGTCTGGCTCGCCGAGATCGTCGACGAGTAGTCGAGCGAGGATTTTCTCCCGCCGAGATAATGAGCGTGGATTTTTCCCGTTTTGGACGCAATTTCGCGCTCAAAGTGGGAGAAAATCCACGCTCGATTTGTATATGGGAATCCCGATCTCGTTTATGCCCGTGCTTAGGCGTTATCGTCGTTGTTCTGCGTGCGAGTAAGGTCAAATTTCTGCATTTCATCCGATTTGTGGCTCTAAAAACTCTGCATTTCATCGATTACAGCTGCTCGAGCATAGCGGTGCAACCGGCGAGCACGTCGCGGTAGGTGGCATCGAAGTTGCCGGTGTACCAGGGATCGGCCACGTCGCCGGGGCGCTCGGTCCAATCGAGCAAGCGCGTAATCTTGCCGTCGGGGTCGTCGTCAAAGATGCGACGCAGACCGCGCGCGTTCTCAGCATCCATATAGACAATGCGATCCCAGTTGCCATACTCCGCGCGCCGCACCTGACGTGCGCGATGTGCGACGACGGGAATCCTGACTTCGCGCAGCTTGGCGACCGTGCCATGATGCGGCGGGTTGCCGATCTCTTCGGTTGAGGTTGCTGCAGAATCGATGACAAACTCGCCCGCGCGTCCAGCGCGGCGCGCTAGCTCGGTAAACACGGACTCAGCCATCGTCGAGCGACAGATATTTCCACAGCAGATAAAAAGAATGCGTTGCATGAGCGGTTTCCTTTCTGGGCGGTCGCGCGGGGCTTACAGGCTGCCCTTGAGACAGTTTGCTCCGATAAAACCCGCTGCGTACAAGGGGAGGTGGCGCAGCTCGCGCCCGTCATCAGTTTCGCTGCGGGCAAAATTGTTCTCGGACAAAATGTAGGCATATGGCGACCGGGCTTTGTCCATAAACGACCCGAGGGTTCTTGCGCGCACGTTGCGTGCGGACTTTACCTCGACGGGCACAATTTCCATACGGTCGGTCTGAAGTAGAAAATCGAGCTCACCGCTCGTCTTCCAAGACGACGGCGGCACCCAATAGTACGTCCGCAAACCATTGCTCGAAAATGCCTGCATGACCGAGTTTTCGGCCAGGGCACCTCGAAAGTCGGAAGACAGTGCTATGGCGGAATCCTCTTTGAGGTCGAGCCAGAGCCGCGGGTTGATACCGAGTTTGTAGAACATGAGGCCCGTATCGAGAAGATAGACCTTAAAGAAACTTCCGTCTTCGTCGTCGAAGGGAACGAGGGGAGGTTCGATGCCTTCGGTCAGGTTGTTGACCGATATGATGGCGGCGCCTTCGAGCCAGTCGAGCGGCTCGATAAGCTTGGCGCGACGGCCTCCGCGTTCGACCTCGGAGTACTTGAATTTCTTTGTGGACGATCTCAGCAACTGGGACGGAATGGAGCGCCATACCTTGCGCGCCGCCACGCCACTGATCCCGTTTTCGGGGTCGGTCATATCGGCGGTGTAGGTCTCGTCGATTTCGCGCTGCTCGACGCGCGCGTCTTCGATGGATAACGTCTTGCGATATGCGTTGACGGCGGCGGGCATGCCGCCCATGACCTGGTATCGATGAAACAGGCTGAGCGCGGCTTGGTGCGCGGCGTAAGCATCGAGCGTGCCGGCGTGGGTACGAACAGCATCGGCCATCTGCTCCTCATCGAGCGCCCAGAGAAACTCCTCGAACGACATGGGATGCATGGTCTCTTGACGAACGCCGCTGGGAAAAGGCAACTTGCGCTTGCGCGTGGCGACACCGAGTTGGCTGCCGGTCGCGCATATGCGCCAGCCCGAACCCGAGAAAAAGCGAAGCGAGTTGAGCGCCCGTTCGCAGAGCTGCACCTCGTCAAACAGGATGAAGGCGGTTTCCTTGCGAATGGGGGTGCGTTTATAGTCTGAAATTCGCGCCACGATGGTGTCAACGTCGTCGGTGGGACAGTCGAACAGCGGAGCAATCAGTTCAAGATCGGTCTGAAAGTCGAGTTTGACAAACGCATCGCCGGCGATTCGCCTGCCGATTTCCTCGGCAGCGTACGTTTTGCCTACGCGTCGCGCACCACGGATGAGGAGGGGGCGTGAGGCGTCCTTTGTCGCCCATGATTCGATAACGGATTCGATTGATCTGCGCATGGGGCCACCTTTCCGATTTCGTGTACTTCAGATACATAGTTTAGTACGATTTCGTGTACTTAAAATACACGAAATCGTAGAAAAGCGTGTATCTGAAATACACGAAATTGCACTGCCGGAGCTTGCAGGCGGATAAACACTACTAGTATGGGACGGTTTTCACTGGTTGCTCGCCACCTTGGGCTGTGTTCGTCCCTATGCCTGCATCCGGGGCTGTGCTGATTGACGACGGCGCTCCCAGCGGGCGAGCTTGATCGTCACTAGCGCAAGCGCCCAGGCTACGAGCGAGAACGCAGCGCCCACGGCACCCACGTACGCAATGCCAATTCCGTTTACCACGGCGCCGCCCACTGCGGTGCCAAACGAGATACCGACGTTAAACGCCATGGGCTCAACCGAACTCGCGAGCACCATCGACTTGGGATGGCGGCTGCGCGCCACGTCCATAAAGTGTGTGATGCACGACACCGAGAACAGGTACATGAGCATCGCCAAGCTAAAGACAAAGACCAGCGCGAGCGGCATGGTGCCGCCCACAGCAAACAACCCGAGTAACGCCACAGCCTGCAGCACAAACGTCACGAGCAGCGCCTTCATGCCAAAGCGCGCATCAATCCATCCGCCCAGGATGTTCGAGATCAGGCAGAACGCGCCGTAGGCCATGAGCGTGGTGCTGGCTTCGACCGTGCCCATGCCCAGCACCTGCTCCAGATAGGGCGTCACATAGCCGTAAAACACATAGACCGATCCCACGCCAAACAAGAAGATGAGCATGCCGGTGATGATACTCGGTTCGCGCAGCAGACCCGCCTGTTCGCGGAAGGTGGCGGGTTCGTCGGTCTGTCCGGCGCGCGGCATAAACACCACGAGCGCGGCGCAGATCAGAACGGCAAAGGCCAGCGTGCCGTACATGGCAACGTGCCAGTCGAGCGTGTCGGCCACAAACTTGCCGATCGAAGTGACAAAGACCATTGCTACGGAAAACGCACCATATACCACCGAGATGGCAAGCGAAGTTTGCTGCGGGGACAGCAGCTCGGGGATGTACGTCACGCCCACGGCGAGCAGTGCGCCCGAGACGGATCCCAGGACAATGCGCGAGATAAACAGTACCTGGAAGTTGGGCGCCAACGCCATGACCAGATTGCCGAGCACAAAGATAATGCTGTAGCACACGAGCAGCTGGTAACGACGGAAGCGCCCCGTGCTGAGCGCAAGCACCGGCGTCGCGATAGCGTAGACCAATGCAAAAACGCTGATGAGCTGGCCCGCAGTGGCAAGCGATATGCCGAGTTCCGTCGCCAAGTCACTTTCGATGCCGATGACCACGAACTCCGAGCAGCCGAGCGAGAAGCCCAGCAGCACGAGCAGCGCCAGGCAGAGCTTGGTGCGCGCGGGGGAGAGCGCGGCGGCGGTTGACTTACTTTTAGGCGTGGTTGCGGCGGTCAAGGTTGTCACTCCAATGTCGCATGAATAAGCGGGATTCAATCCCTGCAACTCTAACAGAATGTGTCAGGTGCCTGCCCCCTTTGTCGCAGGCTGCGCTTGCCTGTATAGTCGCAATACAGGCGAAGATGGTCTCAGGTACATCGCGGGCGACAGGAGATCCCATGGGTATGCACACGACAAAGGTTGCAGTGGGCGAGGGCAAGTTTGCGCTCGAGGCCCAGCTGACGGTGACACCGCGAGGCATGGCGGTGTACGCCTGCTCGCCGGAGTTCGCGCACCTGGGCGCCACGGCGCAGGCCATTCCGCGCCCCGAGCCCGGCCGCACGGCGACAGTGAGCATCCTGGCTGTTCCGTGCCATCGAGACGAAATTCCGGCGCACGATATCGCGGCGGCGCTGGCCACGCGCTTTGGCGTGCCGGTCGTTGCGAGCACGGGCTTTCATGTTGAACAGGCGAGCGGGGGCGACCTGCAGCGCGTGCTCGACACCACCAAGGAGCTCATCGCCGCGCTCGAGGAGGCCGCAGCCCGCATTCTGCGCGCCGGCTGGGATGAGGGCGGCGCGGGCGCCGAGGTCGTGGCGGTCAATGCCGCGACCGGCGAGACGCTTAGCCCCGTCGACCGCATCGATGCCCATGCCGGTGAGGGCATTCTGCATCAGGCATTTCTGACGCTTCTGGTCGAGGGCCAGGGCGAAGACGCACGCCTGCTGCTCTGTCGTCGCAGTCCGCTCAAACGCCTGTGGGGCGGGGTGCTGGCCGATAGCTGTGCCGGCCATCCGCTCCCCGGGGAGGACGTTGTCGCCGCGACGGCGCGCCGCATCAACGAAGAGCTCGGCATCACGCGCGCACCCGACCAGCTCAAACACCTCGGTCACGTGACCTACCGCGAGGACCACGGCGACGGCCGCTGCGAGTGCGAATGGTGCGAGGTCTACCTTGCCCATGTTGAGCCGGGCGAGCTGCATATCAACCAAGAGGAGATCTCGGAAGTGCGCCGCGTGGCCCCGTCCGAGCTTAAAGGCTACCTGCAGGGTCACCCCGAGCAGCTGGCCCCCTGGCTCCGCGAGGCCCTCAGCGACCCATCCATCCGTACGGATCTCGCTATGTGAAACAAAAGACAGTCCCTTTGCCACATCCAAACCGTCACAACATTCGATGAAAATCTCGAAATCGAGGAAAAGCGTCGAATGTTGTGACGGTTTTTGCCCAGAGGATCGCTTCTCATCCAAAAATCCCGCTTGACTGTATTGCCACAACACAGCGCAACGTAAGGGGTGTCCGATAACGGGCGCCCCTTTTTAAGTGGCAACGTGGCCGCGAATCCGGAGCGCCCCCAACAAGAAAGGTGGGGAGATGGAAGCGGAAAAGAAGGCGTTTAAGATCACCAAGCGCGAAATTGGCTTTGTGTTGGGTATCGTTGTCTTTTTGCTGGTGAAGTTTCTTCCTTTGGCGGAGCTGAGCTCGACGGTCGAGCTTACGGTCGGCGGTCAGACCTGTCTGGCGTTGACGCTCGCCACGGTGGTGTTCTGGGCGTGTGGCGTGGCACAGCCGGGCTTTGTGGGCCTGCTCTATTGCGCGCTGCTCGTTCTGTTCAAGGTGTGCGTGGACGACACGGGTGCCGCGAGCATCTCGGCGACGGTCGCCTCCACGTTTAGCTCGTGGACCAAAGCCACCATGTGGCTCGTCATCGGCGCCTACCTCATCGCCAGCGCGGTCAAGGAGTCGGGCCTGGGCGAGCGCATCGCCTATGCGTTTATGCTCAAGTTCGTGCGCGATGCCAAGTCGCTCATCATCTCAATCTTCGCGCTCACCTTTGTGCTGTCGCTGCTGATCCCGCATCCGTTCCCCCGCGCCTTCCTCATCCTCGCCGTCGTCTCGGTCATCGCCGAGTCCGCCGGTTACGGTGACGACGACCGCGGCAAGCTCGGCTTCCTCGTGTTTGCCGCTGCCGCCCCGGGCTCCATGTTCTTCCTGACGGGCGACTCCACGCTCAACCCGCTCGTTGCGCAGTACAGCGCCGAGGCCGGCGGCATGAGCCCGTCCTTTGTCGACTGGTTCCTGTACATGAGCGTGCCTATGCTGGTCGCGCTGCTGTGCACCCTGTTCCTGGGCCTCTTCCTCTTTAAGCCCAGCAAGGAGCTCGTCTACGATCGCGAGCAGATCGTGGCCAAGCAGGCCGCGCTCGGCAAGCTCTCCGTCAAGGAGATTCGCACCATCGTGTGGCTTGTCATCGCCATTGCGCTGTGGCTCACCGTCTCGGGCGATTACATCGGCTGGGTCACCCTGGCCATCGGCGTCTCTCTTGCCATGCCCATCATCGGCGAGGTCCTCACCCCCGCCAGCTGGAATGCCGTCGACATCAAGTCCCTCATGTTCCTGACGGCCGCCATGGCCGTGGGCTCCGTGGGCGGTGCCACCGGTATGAACGCCTGGATCGCCGATGTTGTGCTTCCCAGCTCCGTGCCCGAGAACATCTTCCTGTTCGCCCTGCTTGTCGCCGCGCTTTCCATGATCATCCACATGTTCATGGGCTCGGTCATGGCCGTGCTCGGCGTGTGCGTGCCGGCGTTCATCAGCTTTGCGGCCGGCTCCAGCGTGAGCCCGCTCGCCGTGGCGCTCATCGTCTTCACGTCCATCAACATCCACTACATCCTGCCGTTCCATAACCTGCCGATCCTTATCGGCGAGGGCAAGGACGCTGGCGGCTACACCTCCAAAGAGGCTATGCGCATGGGCATTCCCCTCACTGCGGTCGTCTTTATCGTCGTGCTGGTCGAGGCCGCCTGGTTCCACCTCTTTGGCCTGATGTAAGCAGTCGAGTGCTTGGCTGTAATTAGCCGAGTGCTTGAACTGCGAGTGCCCGAGCGCCCCATCTATGAGCGCTGCGGCCCCATTACGTTACCAAGCCGGCGGCACTCCCGCCGCCGGACACTCTCCCGAAAGGAGCACGCTATGTCCACTACCGATGCTTCCCAGATCCACGATCTGCGCTCCGCGCTCGACTTTTTGCGCGAGATGCCGGGCCAGCTGCTCGAGACCGACACCCAGGTCGACGCGGACGCCGAGGTCTCGGGCGTCTATCGTCGCGTCGGTGCCGGCGGCACCGTTATGCGTCCGACCAAAGAGGGCCCGGCGATGGTCTTCAACAACGTCAAGGGCTTTGACGATGCCAAGGTCTGCATCGGCATGCTTGCCAGCCGCAAGCGCGTTGCCGCCCTGCTCGACCTCGACGAGGAGCACCTGGGCCTCGAGATCGGCAAGCGCTTCGAGAACCTGATCGCGCCCGAGCAGATCGCCGAGGGTGCGCACGTCGACTGCCAAGAGGTCGTGTACAAGGCGACCGACGAGGGCTTTGACCTGCGCAAGATCGTTCCCGCTCCCACCAACACGCCCGTCGACGGCGGCCCCTACATCACCATGGGCCTCGCTTATGGCACGAGCCCCGACGGCTCCCAGTCCGACGTGACCATCCACCGCTTCTCCTGCGTCGACAAGGACAAGCTCGCCATGTGGATCACCCCGGGCAGCCGTCACCTTGGCGCCTTTTTTGACGAGTACTGCCAGCGCGGCGAGGACATGCCCATCTCCATCTCCATCGGCTTGGACCCCGCCGTGTACATGTGCTGCGGCTTCGAGGCTCCCACCACGCCGCTCGGCTTCAACGAGCTGCAGATCGCCGGCGCCCTGCGCGGCCACGCCGTCGAGCTTGCCGATTGCGTTACCGTTCCGCAGAAGTGCATCGCCAATGCCGAGTACGTGCTCGAGGGCTACCTCATGCACGACGAGGCCATCAACGAGGACGTCAACGGCCACGGCTATGCCATGCCCGAGTTCCCCGGCTACACCGGTGGCGCCAAGGTCTGCCCGGTGATCAAGATCACCGCCGTCACCACGCGCGTCAATCCCATCATGGAGAGCTGCATCGGCCCTTCGCACGAGCACGTGTCCATGGCGGGCATCCCCACCGAGGCTTCCATCTACAAGATGGTCGAGACCGCTATCCCGGGCCGCCTGCTCAACGTTCACGCCGCCCCCTGCGGCGGCGGCAAGTTCGTTGCCATCATGCAGTTTAAGAAGTCGAGCAAAAATGACGAGGGCCGTCAGCGCAACGCCGCCATGCTCGCCTTCTCGGCATTCTCCGAGCTCAAGCATGTGATCCTGGTTGACGAAGACGTTGACATCTTCGACATGAGCGACGTGATGTGGGCCATGACCACGCGCTTCCAGGCCGACGTGGACCTCATCACCATCCCCGGCTGCCACTGCCACGTGCTCGACCCGTCCAACGACCCCGCGTTCGATCCTTCGATCCGCGAGCACGGCATCGCCTGCAAGGCCATCTTCGACTGCACGGTCCCGTTCAACCTTAAGAAGAACTTCATCCGCTCGCAGTTCATGGAGATCGATACAGATAAGTGGGCAGCAGAGCTCGCTTTCTAGTACGTAGCCCTACCAAGTAGTCAAGGAGTTGCCATGCCTGAGCCTTCTGTCCGTCCCCGTCGCATTGTCGTTGGCGTGTCTGGCGCCAGCGGTGCCGCGCTGGGCCTCGAGTGCCTCAAATGCCTGCGCCAGGCCGGCGCCGAGTCGGCGCTTGTCGTCACGCGCGGGGGAGAGATCACCATCGAGCAGGAACTCGGCATGACACTCGACGAGTTTGCGTGCTATGCCGATGTGGTTTACGACAACAAGAACATCGGCGCTGCCATCGCAAGCGGCACCTATCCGGTCGACGGCATGATCGTGGCGCCCTGCTCCATGAAGACGCTTGCCGGCATCGCGAGCGGTTACAGCGAAAACCTGTTGCTGCGTGCGGCCGACGTGCAGATGAAAGAGCAACGCCGCCTGGTACTCATGGTGCGCGAGACGCCCTTCAGCGCCATTCACGTCGATAACATGGCGCGCCTGGCGCGCGTGCCCGGCATCATGCTCATGCCGCCCATGCTCACGTTTTACAACGGCCCCGCCACGCTCGATGACGCGGTGCATCACATCGCCGCCAAGGCGCTCGAGGCCGTCGGCGTGTCATGTGCAAACTATAAGCGCTGGTCATAAGCGTCTTTAGGGTAGGATACGAGTAGTGTTTGAGCCCGCTGCCCCTGTGGGCGGCGGGCTTTGTGCGCAAAAAGGATGTGTCGGGAGGACCTATGCAGACGGGCATGTATGCGATTAGCGAGATGGCGAGTTTGTTTAACGTTTCGCGCCAAACGCTCATCTACTACGACAAGATCGGCCTGTTTAAGCCCGCCGTGGTTAACGAAAAAGGCTACCGTTTCTATTCGCCCACGCAGATCCCGCTCATGCGTCTGATCTGCATGCTGCGCGACCTAGGGCTCGAACTCGATGAGATCGACCGCCTGACCTCGACGTTCGACATTGGCGAGATGACCGATCACCTGCGCTCGCGGGTTCAGGCGCTCGACAAGCAGATTGCCGGGCTCAAGGCTGAGCGCGCGAGTGTGCAGGAGCGCCTGAGCTTTTACGACGAGGCAGTCTACTGGCGCGAGCGCGAGGGCAGTCCGGAACTCAAGCAGTTCGAGCGCCGCTACGTGGTCTTTGAGGAGTTTCCGGGCGATATCGAGCGCGGTCGCTCGATGCTTCACCCCACGCTCATGCGGGCAATCCTGCGCATGCGCACGCTGACGGGCACGCGCCCCATGCGCGGTTGGGGCGCCATGCTGCGTCGCGAGGCGCTGCATTCCGACGATCCCATCGCCGGCGCTGGCTCCTTTGCCGTACTGCCGCGCGGTGCCGAGGAGCTGCTGCCGAGCGACGCTGCCGAGCTGGCAGAGATCGGCATCGAAGTGCTGCCCGAGGGCACATACCTGTGCATGAGCCGCTGGGGCATGCCGTACGAGCCCGAAGGCATCCGCGCCATCGTGGCCTGCATGGACGAGCACGCGCTCCAGCCCGTTGGCAACGCTTTCGACTTTTGCTACCTCGTTACCACGAGCTACGACGAGTCCCACCAAGAGGACTTCTGCTGCATCCAAATCCCCGTCGCCCTCCAGATGTGACAAGGGGACTGCTCCTTCGTCGCATTCGTGGTGTGGCTGCTGCCTAAACCGTCACAACATTCGATGAAAATCTCGAAATCGAGGAAAAGCGTCGAATGTTGTGACGCTTTTCCTGTCTGTGCCGGCGAGCTCCCGTGTCATCTGGGGGTATAAGGCTAGCAAGTGTTTATTTGCGAGGCCAAGGGGGCGCCCCGTATGGATATCGATAACTTTGAATGGTGGTATAGCGAGGGCGAGGCTCCGGACGAAGAGTGGGACGAGCCCGCGCCGTGTGACGTGTCGAGCGACGAGGACGAGACCGGCAACGATGCCGGTGTCGAGCCTGAAGCCGCCTCCGATGCCGCCGAACCCCTAACCTTTGAACAGGCTTGGGCCCAGGCCGAGGCCGACGAGGCGAAGGCCGATGCCACGGCCACGCTCGGCGAGCCGGCTGATATGTCGATCTCGCCGGCAAAGACCCCACAGCCGCGCCATACCATCGACCCCGGCAGCACGGCATCCTTCAGCATACTCGACGTGCCCGCGCAGGGTGCCCAGGCGCCCGCCCCCACCCATCGCCCCAACCTGGCTCGCGAGGAAGACGCGGGCCGTCGCTCTCCGCTCGGCCCCATTCTCATCGCCTTTATGGCCGGCGTCATCGCTTGCTCGGCGATCGGCAGCATCTGGGGTCATGTCGAGCAGCAGCGCCAAGACGCCGCCAAGGTCGAGATGTCTGTCGAGCAATCGCTCAGCCGCACGCGCTCGGTGCATGTATCGGTCGAGGTCAAGGACGGCGCGACGTGGGACACCGCGCGCGGCGACAGCCAGATGCTCGTCCATATCGTGGGTCGCACGCTCAAGGGGCAAGCGATCGACGAGTACCAATACGTCAATTCCGAAGGTGACGGCATCGAGCTCAAGCCCGGCGACTACGAGCTCACGGTCGATGAGCCGCCCGTCGCCACCGACGGCACGCGTTACCGTGCCTCAAAGCGCATGGTTCCGGTGAGTTTTAATTCACAGGCGCCCGATACGGTCGATAGCACGCCGCAGGGCGGGTTTGACCTTTACGCTATTGCTCAATAACTGCACCTGTCGCTCAACCCCGCCGCCAAGAGTGGGACAATAGCCCTCGACACCGTTGTTTACTATTGGAGGAAGTAGCATGTCCACCGTCACTACCATCAAGCGCGGCGGCCTCACCGCGGCCATCGATTCCATGGGTGCCCAGCTCACGAGCCTTGCCCTCAACGGCAACGAGTATCTGTGGCAGGGCGACCCGGCCTTTTGGGGCAAGCATGCGCCTATCCTGTTCCCCATCGTGGGATCGCTGCGCAACAACATGGCGACATCTGCGGCCGGCACCTGCGAGATGCCGCGCCATGGACTCGCTCGCATCGTCGAGCACAAGTTGGTCGAGGTTTCGGAGGACGGCTCCTCGGTAACGTACGAGATCACTGACACGCCCGAGTCGCTCAAGGCGTTCCCGTTCCACTTTAAGCTCAACATGACCTATGCCCTGACCGGCGACGCCACGCTCACGCAGACCTTTGCCGTCACCAACACCGGCGACGTGGCCCTGCCGTTCTCGGTGGGCGGTCATCCTGCATTCAACGTGCCCGCCCCCGGTGCCGAAGACGAGGCGTTCGAGGATTACGAGCTGGCGTTTACCGAGGCTTGGACTAACGAGGCCCCCATCATCACGCCCGACGGTCTTATGACGTTCGAGGGCAGCTACAAGGCTCCCGATAACTCGGACGTGCTGCCCATCACGCACCGCAGCTTCGATAACGATGCCATCATGTTCACCGATGTCCCGGGTTCCACGCTCACGCTGCGCGGCCGCAAGTCGGGCCACGGCGTCAAGATCGACTTTGAGGGCTTTAAGTACATCGGCGTGTGGTCTGCCGCCAACGACGCCCCGTTTGTGGCGCTCGAGCCCTGGACCGGCCACACCACCATGGACACCGAGGACGACGTCTTTGAGCACAAGGTCAACACCATTACCTTGGCACCGGGTGAGACGGACGTTCGCAGCTTTAGCGTTACCCTGCTCTAGAGGTTCCGCCGTTCTAACGAACGACGGACCGGTCGACGCTGCGCGCCACCCAGAGCGACAATTTGTCATTCAAAAGGCAAGGCATGACCAGAAGGTCTATGCCTTGCCTTTTTCATGCTAACTTGTTCGCTCTGGGTGGCGCCCGCTGGCATTGCCAAAACATCGACGCTCCCAATGACTACCGTGTGTCTATTAATTTTTCGAGCTTGTGCTGCGCTGCTGGTCGCTGGCGTATATCCTGTTAAGTCGTCAGCATACGATTCAACAGGGAAGGCAGATTATGCATTCTCCCCATCAACGCGACGCGCATCCACAGCCGGTATGCAGCCGTCGCATCTTTTTGGGTAGTGCTCTCGCTGCGAGCGCTTCTGTCGTCGCCGGCGCACTTGCCGGCTGCCAGCGTCCCTCCACGCTGGAAGTAGTTCAGCCCACGACGGGCGGCGGTCGCGATGACCTGTCCGATTCCGTTATCGGCAAGGACAAGATCCGCATCGGCATGGAGGCGGCCTACGCCCCGTACAACTGGCAGGTTTCCGAGGCCAGCGAGTTCACGATCCCCATCGACAACGTGCAGGGCGCCTATGCCGATGGCTACGACGTGCAGATCGCCAAGATCGTCTGCAAGGCTCTCGGCGGCGAGCCCGTTGCCGTCAAGCAGAGCTTCTCGGGCCTTATCGACTCGCTCAACAACGGCCAGATTGACCTCATCATCGCCGGCATGAGCGCCACGCCCGAGCGCGAGGAGTCCGTCGGTTTTTCCGACCCGTACTTTATCGGCTACTTTGGCCTGTTCGTAAAAGAGGGCTCGCCCTACCAAAACGCGACCAAGCTCAGCGACTTCAGCGGTGCCACGGTGCTCGGCCAAAAGGACACCATGCTCGATACCGTCATCGACGAGATCCCGGGCGTCGTTCACAAAAATCCGGTCGATTCGGTCCCCACGGTGTTCTCGAATCTGCTGCAGGGCACGTGCGACGCCGTGACCTACAACACGGAGAACGAAAAGGGCTATATGGCCCAAAATCCCGGTATCGTCCCCATCCACTTTGCCGAGGGCGAGGGCTTTAAGCAGGAGGTCACGGCAAATGTCGGTTGCCGCAAGGGCTCGGACAAACTGCTTAAGCTCATCGACAAGACACTCAAGGGCATTAGCCAAGAGGAGCGCGACCAAATGTGGGACGCGTGCCTCGACCGTCAGCCGGCATAGGGAGGCAGCATGAAAGGCATCAATCGTCTGGCCTCCTTTATCAAGGCCGACCACCGTTATGTGTACCTGGGCACGAGCGTTATCGCGGCGCTCGGCTTGGCATTTAGCCAGCGCAACCCCACGCCGCTGAGCTTTTTGGCGCCCACCGGCATCTTCCAGGATTGCCTTTGGGCGATTCTTTGGGCCTGGATCGTCGTGTCGGCGGCAGCGCTCGTCACCAAGGTTATGCACTGGAGCGACTATCGCGAAAAGTCACCGTTTGCATCCGAGCGTTTCCGTCGCGGCGCGCGCCTGGGCAGCTATGTCGTGGTCGTCATCGCGGCGATCTTCTTTGTCGACCGCTGCGTCATGTCGTTTATCGATCTGGTGCAGGTGAGCATTGTCTCGGATTCCAACCCCAGCGACTTTTTGTCGAGCTTGGTCTACATGACCTACAAGAGCGGCGACTTCTTCATCCGTGGCATCGAGATCACCATCGCGCTTGCCACCTTCGGCACCGTCATCGCATTCTTCCTGGCGCTGCTCTTTGTGTTCCTGCGTATTCAGACCTTCGACCGCGTAGACAACGACCTGGTGCGCTTCTTTAAGAGCATCGGCCGCGGCTTTGCGACCGTCTACTCCACCATCGTGCGCGGCACGCCCATGATGGTCCAGGGCCTGCTCATCTATTACGCGGGCTTCACCGTTTTGCGCGGCATGGGCTTCGAGACTGCCCAGGCCAACCAGATTTGGAGTACCTTCACCGCCGGCCTCGTCACCATCTCGCTCAACTCTACCGCCTACATGATGGAGGTCCTGCGCGGCGGCATCGAGTCCATCGATCCCGGCCAGGCCGAGGCAGCGCGCTCGCTGGGCCTGTCGCAGTGGCAGGCTATGCGCAAGGTCGTGTTCCCTCAGGGTATTAAAAACGCGATCCCGGCGCTCACCAACGAGCTCATCATCAACATCAAGGACTCGTCGGTGCTCTCGGTCATCGGCGTGTTCGACCTCATGTACGCCACCACCACCGTCGCCGGCGTGTACTACCGCCAGATGGAGGTCTACTGCGTGGCGCTCGTGGTCTATCTGATCCTGACGCTCGTGGCGAGCCGCCTGCTCGAGGCCTTTGGCAAAAAGCTCGGCGCCGAGGCCCCGGCAACGCTGCCCAGCTCCAATTAGGCTCAAGACGAGGAGAATCATCATGGCAGATACCGCCACTACCAGCACCGCGGCCGCCGCACAGACCAATGAGCCGCTCATCCGCGTCGAGGGCCTGCGCAAGAGCTTCGGCTCGCTCGAGGTGCTCAAGGGCATCGACCTGTCCGTCAATCCCGGTGAGGTTGTCACCATCATCGGCGCCTCGGGCTCGGGCAAATCGACCTTCCTGCGCTGCCTCAACCTGCTCGAGACCCCGGACGCGGGCCACATCTGGTTCCACGGCCAGGACCTCACGGCCGAGCGCTGCAACATCAACAAATTGCGCGAGGACATCGGCATGGTGTTCCAGGGCTTTAACCTGTTCAACAACATGGATGTGCTCGACAACTGCACGCTCGCGCCCGTCACGCTCAAAAAGATGAGCAAGGCCGAGGCCGAGAAGGTCGCGATGGAGCATCTGACGAGCGTGGGACTCGAAAAGTTCGCGCACGCCGCCGTGGGTCGCCTGTCCGGTGGTCAAAAGCAGCGCGTGGCCATCGCTCGTGCCCTGTGCATGAATCCGCAGATCATGCTGTTTGACGAGCCGACCTCCGCGCTCGACCCCGAGATCGTGGGCGAGGTGCTCGAGGTCATGCGCAAGCTCGCTGCCGACGGCATGACCATGGTCGTCGTCACGCACGAGATGGCCTTTGCACGCACGGTGTCCGATCGCGTGGTCTTTATGGACAAGGGCGTGGTGCTCGAGGATGCCGCACCGGCCGAGCTCTTCGGCAACCCCAAGCACCAGCGCACCCGCGAGTTCCTCTCGCGTTATCTCGAGGACAAATAACCGACCGCAAACACTTACGTTGCAGGGCCGCTCCCGTGGGGCGGCCCTCGTCATCACAATCGAAAGGATGTCATGGCCGAGGTTTGGCGCTTCTTTGCGCATGAGGACGATTTTGCCGATATAGACGAGGCCGGCGCGTGCGAGCGCTTGGGCCGCGTGCTGGCGTTTCCGACCATTTCGAGCATGGATGCCGAGGCGGTGGACTGGCAGCCGTTCGACGACCTGCGCGCGTATATGCAGCGGGCCTGGCCGCACGTATTTGCGGCGGGTAAGGCTGAGCTCATCGATCATTCGTTGCTGGTGACGCTTTCCGGCTTCGACTCTGCCCTCAAGCCCGTTATGCTCATGGGTCACATGGACGTGGTCCCCGTGGTGCCGGGCACCGAGGCCGACTGGACGTACGCCCCCTTTAGCGGACATGTGGACGACGCCTACATTTGGGGCCGCGGTGCCATCGACATGAAAGACCAGGTCGCAGGTATTCTCGAGGCGGTTGAGTATGCGCTGGCGCACGGTTGGCAGCACGAGCGCACGCTGCTCCTGGCCTTTGGTCAGGACGAGGAGACGACGCAGTACGGCGCAGGCGCCATCGGCCGCGCGCTCGAGGAGCGCGGCATTGAGCTTGAGTACCTGATCGACGAGGGCGACTACCGCATCGTTCCGGCTGCCGAGTACGGCGCGGGCGAGGGCTGGCTTATGCATGCCGATCTCGCGGAGAAGGGCTACGCCGATATCGTGTTGAGGACGCGTAGCGAGGGCGGACATTCTTCCAACCCCTACGGCGGCACGTCGCTCGAGGTGCTCGGCCGTGCCATCGCCGCAATCTGCGATATCGAATGGCCGACGCGCGTCACGGACCTGCTTGTCGCACAGCTCGTCGAGCTGGGACTCTGCACGGCCGACGAGATTGCCTCCAACAAGGACGCCATCGTGCGCGAGTGCCTTGCCAGCAAGAAGCTCTATCCGCTCGTGACCACCACCTGTGCACCGACCCAAATCGAGGGCGGTAGCACCGGTGCTAACGTGATGCCGCAGGATATGTGGGCCAATATCAATTTCCGCATGCTCGAGGGCACGAGTGTGGCCGATGTCGTGGCCTGCTGCCGCGTCGCCGTTGCCGAGGCGGGGCTCGCCGACCGTGTCGAGATCGAGCTCGGTCCTGGCAGCTCCGAACCCTCGCCGTCTCCGCGCATCGACGGACCGGGACTCGAGACCGTCCGCGCCATCGCCGCCCGCTATTTCCGTGATCCAGAGGGGACGGAGGAAAACGGATCATCAGCGGCGGGCGGAGCTCCTATCGGTATCGTTCCCTCGACCGTGATTGGCGCGACCGACGCTGCCAACTACCAGCGCATTTGCCCCGAGTGCATTCGCTTCTCGGCCTTTGTGGTAGACGATGACGAGTGCGAGCGCGGTGTCCACGGCACCAACGAGCGCATCACCCGCCGCGCCTACCTCCAGGGCGTACGCTTTTTCATCGCTCTGCTTCAAACGCTCTAGAATGTGACAAAGCGACAGTCCCTTTGTTAGCCGTTGGGGACGTTCTTAAACGACTAGTCGTTAATGAACGTCCCCAACGGCTATGTCCACTCATTCCGTGCGGGTTATATGCAGGTTTGCCTGCGCACGCTATCATGTATGGGTTAGACCGCAACTATGTACCCCATACGCGAAGGGATGCGCATGTATCTGAAGATCGACATGTTCTAGCCGGGCTTACCCCCGCAGCGGCGCCGCGCGCCCCATCAACTCTGCCGATTTTCACCTTCACGCATATAAAGGAGTCCCGCCATGCGCGACAAGCTCGAAAAGATCATCAAGGCCTATGAGGAGCTCGAGAAGAAGCTTTCCGACCCGGCCGTTGCCTCCGACATCAAGGAGTTCACGCGTCTCAACAAGGAGTACGCGCACCAGTCCGACCTCATCGCCGCCTCGCGCGAGTACATCGGCGCGCTCGATGACATCGAGGCTGCCAAGGAAATGCTCCACGATACGACCGATGCCGATGAGAAGGAGATGCTCCAGATGGACATCTCCGAAAACGAGGCCAAGCTTCCCCAGCTCGAGGAAGACATTAAGTACATGCTCATCCCGAGCGACCCCAACGACGACAAGAACACCATCGTCGAGATTCGCTCCGCCGCCGGTGGCGACGAGGCGGCTATCTTTGCCGGCGATCTGTACAAGATGTATCAGCGCTTCTGCGAGTCGCGCGGCTGGAAGACCACCGTGCTCGACTCCAGCCCCAGCGAGGCCGGCGGCTTTAAGTCCATCGAGTTCAAGGTCGAGGGCGACCGCGTCTACTCCGTCATGAAGTTCGAGTCCGGCGTGCACCGCGTCCAGCGCGTTCCCAAGACCGAGTCCCAGGGTCGCATCCAGACCTCCACGGCAACCGTCGCCGTGCTTCCCGAGGCCGAGGAGATCGACGTTCAGATCAACCAGTCCGACCTGCGCATCGATACCTACTGTGCCTCCGGCCCTGGCGGTCAGTGCGTTAACACCACCTACTCCGCCGTGCGCATCACCCACCTGCCCACCAACACCGTGGTGCAGTCGCAGGAACAGCGCTCCCAGATCCAGAACCGCGAAGTCTGCATGCAGATGCTGCGCGCCCGTCTGTACGAGATGGAGCTCGAGAAGCAGCAGGCGGAGCTCGGTGCCGAGCGCCAGAGCCAGATCGGCCACGGCAACCGTTCCGAGAAGATCCGTACCTACAACCAGCCCCAGGACCGCGTGACCGATCACCGCATCGGTTTCAACTCCACCTACAACGGCGTCCTTCTGGGCGATCAGCTCGGCACCGTCATCGAGGCACTCGCCGCCGCCGAGCGTGCCGAGAAGCTGGCACAGGCCGTTTAGGTTCCGCCGTTCTACCGAACGGCGGACCGGCCGACGCTGCGCGCCGCCCAGAGCGACAATTTGTCATTCAAAAGGCAAGGCATGACCAGAAGGTCTATGCCTTGCCTTTTTCATGCCAACTTGTTCGCTCTGGACGTCGCTCGCTGACATTGCCAAATCATTGGCGTTTCCTTGGTTGTCAAATGATCCGTAGGGAGTCATTGGTGACATTGCCTTGATATTTTATTCAGTCGGCTGTGATGTCATTTGAGCTGCTTACCTGCTTAAGGTAATTGACGGCATAAGTCCGCTATCGAAAATATTGCTCAAAATATCGTTCAAGAAGTCGCGGAGCGATTTTTGATGGGTCGTGCGTCAAGCGATGTGGCAAGTTCTTGGTTAGATATTGGTCAGTTTTGGGGCAACCTTGCCAAAAGCTTGACGAATGCAAATCTAGACGTCGGCGAATGAACACTTTGAGCGAGCCCGGTGCAAAATTCTGGGCTGATTCTCGATAATCGCCTTCAATCGTCCCTTGCCAAGCGCTGGCCTCGCTTACAATCTGCTCCGACATTCGCGCGCCGCCCGGCGCTTAAGAGGGGAGGGCCCCATGGCAAACGAGATCTGGACCATCAAGCGTTGTCTCGAGTGGACCAAGGAGTACCTGGCCGAGCGCGGCGAGGAGCACCCCCGTCTTTCTGCCGAGTGGCTGCTGTGCGCCGCCACGGGCCTGGCGCGCATTGACCTATATATGCGTATGGACGAGACGCTTAACGCGGCCCAGCTCGAGACCATGCATGCGGCCGTCGTTCGTCGCGCCAAAGGCGAGCCGCTACAGTACATCACCGGCAGCACGCAGTTTCGCATGATTGACGTCGCGTGCGCTCCCGGTGTGCTCATTCCGCGCCCCGAAACCGAGATGCTCGTCGAGGAAGTCCTCAATTATCTGGATGCCGAGGTGCTGAGCCCCGAGGCTGCTGCCCGTCAGCGTGTTGAGCTGCCTTGGAACGATGAGGTCGAGGAGGCACGCAAGGCCGAGGCCGCGCTGGCAGACGAACGGGCGACTGCCGAGCGCCGTGCCGCTAATCTGACGGCTGCCGATGAGGCGGCGCTAGGCGGCGACGTACTGGGCAGCCGTGCCTATGCCGAGGAACTGGCCGATCGCGAGGCCGAGGAAGCCGCCGCGCAGGCAGCAGAAGCCGAAGCCGCAAAAGCCGCCGAGTCCGAGCTCGACGAATACGGCGTCGCCATCGAGGGTGCCGACCAGGAGACGGTTTCAGCTCAGGATGCCGCTGCGCCTGCCCCAGCCGAGCCCCGCACTGCCCGCGTTCTCGAGGTCGGCTGCGGCACGGGCTGCATTTCGCTCTCCCTTGCCTGGGAGCGCCGCGGCCACGTTACCTGCACCGCCACCGATATCGAGTCGCGCGCCATCGATCTGGCCACCAAAAACCGCGACACCCTCGGCCTCACGGCAGATGAGGTTGCCTTTAGCCTCACCAACCTGGTGAGTTCCATTCCCCGCGAAGAGTGGGGCACCTTTGATGTGCTCGTCTCCAACCCACCTTACATCCCGACCGACGTCATGCGCTCGCTGCCGCACGAGGTCAAGGACTTTGAGCCCGACCTGGCGCTCGAGGGCGGCGCCGACGGCCTCGATATCTTCCGCCGCCTGCTCAACGCGGCGCCTTACATGCTGCGCGCCGGCGGCCTGTTTGCCTGCGAGCTCTACGAGGGTACCCTCGATGCCGCGGCCGAGCTCTGTCGCCAGGCAGGCCTTTCGGACGTGCGTATCGTCCATGACCTTACCGATCGCCCCCGCATCGTCCGAGCCATCGTCACCGAGCCCAAGCAGCGCCAGTAATATTTATTAACTGGTTAGCAAAAATTATAAATTAGTTTATAATTAGGACGGCTGAAAGAGGTCGGCCCATGCAACCTCCTACCTTTCGGGAAATCATTGCCCTACTCAAGCACGATGGATTCGTGAAGGTCGCGCAAGTCGGTAGTCATGCTAAGTATGTTTCTGGTGACCGTGTTGTCACCGTGAACGGCTCTGGTGGTGATCGACCAAAGAAGGGCACGTGGGCAAGTATTCGTCGCCAAGCTGGATGGTAGTTGGAGGCAAAATGAGGCAGCGATTTACCTATGACTGCGTTCTCATAAAAGAAGACGACGGTTACTGCGCCAGCTTCCCGCAGATTCCCGGCGCCTTTGCCGATGGCGATACGCGCGAAGAAGCGATTGCCCATGCCACCGAGGCACTGATGGCGTTTTTGGCCGACGACCTCAACAACGGTTTGACTCCGGCAGGGTACGAACGCTCGGCCGAGGTCGTGGCCCTTTCAGTCGAAATCGACCACGAGGACGCTCGGGAAGCGGCGTGCCGAACATTTAAAGACGCAGCGCTGGACCTCAAAGTCTCCGCTCCGCGGATTACCGCGCTGGTCAAAGCCGGCAAACTCGATGTTGAACTCGTCGACGGCCGTCGGATGATAACGATAGACAGTATCGAGCGTTACGCCGCCCAAGAACGTCACGCCGGCAGGCCAAAGAAGTTCGTCGCAGTCCAATAACCCCCTCACTTTCACCGACTACTAGAGCCGCTCACCAAACCAACATGCGCTCTGGGCAAATAGGTTGAACGTTTCGTGCGAGAATGCCCCACAGTAAACAAACTTGCACCAGAGCGTAAGGGGCTGGCATACACATGCAGACGGTCTATCGGGTATACGAGGGAGCGCGGGAGCCGCATCGGCTTGCCGTCGAGCGTACGGCCGAGGTGCTCGGCTGTGGCGGTCTGGCCCTGATCCCGACCGAGACCGTCTATGGTGTCGCTGTGGCAGTTAACGCCTTTTCGGACGCCGTGCCTCAAGATACAAGCGAATTCCCATCGTGGCCGCGCGATCCGCAGGCCACCGTCAACGGCGCCGCGGTCCCCGCGCTCGGTACCGGCTATCGTCGTATCTTTACCCTCAAGCAGCGCGAGCTCACCCAAACGGTTGCCTGGCTGGTCGATGATGCCGAGGCGCTCGATCGCTATGGCGTGGATATCCCTAACGAGGCCCGCGTGCTCGCCCGACGATGCTGGCCGGGCGCCCTGACTATCGTGGTCAAGGCGGCCCCCTGCGTGCCGACCTTTATGCGCGCCGCCGACGACACGGTGGCGCTTCGCGCTTCGGCTTCGCCCGTGGTGCAAGCGCTCATCCGCGCCTGCGGCAGCCCTCTTGCCTGCACCAGCGCCAACACGCATGGCGCGCCCGCGCCGGCAAGTTTTGCCACGGTGGAGGAGCGCATCCTGGAGGGAGTCGATGTTGCCGTCGACGCCGGTGAGACCCCGTGTCGCGACGCTTCGACCATCGTGTCGTTCCAGCACGGCGGGCTCCAGATCCTGCGCCAAGGCGCACTTCCCGCATCAGAGATCGAGCGGGTCCTGTCTGGCCCGATGCAATAGAAAGGTGTAAGCGATGTCGTTGAATCTGGGCAGCCTGGGCATGGAAGATGCCTCGTTTAACTTTGGCGGTTCCTACATCATGGCGCTCGACTGCGGCACCACCTCGGTACTTGCGACCATCGTCGACGAGTACGGATGCATCGTCGCGCAGGCACGTCGCAGCGTTAAAACCAGCTTCCCGCGCCCTGGCTGGGTGGAGCAAGACCCCATGGCGGTGCTTGCCAGCCAGATCGCGGTCATGATGGAGGTCCAGTTTAAGAGCGGCATCCATTCTGACCGCATTGCCGCCATCGGTATCTCCAACCAGCGCGAGACCACGGTGGTGTGGGACCGCATAAGCGGCCAACCTATCTATAACGCCATCGTGTGGCAATGCCGTCGCACCGCACCTCTGATCGACGAGCTGGTCGAGCAGGGCGCAGAAGAGCTGGTGCGCTCCCGCACGGGGCTTACGCTCGACCCGTATTTCTCGGCCTCCAAGGTGCAGTGGATTCTCGATAACGTCGACGGCGCGCGTGAGAGCGCCGCGGCGGGCGACCTTATGTTCGGCACCATCGACACGTGGCTCATCTACAATCTCACCGGCGGTCAGGTTTTTGCTACCGACTACACCAATGCCAGCCGCACCGCGCTCTTTAATATCCATGCGCTCGATTGGGACGACGATCTGCTGGCGCTTTTCGACGTCCCGCGTTCCATGATGCCCGAGGTTCGTTGGAGCTCGGGCGATTACGGCCGCGTCGCGAGCGACATCATGACCAACATGCCACCCATCATGGGCGTGGCGGGCGACCAGCAGGCGTCGCTATTCGGCCACTGCTGCTTCCATCCCGGCCAGACCAAAAACACCTATGGCACGGGTTGCTTTATGCTCATGAACACCGGCGACGAGATCGTCGAATCCAAGAACGGTCTGGTCTCCACGATCGGTATCGCCGCTGACGGCAAGATCAGCTATGCGCTCGAGGGTTCTATCTTTGCCGCAGGCTCCACCATGAACTGGCTGCGCAACAACATGGGCATCATCTCGAGCGTGAGCGAGTCCGCGCAACTCGCCGCTTCGATCAACGACAACGAGGGCTGCTACTTCGTCCCCGCCTTCGCAGGCCTGGGCGCTCCCTGGTGGGACCCGCATGCTCGCGGTATCGTGTGCGGCCTGACCGGTGCCTCGAGTCGCGCGACCATTGTGCGTGCGGCCTGCGAGTCCATGGCCTATCAGAGTTATGACGTGCTGCGCGCCATGGAGCAGGACGTGGGACTTTCGATTGAGCGCCTGTCCGTCGATGGCGGTGCCTCGCGCAACGAGTTCATCATGCAATTCCAGGCCGATCTGCTGGATATCCCCGTGCTGCAGTGCGAGACGGTGGAGACCACGGCGATCGGCGCCGCGTACTTGGCGGGCCTTGCCGTCGGCTACTGGGAGGATTTGGAGGAGCTGGAGCAAAACGCTCAGATCGTCAAAATCTTCCATCCTCATATGTCCGCCGAGCGCCGCGAGCAAAACCTGGCGGGCTGGCGTGATGCCGTCAAACGCTCGCTCAGCACCGCTCAGTAGGGTTGCGACGGGGCACTCGATACAACAAACCGTTAAACTTATGCACGGCGCGCGGCAACAACGTCGCCGTGCGCCTTGTCAGCAAGGCCATCTTCCGGCCGCAACGAAAGGGGCTTCAACCCATGACCGTCACCTACGATACGTCCCGTGTGACCCTTGTCGATCACCCACTCGTCCAGCACAAGCTGTCGATCTTGCGCGACAAGAGCACCGGCACCAATCAGTTCCGCCAGCTCGTGCGCGAGCTTGCGCTTTTTGACGGCTACGAGGCCATGCGCGACCTGCCCATGGAAGACGTCGAGGTCGAGACCCCCATCACCACCGCCACGTTTAAGCAGCTCGCCGGCAAGAAGCTCGCCATCGTTCCCATCCTGCGTGCAGGCCTTGGCATGGTCGATGGCATCCTCGACCTGGTGCCCTCCGCTCGCGTGGGTCATATCGGCATGGAGCGCGACGAGGTCACCCATGAGCCGCACGAGTATTACTGCAAGATGCCCAAGGATATCGACCAGCGCATTTGCCTGGTTGTCGACCCCATGCTGGCCACGGGTGGCTCAGCCGAGATGGCTATCAGCTACCTGCGCGAGCGCGGTGTCAAGGACATCCGCATGCTGTGCATCGTCGCGGCCCCCGAGGGCCTCAAGTCGCTGACCGAAAAAGATCCCGATGTGCATATCTATACCTGCGCCATCGATGACCATCTCAACGAGGCCGCCTACATCGTTCCCGGCCTGGGCGACGCCGGCGACCGCATCTACGGCACGCTCTAGTCGTTGGGTCTTGTCGGCTACGGTCACAAATACGAAGAAATGGTGCGCGCGGGCGAGCAAAAGACGTCCACGCGCACTCCTGTTAACGGACGTTTAGCCCAGAGGGGTTCGAGAAAAACGTATTACCTACCTGCGGCATAAAGAAGGTCTTAAGAAAACGAACAGGTGCGTATTAACCGATGCTTTTTCGGTTGTACTTTAGCGATTGGCTCGTACAATAGTCACCAATGTTTGGCGGGAACTGTTCTGGGAAGCGTTAGAAAAGGAAAGTGAGGACGCCAGTGTTTCAGATAGCCGATCTGCTCGCTATCGTTGCAGGCGCCATCGCGGGCGCGGTCGCCTTTCTCCCCTTTGTCTTTACGCTCAAGCCGGTTCTTGACGATAAACAGAATGCGGACATGCTCAAGGGCATGGTGAGTCTCGCGGTCTCGGCGATCGCGTTGCTTGTCTTTACCTTGGTTGTGTTTGCGTTGTTCGGAGAGGCATTTCGTATGTTCCTCCTGGGCGAGGCGATCGGCTTCGTGGCCTTTATGGCCGCCTGCACGGTTCGCGTCGCCAAGGCGCTGCGAGATCCTCATGAGGTCGAAAGGTAAGTCGTGGAAATTTTTGAAAAGCTGCCTGATGAGATTAATCATCTGGTCAGCGAGTTCAGCTCCACCCCTGTCGTGGGCGATCTGAGCTGCGGCATCACGCAGTACTCGTTTTGGCTGATCGTCTCCACGATCGTGCTCCTGATCGTCCTGGCCGTGTTCAAGAAGAAGCAGACCCTGGTCCCCAAGGGCTTCTTCGTCAACGGTTTCGAGTACATCATCGAGTACGTCGAGAACGATATCGGCAAGGGCGTCGTGGGTGAGAACTGGAAGAAGCACTTCCCGTTCCTGTGCTCGCTTTTCCTGTTCATCCTGATTAATAACATGATCGGCCTGATCCCGGGAATGAAGCCCGGCACCGGCGCAATCGGCTCCACCGCCGCGCTCGCCATCTTCGCCTTCGTGTACTTCATCTACTACGGATGCAAGGCTCACGGCGTGATCGGCTACATCAAGAGCCTCGCCCCGCAGGGCGTAAGCTTCCCGATGAACGTGCTTGTGTGGGTCGTCGAGCTTTTTTCGACCTTCCTGCGCCTCATCACGCTTGCCGTCCGTCTGTTCTGCAATATGTTCGCAGGACACGTGGTCATGGGCTCGTTCGCCATCATGGCGAGCATGTTCATGCAGCCGCTGCTTCAGCAGGTTTCCGCGGCCCACGCCGTCGGCGCCCTGCCTTCGCTGGCCTGGCTTGCCATTCTCATCCTGATCTATGCGATCGAGCTTGTGGTCGGCGCCATCCAGGCTTACGTCTTCACGGTCCTTACCGCCGTGTATGTCTCCGAGGCAGAGGAGGTCGCGGAGGAGGAGTAGACCTCCGTTCGCGCCTTAAAAGGTAAGGCAATTCGTTAAACCGCCGGTGCCCGTACCCATGGAGCCCGGCAGTTATAAAAAAGGTTATCCTGCGTGAAATAAGACACGCACGACAAAGGAGGAATCGTGGGAGTTATCGGTTACGGTCTCGGTGTTATCGGTGCTGGTCTTGCTATCGGCCTGTCTGCTCTGGGTGCTACGGGTGCTATGGCCCGTCAGCCTGAGGTCCAGGGCCGCGTGTTCACCGTCTTCATCATGGGCTCCGCCTTCGGCGAGGCTCTGGCTCTGATCGGCTTCGTTGTCGCGCTGATCGTTAAATAGCACGGAGCGTCAAGTATGAATCTTTCATCCCAGAAGAGCGCGATCGCACTCTCCGCGTCCGCGGCCGCGCTGCTCATGCCGGTTTCCGCGTTCGCCGAGGACGGCGCTGCCGGTGCGGACATCCTCATCCCTAAGATGGCGGAGTTCATCCCGGCGCTTATCGCCTTCCTGATCATCTGGATCGTGCTGGCCAAGGTCGCCCTGCCGGGCATCATGAAAACCATGGAGGAGCGCGGCAAGAAGATCGAGGAGAGCCTCGACGAGGCCGAGAAGACCAAGCAGGAGGCTATCGCCAAGCGCGCTGAGTCCGACTCGATCGTTACCGACGCCCGTCGTCAGGCTGCCGACATCGTTCTCGAGGCCCGTAAGGACGCCGAGTCCGAGCGCGCCCGTATCATCGAGGCTGCTCACAAGGAGGCCGAGGAGATCATCGCCAAGGCCCACACGACCGTCGAGGACGAGCGCAAGTCCATCTACGCCGGTGCCGCGAGCTCTATCGCCGACCTGTCCGTTGCCGTCGCCACCAAGATCGTGGGCGAGGCACTCGACGACGAGGCCGAGCAGAAGAAGCTCATCGAGCGCTACATCCAGGAAGCAGGTAGCCTGAATGCCGACTAGCCGCTATCAGGACAAGGTGCTCGAGACCTACGCGCGCTCCCTTTTGGAAGCCGCCAAGGCCGAGAACCATGTGTTCGAGGACCTCGAGATGATCGAGCGTCTGGCTAGCGCCAGCCCCGAGATCATCGCTGTGCTCGACACCATGTCCAAGCGCGACCAGCTCGACCTTCTTCCCAAGGTGGCAGCTGCCTTTAAGTATGTTGCCGAGGAAGACGAGGATGTAGTGGGCGTGACCGTCACCACGGCGATCCCGCTCGACGACGAGCTGCGTCAAACCATCACTAAGAAATGCGAGCAGGACTTCGGCCGCAAGGTATTCCTTATCGAGCAGGTCGACCCGTCTATCGTGGGCGGCCTGGTGCTCGAGGCCCGCGGCGAGCGTCGTGATATTTCCGTCAAGACGCAGCTGCGCATCGCGCAGGAGACCCTCGCAAACTCTGCTAATTCGTACGGAGGTGAAGCCTAATGTCCGAAACCCTCAATGCCCAGGATATCGCCAAGAAACTGCAGGAGCAGCTCACGAGCCTCTCCGCGACGGTCGATACGCATGAGGTTTCAACGGTCGACGAGGTAGGCGACGGCATCGCGCGCGTCTCCGGCCTCAAGAGCGCCATGGCAGGCGAGCTTCTGGAGTTCAAGAGCTCCGATACCGGTGAGACCGTCTTCGGCCTTGCCCAGAACCTTGACCGTGACGAGGTCGGCGCCGTTCTGTTCGGTGCCGTCGACGCCATCAAGGAAGGCGACGAGTGCCGCACCACTGGCCGCATTATGGATATCCCTGTGAGCCGCGCCATGCTCGGCCGCGTCGTCAATCCGCTCGGCCAGCCTATCGACGGTTTGGGTGACATCGTCGCCACGCACCGTCGCCCCATCGAGTTCAAGGCCCCCGGTGTCATCGACCGTACCCCGGTGTGCGAGCCGGTTCAGACCGGCCTGTTGGCTATCGACTCCATGGTGCCTATCGGCCGCGGTCAGCGTGAGCTCATCATCGGCGACCGTCAGACCGGTAAGACCGCCATTGCCATCGACGCTATCCTCAATCAGCGCGGCAAGGGCATGGTTTGCATCTATGTCGCCATCGGCCAGAAGGCCTCCACGGTTGCTAACATTCGCGAGACCCTCGCTCAGCACGGTGCGCTCGACTACACCATCATCGTTTCGGCCACCGCTGCCGATTCCGCCCCTATGCAGTACATCGCGCCTATGGCCGGTGCCGCTATCGGCGAGTTCTTTATGTACAACGGCGAGGACGGCAAGCCCGCCAGCGAGACCAACCCCGGCGGTCACGTGCTCGTCATCTACGACGACCTGTCCAAGCAGGCCGTGGCATATCGTCAGATGTCGCTGACGCTGCATCGTCCGCCCGGACGCGAGGCCTATCCTGGCGACATCTTCTACCTGCACTCTCGTCTGCTCGAGCGTGCCGTCAAGATGTCCAAGAAGAACGGCTACGGCTCCATGACGGCACTGCCGATCATCGAGACTCAGGACGGCGACGTTTCGGCCTACATTCCGACCAACGTCATTTCCATTACCGATGGTCAGATCTACCTGCAGTCCGAGCTCTTCTTCCAGGGCCAGCGCCCGGCAGTCGACGTGGGCATTTCCGTGTCCCGCGTTGGTGGCGATGCGCAGACCAAGGCCATGAAGCAGGTCGCCGGCAACCTTCGTCTGGACCTCGCTTCGTACCAGGAGCTCGCTGGCTTTACCCAGTTCGGCTCCGACCTTGACGAGGCTACTCAGAAGCAGCTGACCCATGGTGCCCGCATGACCGAGCTCCTGAAGCAGCCGCGTTACAAGCCGTTTGAGGTTGGCGAGCAGATCGTTACGCTGTTCGCTGGCAACGAGGGCTTCCTGGATGACCTGGAGATCGCCGACGTGCTGCCCTTCCGTGCCGAGCTCATCGAGTACATGGACAATGGCTTTGGCTCGCTGCTCGACAAGGTTCGCGCCAAGAAGATCGATGATGACACCAAGGCTGAGCTCTTGCGCGTCATCGGCGACTTCAAGCAGCAGTTCATGGCCAAGCACCATTCGGATGTTTCTGGATCAGAGGAGAACTAAGCCCCATGGCCAACCTTCGCGACATTAAGAAGCGAATCTCCTCGGTTACCACGACCAAGCAGATCACGCGCACGATGGAGATGGTCTCTACGGCCAAGATCCGTCGTGCCCTCGATCGCTCCAAGCAGGCCGAGCCCTATAAGGAGGCGCTGACCGACGTCATGTTGACGGTCGCCGGCGACGCCTCCTGTTCGGGCACCGATCCCATGCTGCAGAAGCATGAGAGCGTCAAGCATGGCCTGATTGTCGTTATTGCCTCGGACCGCGGCCTTGCCGGCGGTTTCAATACGACGGTGGAGCGCACGGCCGAAAAGCTCGCCGCTTCTTGGGCGAACGACGGCATCGAGTGCGAGATCATCGCGTGCGGGCGTAAGCCGGCCACGTATTTCCGTGACCGCGCAAACGTTGTCATGCACTTTGAGGGCAACTCCTCTGAGCCCGATTTCAATCAGGCCCGCATGATTTCCTCTCATATCTGCGATGCGTATCGTGCCGGTGAGCTTGACCGTGTCGAGCTTGTCTACCACCACGCCAAGAACCGCGTGGATCAGGAGCTTCGCGTCGAGCATCTGTTGCCGCTCGACCCCGAGATGATCGCTATGGCCCACGGTCCGCGTAAGAACGAGACCGACGCCCCTAAGCGCATCTCGTCCACGTTCGAGTTCGTGCCCTCTCCCGAGCATGTTCTCGGCAAGCTTGTGCCGTCTTATATCCTGACGGTCATCTACCAGGCCCTGATCGATTCGGCGGCTGCCGAGCAGGGTGCACGCCGCAAGGCCATGCACTCCGCGACGGAAAACGCCACCGCGATCATCTCGACCCTTACCCGCACGTATAGTCGCGTGCGCCAGGCTTCGATCACGACCGAGATCAACGAGATCGTCGGCGGAGCCTCAGCATTGGAGGAACAGTAATGGCTAATAACACCGTAAAGCTTGCGGTCGAGGAAGCCACCAAGAAGACGACTGCCGGTGATGGTCGCATCGTGCGAATCATCGGCCCTGTCGTCGACGTCAAGTTTGACGGCGCGGTGCCCCCGATCTACAACGCGCTCACGGTCGAGGCCGAGACCCCGATCGGTCATCTGAGCACGATCCTCGAGGTCGAGAGCCAGCTTCCGGGCGGCGTCGTCCGCACGGTCGCCATGTCCTCGACCGACGGCCTGCAGCGCGGCCTCATCGCCACCGATACCGGTGAGCCCATGAAGATGCCCGTTGGCCCCAAGACGCTCGGCCGCATTTGGAACGTCATGGGCAAGCCTGTCGACGGCAAGCCCATGCCTGAGGTGGAGGAGTTCTACCCCATCCACCATGCAGCGCCCCGCTTTGACGAGCTCACCACCAAGACCGAGATCTTCGAGACCGGCATCAAGGCCGTCGACCTGCTCGAGCCCTACATCCGTGGCGGCAAGACCGGCCTGTTCGGCGGCGCCGGCGTCGGCAAGACCGTTCTGATTCAGGAGCTTATCAACAACCTCGCCCAGGAGCACGGCGGCACCTCGGTGTTCACCGGTGTCGGCGAGCGTACCCGCGAGGGCACCGACCTGTTCCTCGAGATGAGCGAGTCTGGCGTTATCGACAAGACCTGCTTGGTTTATGGTCAGATGAACGAGCCGCCTGGAGCGCGTCTGCGCATCGGTCTGGCCGGCCTTACCACCGCTGAGTACTTCCGCGATCGCGGCCAGGACGTCCTGCTGTTCATCGACAACATCTTCCGCTTCTCCCAGGCGGGTTCCGAGGTTTCCGCATTGCTGGGCCGTATGCCGTCCGCCGTTGGTTACCAGCCCACCCTGGCTACCGAGATGGGTGACCTCCAGGAGCGCATTACCTCGACCAAGACGGGATCCATTACCTCCGTCCAGGCTGTCTACGTCCCCGCAGACGACCTGACCGACCCGGCGCCTGCCACGACGTTTACGCACCTCGACGCTACCACGGTTCTTTCGCGTAGCATTTCGTCGCTCGGCCTGTTCCCGGCTATCGACCCGCTCGCGTCTTCCTCCGACGCTCTCGATCCCTCGATCGTCGGCGAGGAGCACTACCGTGTCGCCGTCAAGGTCCAGGAGCTCCTGCAGGAGTACTCCGACCTTCAGGACATCATCGCCATTCTGGGTATGGACGAGCTGTCCGAGGAACAGCGCCTTACGGTCAACCGTGCCCGTAAGATTCAGCAGTTCCTCTCGCAGTCCTTCCACGTCGCCGAGAAGTTCACCGGTAACCCCGGTGTCTACGTCCGCGTCGAGGATACCGTTCGCTCTTTCGCCGAGATTGTCGACGGCAAGGCCGATGACCTGCCCGAGCAGGCTTTCCGCTATGCTTCCACGATTGAGGACGTGCGCGAGCGCGCCCGCAAGATGGGGGAGAAGTAGGTTATGCGTATCCGCATCGTGTGCCCCGTGAGCTGCGCCTATGAGGGCGACGCTGCGTTTGTGTCGATTCCGTCCACGGATGGCGAGTTTGGCGTTCTGCCTGCTCACTCCAGCGAGATCTGCACGATCGACCGCGGTTACGTTCGCGTTTCCGATAAGGCCATGGGCACTGTCGACCACACGTTTGCCGTGGCCGGCGGCTATGCCCAGGTTGCGGACGATGTCGTGACCGTTCTCGCCGAGCGCGCTTGCGATTTGGCGACCGTCGATGCCGACAAGCTTAAAGCTGATATTCAAGGTTTTGAAGAGAAGCTGGGTAATTTGTCGGAGGATGATGCACGCCGCGCCTACCTCTATAATGAAATCGCATGGTGTAAGCTCAAGCTTGCCCAATAGTCAAACGATTTAGCGTTCGACCATTTGCGAACACATCATGCCCGGGATGGCTTGGCCACCCCGGGCATGCTTTTTGAAAGGGTAGACCTTGGATATTATCCGCGTTGAGGGTGGCCACGCCATCGGAGGCTCCGTGCCCGTCTCGGGCGCCAAGAACTCCGCGCTCAAACTCATGGCGGCAACGCTTCTGGCACCGGGCAAGACGACGCTGCAGAACGTGCCCGATATTTCCGATGTCCACGTGATGGGCAAGGTGCTCAAGGGCATGGGCGCTACGATCGATGTTCTCGACGAGCACACGCTCGAGATTGATACCTCTCAGGTCGATTCATGGGAGGCCCCCTACGAGCTCGTTGCCAAGATGCGCGCTTCCACCGCCGTCATGGGACCCCTGCTGGGCCGCTTCCATCGCGCCAAAATTGCCATGCCGGGCGGCTGCAACCTGGGTGCTCGCAAGATCGATATGCATATTCTTGGTCTTGAGGCCCTGGGCGTTGAGTTCGATACCGCCCACGGTTACATCAACGCTAATGCGCCCCAAGGTCTGCGCGGTACCACCGTCACGCTCGAGTTCGCCAGCGTCGGTGCGACCGAGAACCTCATCATGGCCTCTGTGCGCGCACAGGGCACCACGGTTATCGACAATGCCGCCCGCGAGCCCGAGATCGTCGATCTCGCTAACATGCTCAACGAGATGGGCGCCAAGATTGTTGGCGCCGGTACGCCCGTCGTGACTATCGAAGGCGTGGAAGAGCTCCATCCCGTTACCCATCGCGTGGTGGGCGACCGCATCGAGGCCGGTACCTTTATCGTTGCCGGTGCGTTGATGGCCGACGATCGCGGTGTCGATGTCACGGGCTTTTGCCCCATTCACTTGGGCATGGTGCTCAAGAAGATGGAGCTCATGGGTATCGACTGCGAGCGCGTCGAGGATGGCGTCCATGTGAACCGTGCCGAGCGTATCAAGCCGGTCGACATCCAGACGCTTCCGTTCCCCGGTTTCCCGACCGACATGCAGGCGCAGATTATGGTGCTCTCCGCCCTTGCCGACGGCAGTTCTGTTATTACCGAAAACATCTTCGAGAATCGCTTTATGTTTGCCTCTGAGCTGGTGCGCATGGGTGCCGACATTCGTATCGAGAGCCATCATGCCATGATTCATGGCGTCAAGGGCTTCTCGGGTGCACAGGTTACCTCGCCCGATCTGCGCGGCGGAGCGGCCCTCGTCGTAGCGGGCTTGATCGCCGACGGGACGACCGAGGTTTCGGCTATCCATCACATCAAGCGCGGCTACGAGCAGTTTGTCGAAAAGCTGCAGGCGCTTGGCGCGCATGTCGAGCATGCTACCGTCCCCGATCCCGTCATCTACTAATACAGGTTGCCTATGTTTAATAAAAAGCCCCTCGCGGATACCACCACCCGAAGACCCTCAACTGGTGCGCAGGCCAAGATCTACAGTCGCGATAACGTGGCTCGCTATTCCGAGCGCGCTCGCCAACGTCGTCGTAGCCACACGATTCGTCACGTCGCGCTCATTGTCGTGCTTGGCGTGCTGCTGAGTGCCACTACCGCTGCCGGCCTGTGGTTTGCCACCATTATGGGCAAGCTCGGCGATTCTAATGTCATTACTGACAATCTGCGTCGGGTTCTGGTTGACACCGATGAGGCAAAGGATCCGTTCTACGTGCTGCTTCTTGGCACCGACGGCCGTCCGGGCGAGGATACGTATCGTGCCGACTCGATTATCCTGGCACGCATCGACCCCACGCAAAAGCAGGCGACGCTCATTTCCGTTCCGCGCGACACCAAGGTCGAGTACAAGGGCGAGACCATGAAGATCAACGCCTGCCATACCGTTGGCGGCGCCGAGGCCATGGTCGAGGCGGTCAACGAGCTGTGCGGTGTTCAGATTTCCCACTATGCCGAGGTCAGCTTCGACGGAATGCAGGCGCTGATTGATTCGGTTGGCGGTATCGACATTAACGCAACCGATGATGTTGACGACCCCGAGCACCTGGATATTAAGATTACCGCTGGCCAGCAGCATATGGACGGTGCCACCGCCCTTACCTATGCCCGCTGCCGCTACACCTATGCCGACGGCGATTACACACGCATGCGCCACCAGCGTCAGGTGCTTGGCGCCCTTGCCAACCAGATTCTCAATAACTTCGATGCCACGAAGATCTTTGGCCTGGTTAATTCGCTGTCCGATATGCTCGTAACCGATATGAGCGTTCAGGATATCGTGGCTACGGTCAACGCCATGCGCGGTATGGATGTCGACGGTATCTACTCGGCCAACCTGCCCTCGTACGCCGACGACAGCACCATGATCGACGGCGTGAGCTACGTCTTTGTCTACGAGGACGAGCTCAAGGAAATGATGGAGCGCGTCGATGCCGGCAAGGATCCCAAGGGTCCCAACACCATGGGTCTTTCCAACGGTTCCAGCTCTACGATCGGCGACCTGAACAACAACACGTCTGACGACTACGCAAACGGTACCGCAACCTCATCGGTCAGCTCTGACGATTCCGATGACTCAAGCGATTCGAGCGATTCGGACTACTACGAAGAGCCCACCGGCGACGGCAACGGCTACGAAGCCAACTACTAAGTTACGCGGTTTTACCAGCCCGCGTAACCAGTTGACGCTGCAAACCCGCCAGAGCGGCAATCTGCCTTTCAACTTCGGCGGCATGATCAAAAGATCAATGCC
>CALHWR010000127.1 GCA_938036665.1 uncultured Collinsella sp. | reverse complement strand
CCAGGCGGCCGAGCATGGCGAAGCCCATGGCCGGCAGGATGTTGGCGGCAACGCCAAAGCCAGCAAGGACAAAGGGCGGGATGAAGTCGAGCATGCCCTGGATGGCGTCAGCACCCAGATAGAACGACAGCGAGCACAGCAGGAACGCCATGATGACACCGGTGGAACCGATCAGGAAGTGCATCGCATAGACACCCTTAAGGTTGCCCTGGCCGGAGAAGACATCAGCGCGGTCAACCAGGATCGGCAGGGCGGCGTTGAGGATGTTCTTGATGGCAAGGCACAGCGTGGCGATGGGCATGGCAAGCGCAATGGCTGCCTCGGTGCTCTGACCGAGCTGAATCGCGAAGGCGCAGGCGAGCACGCCGCCGATCGTCTCATCAGGCGGCACGTAGGCGCCGATGGAGATCGAGCCCATGAATAGCAGCTCCAGGCTCGCACCGATCGCGAGACCAGACTGCAGGTCCCCCAGGACCAGGCCCACGAGCGGGCACAGGACGATGGGGCGGAACGCATAGAGCGTACCGAGCTGGTAGTCGAACTTACCAAATGCGGCGATAAGTCCGATGAGGATTGCTTGGGTAAGCATACATCCCCCTTTCCATATAGGACACTACGAAGAGCTCAGACTCTTCGAATTCAAACGCCTAGAGCACGCTGGCGCAGTCAACCTTGGGGTCATCGGCCAGGGGTCGAATCTCGACCTCAACGCCACGATCCAGCATCTCGCGCACATCGGCTTCCTCGGTCGCGGTCAGGAAGATCTGACGAGAGACCTGACGAGCGTCGGGACGCTTCTCGTCCTTGGGCTTGGTGTTGCCCAGGTTGACCGACTTGATCTGCGGGCAGCCCTCAACAAGCTGCTTTGCCTCAGCAATAGTGGCGACGCAGATGATCATCTTGTACTTGTCGGTCACGCCCGAGTTGATAGCTTCGATGGCATGCTCCATATCTTTGATGACGAGCTTGCAGCCGGCAGGCTTGCCCATCTTGAGCGTCGTCTTCCACACCGGGTCGTTGGCGACCTTATCGCCCACGCAGAAAATGCAGTTGGAGCCGAGGCCCTGAACCCAGGAAACTGCGACCTGGCCATGAAGCAGGCGATGGTCAACGCGAAGTAGCTGAATCATAATGTGACCCCCCAAAGGTCTTGCGCCGTCTTACGGCATGTCAATAGGTGCTGCGGATTAGAACTCTTCTTCCTCGTCGTCATCGACCAATAAGTCGTTGACAAACTTCACGCGCGTATCGTCCGCAGCGACGATGGCGCGAATCGTCTCCTCAACCGGCGCCGACTCGTCAGAGAACAGCAGCTGGATGAGCAGAGGAAGGTTCATGTTGGTAACGAGGTACGTGCGGGGACGCGTCTGGACGATCTTGGTGAACTCGTTATTGACGCTGCCGCCAAAGAGATCGGTGCAGACAACGACATCATCGTCGGCAGACATGCCCGCCAGCAGTTTTTGGGCCTCCTCGGCCACGTCCATGCGGTCATCGACGAACATCGAAAGATCGTGGACGTTGTCGCGCGCGCCCGAGAGCAGCTCGACGCTCTCCTTGATGCCGGTAGCGAAGTGCGCATGGCTGGCGATGATGTACTGTCTCATTCTGTGTTCCTCTCAATAGCCCGGCACGTTCCCGCACCCGTTTTCTTTAGTAGTCGAACTGGTGATAGTAGCGACGATACTTGAGGTTGTGCTTGGTGACCGTCTCGTAGTAGCGAGCCAGGCGGTCGGTCACGAGCACCGTCAGAATCCACGGGGAGACGATGACGCGGAACTCGTCGTCAAGGCCGGGGATCGCGAACTCGGCGGTGTCGA
>CALHWR010000126.1 GCA_938036665.1 uncultured Collinsella sp. | reverse complement strand
GAACACCAGCGGCAGATCATTGATACCTTTGTCAACTCGGTCTACGTCTTTGATGACCGGGTCGTACTCAATTTCAACTTCACGGATGATGCCAAAACGGTCACCCGTGAGGAAGTGTTGGGTTCGAGTGCTATGGACAATGTTCCAGCATGCTGGGATCGAACTCGCTTGCGGGTATCACGCGGTACCCATGGCGCAGAAGCAGATCGACAAAAACGCCGTTACCCTTGGTGATCGTACCGCTGAACGTGCCGTCGTAGATGCGACCCGCGCCGCACGAGGGGCTACGGTCCTGAAGGATGCAGGCAGCGATCTCGGACGGACCGCCAAAGTGCTCGCACATATCGAGCGCACGCTGGGCACCTAGGCGAAACTCGCGATCGACAGAGACACCCTCGCAGGTACGGACCTCACCGTCCACAATCTCGGACGGCTTGCGCGGCGTAGGCAGACCGCCAAAAACCTCGGGGCACACCAGCAGGACCTCGGTCCCCGTACGCTCGCAAGCCTCGACCAGCTTGCGATGGTAATTGTCAAGCCCGTTATACTTGCAGCTCTCGCCCATCAAGCAGGCACTCACCACGATCTTCATTTGCATCTCCCTCAAGCAGAACGCCCCATTTGAGATGGACACTCAAATGGGGCGTTCGACACTGCGCAGGCAGCCTTACTGCTGCTTTGGCATCAGCGGATTCTCGCGCGTAAGAAGATTCATAAACTCCTCGCCCGTGATCGTCTCCTTCTTGTACAGATAACGAGCCAGCTCATGGAGCTTGAACTTGTTCTCCTTCAGAATCTGCAGGGCGCGGTCGTGTGCATCCTCGATCAGCTTGGCGACAATCGCGTCCACGCGCTCGGCCGTACCGGGGGCGCAGGTGAGCGACGTGTCCTGATTGAGATACGCGTTCTGCACGGTACCGAGCGCCATCATGCCAAACTCTTCGGACATACCAAAGCGCGTCACCATGTTGCGGGCGAGCTTGGTGGCCTGCTCGATGTCGTTGGCCGCACCGGTCGTCATCTCACCAAAGATGAGCTCCTCAGCAGCGCGTCCGCCGCAATAGACGGCGAGCTTGTCCAAGACCTCTTGGCGTGTGGTCAGGAAGCGCTCATCCTCCTCGACCTGCATGGTGTAGCCAAGAGCGCCGCTCGTGCGCGGCACGATAGTGATCTTCGTGACCGGCGCAGAGCCTTTCTGGCGAGCGGCAACGATGGCGTGGCCGATCTCGTGGTAGGAAACGACCTGCTTCTCGTGGTCGGACAGCACCGTGGACTTGCGCTGCTGACCGGCGATGACGACCTCCACCGACTCCTCAAAATCGTCCTGCGTGGCGCGCTTTCGACCCTCGCGAACGGCGCGCAGAGCGCCCTCGTTGATGATATTGGCCAGGTCGGCGCCCGAGGCACCGGGCGTGGCGCGGGCGATCGCGGTCAGGTCAATCGGGGGCTGCGTCTTCACGCTCTTGGCATGGAGCTCAAGGATGTTCTTACGGCCGGTCAGGTCGGGCAGCTCAACGGGAATACGGCGGTCAAAGCGACCGGGGCGCAGCAGGGCCGGGTCAAGGCTGTCGGGGCGGTTGGTGGCAGCGAGAACGACAATACCCTTGTGGTTATCGAAGCCATCCATCTCGGTCAGCAGCTGGTTGAGCGTCTGCTCGCGCTCGTCGTTGCCACTAAAGCCGCCGCCATCGCGCTTCTTGCCGATGGTATCGATCTCATCGATAAAGACGATGCACGGGGCCTTTTCCTTGGCCTGCTTAAACAGATCGCGAACCTTAGCGGCGCCACGGCCAACGAACATCTCAACAAACTCAGAGCCCGAAATGCTAAAGAACGGAACACCGGCCTCGCCGGCAACAGCCTTGGCAAGCAGGGTCTTACCGGTACCCGGAGGGCCAACAAGAAGAGCGCCGCGCGGCAGTTTGGCGCCGATTTCCTCGTAGCGCTGCGGTTTCTCCAAAAAGTCGACGACCTCCTTGAGAGACTCCTTGGCCTCTTCCTGACCGGCGACATCCTTAAAGGTCACGCCCACGTCCTTTGAAGCAATCACGCGCGCGCCGGACTTACCTAGTCCACCGCCGCCAAAACCGCCGCCGCCAAAGTTCATCGACGGACCGTCATCGCCCATAGCCTTCTTCATACGGCGGTTGAGCCACCAACCGATGAGGAAGAAAATCGCCATGGGAAGAACGAGCGTGAGCAAGTAGTAGGTCATCAAACCCGAGTTTTTATCGGGAACGACCGACTCCAGCAAAGCGCCAGACTCAAGCACGCGATCGGTAAAGCCCGCATCGTTCGGCACACCGGTCGTCTTATAGGCGATGTTCTCGTCCTCGCCCTTCTTGGTGTAATAAATCGAGTAATCGTCCGTGTTGTACTCGACCTTGTCGACGCTCTTCTTATCGAGCGCTTTGACAAACGTCGAGTAATCGGTCTTCGTAATCTGCTGCGTGTGACCGATGTTGGGGAACAGAACGGTCGAGAGCACGAGGTAGACGACGAAGGCGATGAGCACGTAGAGGATCATATTCCGTCTACGTTTATTGTCATCCATCTCCATCTGCTTGAACTCCATCTACTGGGGTTGATAATTTTTTCTAGAATACCCAACCCGGACGGCGATAAACCGACGCCGGGCACGAAAGGACAGAGAAGGCATCACTGGGAGTCGGCAAGGTTCAAATCTATACGGGCGACGGCAAGGGCAAGACGACGGCTGCGCTGGGGCTTGCGCTGCGCGCCACGGGCTATGGACTTAACGTACTCATGCTTCAGTTTGCCAAGAAGCTGCACTGCGCCGAACACGATGCCGCGCCGCGCCTGGGACTGCGCATTGTACAGGCCGATCGCGACACGCCCGAGGCTTGCGCCGAGCAGATCATGGAACTTGCACGCGAACAGATCTCGCAGGTCGACGTGCTCATTTTGGATGAACTCGGCGAGGCCATGCGACGGGGCTTTGTGACGCGCGAAGATATCGAAGCGTTGATCGCGATGAAACCAACCACCACGGAGCTCGTGCTCACCGGCCGCGGTCTGCTGCCCCACGCCGATCTGGCAGACCTGGTCACCGAAATACGCCCCGTCAAACACTACTTCGACGAAGGCCTCCTAGCCCGCCAAGGCATCGAATACTAGCCATTGCGGACGTCCCCAATGGCTAGGCAGTGGCGCGGCCTAGCCAGTTGCCGCTGTGATGGTAGACGGTGAACATCGCGGCGGTGATTACCCAGGTTACGGGGTAGACCAGCAGCAGATGCTCGAGCGAGGGGTCGAGCGGCATAATCGCGAACACCCACGCCACGCGGAGCACGACCGTGCCGAAGATCGTGAGCATCATAGGCTGGAAGCTCACGCCAGCGCCGCGGATGGAGCCAGACGCGTTTTCGATAATCGAGAAGATCGCGTAGAACGGCGCGATGAAATGAAGAATCGTCGTGGTGTAGGCCGAAATCGCGGCATCGTCGATGAACAAACGCGACAACGGACCCGAGAACACAAGCAGCACGGCAGACAGGCCACCAATGAGCATAAACGACAGCACGAGCGACGTGTGGTATCCCTTTCGCATGCGATCGTAATTGCGCGCACCAAAGTTCTGCGCCGAGAACGTGGTGATCGACACGCCGAGCGCCTCGGTCACCATCCAGATAATGCCGTCCAGGCGGCCGGAAAGGCCCCAAGCGGTCGTGACATCGGCACCAAACGAGTTGACCGACACCTGAATCAAAACGTTGGAGATCGAATACGCCGCAGACTGAACGCCCAGCGGCAAACCGCACGAAAGCATGCTCTTGCAAATGCCGCGATCGATACCGAGTTTGGATAGCGACAACCGCCACGCCCCCGGAGCGCGCATCATGCGGATCACAATCATCGTGGCATTGGTGCAGATCGTCAGCGCCACCGCGATGCCGCAGCCCAGCGCTTCCATGTGCAGCACGGCGACAAAGAGAATGTCGAGTGCAACGTTGACGAAGCAGCCGGAGGCAATAATGACCGCCGGACCGCGCGTGTCGCCCACGGCGCGCAACAACGCCGTCCCCATATTGAGCAGCAGCGCCGCAAACATGGCGGCAAAGTAGCAACGGGCATACGCCACACCCTCGGCCAGCAGCTCATGCGGTGTATTCATCAGCACAAGCATCGGCTCGACAAACACCATGCCCAGAATGGAAATGACAATGCCGCCCACCAGCGCGAGCGTCATGGCCGTATGGACCGATCGGCTCAAGCGCTCGTCATCGTGCTGACCAAAAAACTGGCCGGTAATAACGGCACAGCCAGCACCCACACCGACGCAAAAACCAATGCAGAGCTCCGTGAGCACCATCGTGGCCTGAATGCCACCCAGCGCTAGCTTGCCGCCAAACTGACCGACGATATAGGTACCGATAAGCGTGTAAGCCTGCTGAAAAAACGAACTAAAGAAGATAGGGACGCACAGCGACAGCAGCTGCTGCCAAATAACGCCCTGCGTTACATCGATAGCCGTAGATTTCTTAGCCACACGCCCTCCCCACCAGCGTACGTCAAACAACAAAACGGCACTTTAAGACCAAAGCCAATACCAGCTTAGCACCGACCGACGTCGGCCGAAACGCCCCGAACCAGAGCCCAGTGCGAAATATCTGCCTAGTGATACAGCCCCGGCTGGTAGTGGTACTCGTTGCTCACATGCGGGCACAGTTGCCAAAAGGCGACGGCACTCGCAGCGGCAACGTTGAGTGAATCGACCCCGTGCGCCATCGGAATGCGCACGGCTCGGTCGCAGCCGGCAATGGTCTTGGTGCCCAAGCCGGCACCCTCGGTACCCATAAAGATCGCTAGGCGGCCAATCTCCTGCAGCGCGGGATCGTCCAGCGACACCGAATCATCCGTCAACGCCATAGCAGCACACGAAAAGCCGGCATCGTGCAGCGCCGCCAGCCCATCATGCGGCCATACGCGCGCCTCGCTGCCAATGCGCGTCCAGGGCACCTGGAACACCGTGCCCATGCTCACGCGGGCCGAGCGACGGTACAGCGGGTCACAGCAAGTGGGGCTCACCAAAATACCGTCGACGTTCAGCGCAGCCGCCGAGCGGAAAATCGCGCCGACGTTGGTGTGGTCGACAATGCCCTCGAGCACGCACACGCGCACCGGGCGCTCCCCCGCCGCCTCGACGACGCCACCCAGGAACTCGGCTACCGGAATCTGGCGTGGACGACGGAATGCCGCGAGCGCACCGCGCGTCACGTTAAAGCCCGTCAGCTGCTCCATAAGCTCCATCGAGGCCACAAACACGGGAACCGGGTCCGCACCTTCGCGTACCGCTAGGCGCTCAAACAGCGGCATCATCTGATTGAGCCAGCGCTCACCTAAAAGAAAGCTCACCGGCTCGTATCCGGCGCGAACCGCACGCTCGATGACCTTGGCACTCTCGGCGATAAAAATGCCCTTCTGCGGCTCCAGCACGCAGCGAAGCTCACGCTCGGTCAGTCGCACGTAGGCATCGAGCCGCTCGTCCTCGAGAGAATCGATTCGCAGCACCTCAACGGCATCAGTCATAGCAGCCAGCCCGCACCCTTCTTTACAGCACATTTATACCAAACGAGGCGACGCTAAGCGCCGCCCCATGCATTCAAACAACCCGATGATACCGTTCACGCTCGACGATTTACGCATCAACGCGACGATACGTCACGAACTCATAATCGACACCCTCGTCGCCCTCGCCCGAGGCAATCGTGGCAACACCGCCACGCCGCGCAATCTCCCACGCGGGATCAGCGTCCAAGTCGGGAAAGTACGCATCCACGGCATGCACGCAATGGTTGTGCGTGACCTCCGCCTCCACGCAATGCGGCAAAAACTGCCGATACACCTCGCCACCGCCGATCACCCACGCAACGGGCTCATCGGCAACCGCAGCGAGCGCTTCGTCGACGCCATGCACCACGTCGATGCCCTCGGCAGCAAAGCTCTCGTCGCGGGTGAGCACGATATTGCGGCGATTCTTGAGCGGTCGTCCGCCGGGAAAACTCAACAGCGTCTTGCGACCCATAATGACCGGGCAACCCTTGGTGCATGCCACAAAATGACGCATGTCGGCACGGTTGGACACGACCATGTCGCCCTCGCACCCAATACCCCAGTCATCGCACACGGCGACAATGGCAGAAAGCTTACACGTCATGCGCGTCACCTACACCGCAATGGGGATGTTCTTGACCTGCGGGCCGTGCTCATAGCCCTCGACAATCAGATCATCGGTCGTAAACGCATAGAAGTCATGCACCTCGGGGTTGAGCGTTACCTTGGGCGCGGCAAACTGCGGACGCTCGATAAGCTCGCGGACAATATCGACATGACGGTCGTAAATGTGGGCATCGGCAATCACATGCAGCAGCTCGCCAGCGATCATATCGACCGACTGCGCAACCATCATCAGCAAAATGGCGTACTGGCACACATTCCAGTTGTTCGCGGCCAAAATGTCCTGGCTACGCTGGTTGAGAATCATGTTGAGCGTCGGTTTGTCATCCTGCGGGCGCTGCGTCACGTTATACGTCACGCTGTAGGCGCACGGATACAGGTGCATCTCGGACAGGTCGCTAAACACGTAGGTATTCGTCATAATGCGGCGGCTGTACGGAGTGTTCTTAAGGTCGTACAGCACGCGATCCATCTGGTCAAAGTCGCCCTCGGCATAATGGCTCTTCTGCCCAATCTGATACCCGTAGGCCTTGCCGATGGAGCCGGTCTCGTCGGCCCACTCATCCCAAATATGGCTGTTGAGATCATGCACGTTATTGGACTTCTTTTGATAGATCCATAGGATCTCATCCATGGCAGATTTGAGGGCCGTACGACGCAGGGTAAGCGCCGGAAACTCCTCACGCAGGTCATAGCGTGCCGTGACACCAAAGTTTTTAATGGTATAGGCAGGGGTGCCATCCTCCCACACCGGGCGGACCTTTTGGCCCTCGGTGGTGGTGCCATGGTCCAGAATATCGCGGCACATGGTTACAAACTGTTGATCAGCCTTGCTCATTGACCCTCCTATCAGTCGCCTATAAGCGAGATTCATTGTAGCCCAGGCACATGCGGCCCCACAGCCCAAACATAAGGCCTCAATTTCTGGCATATGCCAGAAATTCCTTGCGCAAATCTGCACGTTCGCTATTCTATTGTTGACATATGTCAGATAAGGAGGGCGCATGGCAGGAAGACGCGAGAAACTGCGCCGCGTCGGGATCATCCCCGAATACCGCGGCTTTACCCCTGACGGCCTAGCCAGCGGAGACGCCATGGACATGACGATCGACGAACTCGAGGCACTGCGCCTGTGCGACCTGGAAGGCCTAAACCAAGAGGCAGTCGCACAGCAGATGGGTATCGCGCGCGCCACGGTGGCGGCTATTTGCAGCCGCGCGCATCGCAAGGTGGCAAACGCGTTGGTCAATGGTCGGGCGCTCATCATCGAAGGCGGCAATATCGCGTACTCCCCCATTACCACGGCAACGGCCGTATGGCCAGCAAAGGAGATCGACACCATGAGGGTGGCAACCACGTACGACAACGGCAACATCTTTATGCACTTTGGCCGCAGCGAGCAGTTCAAGATCTACGACATTCAGGACGGCAAGGTACTCAACGAGCAGGTCGTGGACACCGGCGGCACCGGCCACGGTGCCCTTGCGGGCCT
>CALHWR010000125.1 GCA_938036665.1 uncultured Collinsella sp. | reverse complement strand
CGATCCGGTCGCACGGAGAGCATTTCCCAGTTGACAAAACTATAGGAACACCCCCAGCGCGGTAACGGCACAACATGAACAAGCACCCCAGCACGTCCGCTCGCCGATTTATAGCGCCGCGCAGACAATTGAGCCGACACCTTTAAACATCCGGGCAGTAAAGTGACCAAAATAAGTGCATAACCGCACCCTGCGAATGGATGAGTTATGACCGAACATCATGCCATCAGTCGCCGAGCGTTTACGCTGGGCCTTGGACTCGCGGCGTTGTCGCCACTTGCAAGCCTGCCCGAAACCGCCACGCTGGGCATTAGCCCGCGGACAGCCTTTGCGGACGGCACGGCCGAGTCAGCGGCCACCCTCGACAATTTCGTCATTCGCCTTCGCCCCGCGGGCTATTTTCGCACCGCGAGCGTCAACGAAGACGGCAACGTCATCGGCAACGTTTGCCACCTGTTTAATGACGGCACGTCCAGCAAGCTCATCCTTGAGCACGTAGGGACCGATGCGGACGGCACAAACTGGTATGCCATCCGCACCCTGCTCAATTTCGAAGAGCACAAGAAGACGGGCTACAGCATTTGGTCGGTCGATGGCGACTCGGACAAAGATGGAAAGGTCATCCACGTATGGAGTGGCGAGTACGACCATAAGGACAGCCGCGCCTATACGTTCGACCGCCAGTTCGACGGAACTTATATTATTCGAGACCGCATATACACGAAAAACGGTATTAACTACCTGGCCATAGAATCGAAAGGCAAAGACCAAGACAACAACAAGATTTGCCAAAAGAAATATTCCATTCCGTGGGAGCTCGAGCTTGTCGGCTACAGCATGGACAAGACCAATGCCACAGTTAGCAGCATCGACTGGACCACGTATAGCAGCTACGTCGACGGACCATGTTGGATGAGCCACGTCGAAGGCAACAAGTACCTCGACGAGCTGAGCATCCCGGGCACGCACGATTCGGGAACTTGCAGCGTGGACAACGACACCGAACCCCAATCCTCGCAAGCAAAGTGCCAGCAGGACTACATCCCCACGCAGTTGCTCGAAGGCATTCGCTATTTTGATATCCGACTCGGAAAAGGCGACGACCCCGGCATCGACCATGGAAGTTGCTACCTGCTCAAAAAAGACGGGCACTTCATGCATCTCTCCGATGTCGTTGGCTACTTCAAAAAGTTTTTGAACGAAAATCCGTCAGAAGCGCTCATCATGCTTGTATCCCGAGGCAACAACGAGGCTACTGACGAGAGCCTTACGACGGCTTTCGCCAAGGTTTTGGACGACAACCCCAAACTGTTCTATACGTCGAGCCGCGTTCCCACACTGAACGAGGTGCGCGGAAAGATCGTCCTGCTGCGCCGATTTGGACTCGCCGGCGACAGCGTAAGCGGCCACACGTGGGGCCTCGACCTAACCGAATGGGACAACAAAATCGCAGCACACCCCAGCAGCTCCTCTATGTGTCTCGTCCAAAACGCGCAAGGCTTTGAAGCCGCAGGGGAAACAGGCGACAAAAAAGCCTATTGCACCAAGGTATATGCCCAGGACCATTACGAATGCACCGGAACCGACAAGATCAGCTGGGTCGATATGGCCCTGCAGGAGACGGCTAAGCTCACCCGCAACGAGGTAGATGTCGAGGACGATAACGGGGCCAAGGAGCAAGTCCTGGAGCGCTGCTGGTCTATCAACTACACCAGCTGCACGAATCACAAGCAAGGAAGCAACCCATTTACCGCAGCGCGAGTAGTCAACGAGCATCTGTACAAGAGCCCGTACATCAATCCCAGCGGCATCGAGGATACAAAGTCAGATTACCTCAAGCACATTGGCATCATCGCATCCGACTTTGTTGATGCGGCGCTGGCCCGGAGCATCTACCAGCGCAATTACAATTACGATACGAAGCACACGCAGTCGGCTTCGTGCTGCCTCCCGACCCGCATGCGCATGACGTACGGCGACTCGCTGAGCGATGCCTCGCTCCAGGATGGCAAGACCGTTGGCGAGGGCCATTTCCGCCTTGTCGACAGCAGCAACGTACTCAACGTGGCGGCTTCGGGCCATGCGTTTGCCATCGAATATGTGGATGTCGACGCCCTGGGCAACGAGACCGTTACGGGGCTGCAGGGTTCCGTGCCCATCGATATCGACCCGCGCGCGCTGACGCCCCATTTTGAGGGGCTCGAGGGCCTTAAGGCCGGCGAGGACGTGCGCGCCAAGATTGCGGCATCACTCGAGGGCAAGCTCGAAACCGATGCCTGCACGGCCCAGCTCGAGTTTGTGCACGACGCGAACGGCGCTCCGGGCACGGCAATGGCCGAGGGCGAAACATTTGCCGCAGGAACGTACTGGGTGCGCGTGAACGGTCTCTTGGGCGACGCGGCGCAGAACTACACGCTCGCCAGCGACGGAGCCGCAAGCTTTACCGTGACGGCTTCGGGCAACGCAGGCGCTACGGACACCGGCAACGGCAACGGCACCAACGCAGGCGGCGCCGACAAGAACGACAAGGGCAACAAGCGCAAGGGCTCAGGCGAAAAGCTTGCCGGCACAGGCGACAACTCTGGCATTGCCGCCGGGCTCGCTGCCGCCGCCGTGGCGACAACGGTCGCCGGCGCGGCAATGCTTGCCAGTGACCGCGAAAACGCTGGGGACGACAGCGAATAGGCAAGCCCGCCTTTTAGACACATCGACTCAATCGGGGGCGCAGGATACCGTTCTGCGCCCCTAGCTTTTGCAGATGAGTGAGCAGCGTGTCCAGCACGCTCGCAGGTCGAGCAACTAGCCAGCGCGTCGCCCAATGCACAGCCGCAAATTTAGTCCGAACGTCGCTATCGGCTACATCACCGAGTTCAGCACGTTCACGAATTCCTGAGCCTGGGAATGACTGCTCAGCCTGTAGGAACAGGCGGTCAGCAACCTATTACGAAGGAGCACGCGCTTACCCTTGACCTTGTCGACACCCGTAATGTCCTTGAGGTAGACGATTTTGGTATGGGTGCCGAAGAAGTTGTTCTTCACGACCGCCTCGATACGATTGGGATAGATGCTTATTCCCTTGAAAACGCCGGCACCCTTATCGTGAAACAACAACGTGTTGTCATCCACGCGCGCCACCCCCATGGAGTTCGATAAAACTATCTCTATGACCACATTTTAGTCACTACAAACCCTTTTTGCGGTCACGCGCAGGGCACCAAAACGTGTCCGCACGAGCAAATAGACTAATACAACAACGAATATAAGCCGTTATCCAAGGATGGCGCCGCAAAACAAAGGATTGGCAATAGCTAAGATTTAAGCCTAAAACCCTTAGGAAGTGCTAATATATAGTTATTGAAAGAGGCTGAGATGCAGAGACGCGAATTGATCCGTATCCTCGAAGAAGCCGGCTTCATCTCGAAAGGAGGCACTAATCACGAGAAGTTCGTCAAAGGCGACAAGCTCGTGCTCGTAAAACGCCACCGAGAGATCGAGGATCAAATTGCCAAAAGAATCCTAAGGCAGGCAGGGCTTCGATAGCTCATCCTCATCACATTTCGCATCACTTTTTAAAGGAGGTCTTACATGGTTTACGTATGGGAATTTGAGTTCTTTGATTCGGACGGTATGGTCGATGCCGTGCCATGTGGCCCGCTGGGCGGAGGAGGAACGTTTGGCTCCGACCTAAACGACGCTGTCGAAAGCGCCGCCGATTTTCTCGCATGTATGGTCGACGATCACCTTATGGGCGGCGTCGATCTTCCCGCGCCGGACTTTGGACACCAGCCACAACACGGCGGCAAGATTATCGCCGTGGCCGTCAGCCGCGAGCTCGGCGACATCCCCGCCGTCACCGCGGCGGACACCGCTCGCATGCTTGGCGTTAGCACGGCAAGGGTATCGCAGCTGATAAATGCTGGGCTGCTGGATTCTTGGAAGGACGGCACCAAGCGCATGGTATCCAAAGCTTCCATCGAGGCACGACTCGCCGAGGCACCAAAGGCAGGGCGCCCAAAAGAGGTCCCTATTGCTGTATAAAGCAATAGCGTTGCGGGTTTTCATTTGTCAGATTAGCTGACAAGCTCTCCCAATTCGGGACTCACTGCGTCCCGAATTGGGCTGGACACATTGTCGCTGATTGCCACGCATCTCCAATCCGAAGTGCAAGAGGAGTTTTCCATGACAGACAGACCGAAAACAACGCTACGCGACTGTATTTACGGGCTTGCCGTCGGCGACGCGCTGGGCGTTCCCTACGAGTTCATGCCCCGCGGCACGTTCGAATGCACGGACATGATCGGCTACGGCACGCATGGGCAACCCGCCGGCACCTGGAGCGACGACACATCTATGACGCTTGCTACCTGCGACTCGATTAGGGAGCTCGGGCACATCGACACCGCGGACATGCGCGACAAGTTCGTAAGCTGGATTGCCCGTGGCGAGTATACGATCGACGGCGTTTTCGATTACGGCGGTACGACCGCCCGCGCCCTGCGCACCGGCAAAGGAGGCTCCGGCGAGCGCGACAACGGCAACGGATCGCTCATGCGCATCGCTCCCCTGGCGTTCACCGATGCGACAGACGAAGAGGTCAGCAAGGTCTCCGCGATTACGCACGCCCACAGAACGTCGACCGACGCATGCATCATATTTGTCGAGCTGATGAGGGATGTGATGAACGACGTGCTCCCCTCGTGGGCGCTCCATCTGAAAGGCGTGCCTGAGCAGGAGATCAGGTCGGGTGGCTTCGTGCGCGACACGCTTAAGGCAGCCACCTGGTGTTTCGTCAACACTAACAGCTACGAAGATTGCGTGCTTGCCGCCGTCAACCTAGGCGACGACACCGACACCACCGCAGCCGTCGCCGGCGCCCTCGCCGGCACGGCATACGGTCTCAAAGCCATCCCACAGGAGTGGATCGACACTCTGCGCGGCAAAGAGCTGATTGAGAGCTGCCTGTTTTAAGGCGCCATTCAAGAAATAAGGCAGGAGGCATCATGGAGAGGAAGATCGCAAATATAAACGAGTTCCAAGTGGACGAAAACGGGATTCCGCTATTTCCAGTAGGACTGAAGGAGGAAGCCAGCCTCTATGTCCTCCCCGACGGGCGTTACCTCCCCTGCGGGGTCTACAGGACCGCGGACGGCGGTTCGATCATTTATGAGCCATCCGAACTAAGCTTCTTCGGGCAGATGCTTGCTCAATTCAAAGAGAACTAGAGGCTTGATTGCCCGTTAGATCGACACTGCTCCAAGCCATGGGGCGGGTAGGATGTCTCCCGCCGCGGCCTGTGAGGTAGAATTACGACTGCCGCGGAATCCGCCTGCGGGCAACGCTCCGATCTCCGATTGGGGTGAAGCCTATGAACTTGTTTCTTGAAATCCTGCGCCTCTCGATGTATGTAACCGGCATCGTCCGGAACCTCTACTCGATCTGGCGGGAATATAAGCAGTAACGGATAGCGAAGGGAGTCATGCAAAGGGCCGGTCGCACCCGGCCCTTTAGACGATAGTACCTGCGTTGCCCGCGCTTCCAAAGTTGACCGACTGAGGAGCGGGTTCCGCGGCACATCCTGATTTTACCCAGTGGCAAGGCTCTTTTACAGCCGTTCCACCGTTTATTTACATCCGCCAATCAAGACGAGGCTACTACGCACCTTTATTACACACGATGTTTTCAGCCTGGTATAAACAAGTTCAATAATAGAATGCAAATCCAACCATCGTGTCTGATTACGAAAGGATTTTTGCCTTTTCTGCAGCAAACTCTTCCTCGGTAAGTACTCCACTCTCACGCAGTGCTGCAAGCCTCTCAAGCCTTGCAACTACATCAACCACTATCCGCCAGCGTCTCAATAGTCTGTGAAACCTGCGGATACCGCTCGAGCTCCTTCGATAGGGCATCGACTATCTTGGCAATATTCTTTGCATTTTTGCCCCCGTTTAATACGTTTGCCCTGACCTTAGATGACGACTTGACAGTAACGCCAGATCCGCCTTCAACTGGAACAACCGAAATACTGATATTTTCGCCCCAAGACCAAAGGCTCATACCAATCTCGGCTGCAACTGTTCTTGTTGTGGGCGATGCACTATCAACTTTTACTTTAGGCAGCTTTTCCATAGCTGCCTTCAAGGCATTAAACGTGTCGTCAGGAGAATACGGTACCTGAAGCTGAAGCTGCTGATCCGCAAAACCCATAATCTGGCCTCCGCTTCTTACAAGATTAAGGCTATCGGCAATGGTAGCACGTTCCCAGCAGTCTTAAGTTCGTCTCATGACCTTGCGATGCAGCCCGACGCCCCGGCACCACTCCCCTACTTACCAAAAATCGCAGCGAACAATCCCTTGCGTTTGGGCTTTTCTTCTCGGTAGGAACCCTCAGCTGCCGCTGCAACCTGGCGCGGTTGCTCGCCACCTCCACGGCGCACGATCTGGTATAGGAAGGGCGATTTAACGTATTTGACCTCGATGGGCGTGGCATGCACGGTACTTTCGCCGGACAGATGCAGACTCGGATTGAGCGACGCCACCACATGCGTCTCGCGCTTGTCGCTAAACACCACCGCTGCCGCGCGGCTCGTCTGGCCGTTTACGGCAATGCGCACCTGCTCGCCATCGCGGCTGTCCGTCGCCGGACGATCGACAAAGTACACCGGCACCATCACCAGGCCGTCCTTATGCTTGCGGGCCTTGCGCGCCCAAGTGCGGATGCTCTTTTTATTGAGCCCCAGCACCGCCTCGGCATCGTTGCCGGCAATGTCGAGCGCCAACTTATCAATGACCACCTGGTCCTTGGTAGACGCATCGACGGAGACAACGCGGAAGTCGCCTTCCTGCATGGCCGGGTCGAACGACCCAACCTTGGCAAAGTCCCATGGCTCCAGAATGCCCATAAGGCGAACGTCCAGGTAGTTTGCCCTGGGATATGCCCAGTCGAGCACCTCGTAGTACACCAGGGTCTCCTTGCTCAGGCCCTTGCCCGGGAAGGACGCCATCATGCGCAGGTCCGCGAGCGCCATGGGGAAGTAGAAGAGCATCATGTCGTTTTGAATCGCGTCTTCCACGTCGTGCCCGGCAAAGGCATCCGGGTACTGGCGCACCAGCTGCAGTGCGTTGGCACGTGCCTGCTGCGGTGAGATTTCGCAGGGAATACCCTGCTCCGGCACATACTCCGCACCCACGCCCATGGTCAGACGTTTGCTAAACGTACCGGGCTTGAGCAGGTCGGCAATGCCGATCTTGTTGCCGCAGGACGGGCACTCAAACACACGCTGCGTTGACTCGCCCTCAAAGGACGCTCCGCAGAAGGGGCAAGGAATGCTCACATGCGTGGCCTCTTGGAACTCCTGCGCCGTGCCGCGATCCTCCCACAGCAGATGTTCCAGGACCGACTGATTGCGCCAGTGCGAATTGAAGAAATACCAGTCCGGGTCCTCCGGGCGCTCGAGTTGCGACACATGCGTGAGCTTGAGCAGTCCATCCACCACCGTCAACGGCGTATGGCGAATGCCCAAAGCGCTCTTGGGCTCTCCGGCGTCCGCCTGCCACGGAACGACCGTGCCGCAATAGGCGCACTCAAAGCTGCGTTTAGTCTGGTGTGAGTACATAGGGCCGCCGCAGTTTTGGCATTTAATGGCAAACATCTCGTCCATGAATACGTCCTCCTTTGCACTGGGGCTGTCGACATTAAGTATGTCGGGCAGGTAAGCACGTGCCCATACCCATGTGGCCCAAAATCGAGCACCCAGGCAGACGAGAAGCCTCGCTCGTTAGCACCGGCAGACTATTGCTGCATTTTCTGAGCATCGGTGCACGGCGCCCCCGCGCGAGCTACACTATCCCCTTAAACATGATTGTGAGGACGACCGCTATGCTATTTGTAAATCGGCTGGTACATACGCTTGTTCCCGGCAGCGAGGGCGAGCCGGTCGATACCTCCCGCCGCACCAACGCGGGCTTCGCCGCAAGCCTCATCTGCATTGGCCTCAACATCACCTTGTGCCTGGCCAAGGGCATCGCGGGCCTGCTCGCTGGCTCCGTCTCGCTTGTCGCCGACGCTTTCAACAACCTCTCCGATGCCTCGAGCAACATCGTGAGCCTGCTCGGGTTCCGCCTCGCCAGCCGCCCGGCAGACGAAGGCCACCCCTATGGCCACGGCCGCTACGAGTACCTCGCCGGCTTGTTTGTCGCCGTCCTGGTTTGCGCCGTCGGCATCAACCTGATCCTCGAGTCGGTCACCAAGATCATCAAGCCTTCCCCCACCGCTTACACGCTCGTTTCCCTTGCGGCACTGGCTACATCCATGCTCGTTAAGCTCTGGATGGCCGCATTCAACCGCGCGCTGGGCAACCGTATCGATTCCGAAACACTCATTGCCACAGCACAGGACTCCAAAAACGACGTCATCACCTCGGGCTCGGTCTTGGTGGCGGCGCTTATTTCGCAGACGACCGGCTTTGACCTCGATGGCTGGGCAGGCCTGGGTGTGGGCATCTTCATCTGCATCAGCGGCATGGGCCTAGTGCGCGACGCCATCAGCCCGTTGCTGGGGCAAGCGCCCGACCCCAAGCTCGTCCAGGCAATCCGCGACAAGATCATGTCCTATCCGCAGGTCTTGGGCACACACGACCTGATGGTGCACGACTACGGCCCCGGTCGTCAGTTTGCCAGCGCTCACGTGGAGATGCCCGGCGAGGGCGACGCATTTGAACACCACGAGATCCTGGACACCATCGAGCACGACATCAAGCGCCAGATGGGCATTGGCATCACGCTGCACTGCGACCCCATCGCGACAACCGGCGATGATTTGCGCGGCTGGGTCAAGCGCGGCGTTATGCAGATCGACCCCGCGCTCTCCATCCACGACCTGCACGAGCACGACGGGTTCGTTTCGTTTGACCTGGTGCGCCCCGACGGCTTTGACATATCCGACGAGGAGCTGCTGGAGCTCGTCACGCGCATCGTGCACGAGCGCCGACCCAATGCCTCATGCGTCGTTACGTTTGACTCGGGCTTTAGCTCGCCCGACCGTCCGGCTGAACAGCTGTAGCCCGCTTAACAGCTAGTTTCCCTGCGCGCCCGAGATGCCGTTTTGCAGTGCATTCCAGGCACCCGTCGCCATGTCGCCCAAGTTCTGCGCGGTGTCGCCCAGGTTTTGTGCCGTATCGCCCAGCTCTTGCGCCTTGTCTCCCAACTCCTGTGCCTTGTTGCTCAAGTCCTCCAGCGTATTGGAACTCGAGCTGTCGGTACCGCTTTGGCCGTCGGGCGAGTTGCCCGAGCTATTCTTGTGCGTGAGTTGAATTTCGAGGTTGCCGCTGTCGTTATAGTAAGCAGAAGTAACGACCCAGTTGGCATCGATGACGGGCGTTGAGCCATCATCAGTCAGGACCACGGCATTCGAAAGATTGGCGCCGCGCGACTTGAGAAGTTTCTTGGCGTTGGACCAGTACTGCCCCGGGATATCGCTCAGATCGACGGTGCTAGACGAGGCGGACTCGGTTTGCTCGGCAGCGGTATCAGCCGTTGAACTCCCTCGCTTGTTGAGCATGCCCGACACAATGGCAAACACAACCGACAGCGCAAAGAAGATCGCCAGCACGATGAGGATCTTCTTGATCACGCTCGACGAACGCGACGGCTTCTTCTCCTCGTCCTCGCCATATTGCGGAATCGACTTGGGGTACTCGCGATACGGCTCGCGCGACTCGTAGCGAGACTGCGCCGTGCGAGGCATATACGTCGTCTGCTGAGGCTGCGGAATGGGATTTTGCGGCAGGTCATCATAGGGATTCGGCGTCGAGGCGGCATAAGAATCCTGCGGCGCGTAATCAAACGGGTCCGGAGCTGCGTTGCCATAGGGGCCTTGCGAAGATACGGCATAAGAATCCCGCGCTGTGTCGCCATAGCCCATAACCCGGGTTGGCTCGGCAGAAGGCTGCGTCGCGGCGGGGTCGGTATAACCGGGGTTGGGAACAACGCGGGTCGCATCGGCGCTATCGCCAGCCTGCGCGGAACCGTAGCCGCCCATCACGGTTGTCTTGTCCTGATCCATGCAACGATTCCTTTCCGTCGCCCGTAAGCATCAAGTTATCCATGCATTCTACCCGCGCAAAAGCCCGTGACGGACAGAGCCCGTCCATATCTACAAGACAAGCGCGGCTAGAAAACAAAAGCCCCGCCGGGCCTTGGTAGGCGCGACGGGGCGGGCAAGCAGCTATGGGCAACAAGCTTAGAACAGGCCGGTGATGTTGCCGTCGTTGTCGACGTCGATGTTCTCAGCCGCGGGGACCTTGGGCAGGCCCGGCATGGTCAGAACACTGCCGGTCAGTGCGACCACAAAGTGGGCACCGGCGGAAACCTTGAGCTCACGCACCGTGATGCGGAAGTTCTCGGGAGCGCCCAGGGCCTTGGCGTTGTCGCTAAAGCTGTACTGCGTCTTGGCCACGCACACCGGCAGGTTGCCAAAGCCGTTCTCGTGCAGCTCGGCGAGCTGGCGCTTGGCGGCCGGCGTAAAGTCAACGCCATCGGCGCGGTAGACCTTGGTGGCAATGGCCTCAAGAGCGTCGGCGACATCGGCGCCGTCCTCATAGGCAAACTTGAGCTCGCTCGGCTGCTCAATCAGACGCATGACCTCATCGGCCAGCTCGAGCGCGCCCTCGCCGCCCTTGGCCCAGACCTCGGAAAGCTTAACGTTGACGCCGAGCTTCTGGCACTCGGACTCGATGAGCGCAAGCTCAGCCTCGGTGTCCGTCGGGAAGCGGTTGATGGCGACTACGCAGGGCAGACCATAAACGTTCTGGATGTTGTCGACGTGACGCAGCAGGTTGGGCATGCCGGCCTTGAGTGCCTCGAGGTTCTCCTCGTTGAGGTCGGCCTTGGCGACGCCACCGTTGTACTTCAGCGCACGAGCGGTCGCGACGACCACGACGGCGCTGGGGCGAACGCCCGTCATGCGGCACTTGATGTCGAGGAACTTCTCGGCACCCAGATCGGCACCGAAGCCGGCCTCGGTAATGGCGACATCGCCAAAGCGCATCGCCATACGCGTGGCCATGATAGAGTTGCAGCCGTGGGCGATGTTGGCGAAGGGGCCGCCGTGGACAAACGCGGGCGTGCCCTCGAGCGTTTGCACCAGGTTGGGCTTGAGCGCGTCCTTAAGCAACGCGGCCATGGCACCCTGGGCCTTAAGGTCGCGGGCACGGACGGGCTCGCCGGCAAAGCTGTAGCCGACGACGATCTCGCCCAGGCGCTCCTTGAGGTCGCTGATACTCGTAGACAGGCACAGGATTGCCATGACCTCGGAGGCGACGGTGATATCGAAGCCGTCCTCGCGCGGCACGCCCTGGGCCTTACCGCCAATACCGTCGATGACGTGGCGCAGCTGACGGTCGTTCATATCGACGACGCGCTTCCAAGTGATGCGTTTAACGTCGATGCCAAGCTGGTTGCCCTGCTGGATGTGGTTATCAAGCATGGCGGCCAGCAGGTTGTTGGCAGCACCGATGGCATGGAAGTCGCCGGTAAAGTGCAGGTTGATATCCTCCATGGGGATCACCTGAGCCCAGCCGCCGCCGGCAGCACCGCCCTTAACACCAAAGACGGGGCCGAGCGAAGGCTCGCGCAGGGCCACGGCACTCTTGACGCCGCGACGACGCAGGCCATCGGCCAGACCGATGGTCGTGGTGGTTTTGCCCTCGCCCGCAGGCGTTGGGTTGATAGCGGTCACGAGGACAAGCTTGGCCTGGTGATCGGTCGGCTCGTTGAGCAGCGAATAGTCGACCTTAGCCTTGTCGAAGCCGTACGGAATAAGGTGCTTAACGTCGACGCCGGCGTTCTTGGCCACCTCGGTAATAGGCAGCGGCGTGACAGAACGTGCGATTTCGATGTCAGTAGGCATGGGCGGTCCTTTCGTTACCGAATGAGAAAAAGACCAATTCAGCATAGCACGGGCGCGCAATAGTAAAACACCCATAACCGATGAACGGCGATATGTTTACCCGATGCCCAGCGATAGCCCAACAGCCCGCCAAAACAAAGCGCCCTAAACGGTAGGTTCAATCCCCAGGTGCTCAAAGGTGCGAAGGGTTGCCTGACGGCCCTGCGGCGTACGAATCATCAACCCGCACTGCAGCAGATACGGCTCATAGACATCCTCGAGCGTGCCCGGGTCCTCGCCCACCGCGCTGGCAAGGGTCGTAAGTCCCACGGCACGACCGGAGAACGTCTTAGCGAGCGTCTCCAAAATGCGAATATCCATCCAGTCCAAACCGAGCTCATCGATCTCGAAGAACTCGAGCGCCTGGCGACAGATATCGAGCTCGATGGGGCCGTTGCCGCGCACCTGTGCGTAATCGCGCACGCGCTTGAGCAGGCGGTTGGCAAGACGTGGCGTGCCGCGCGAACGCGAGCCGATCTCGAGTGCACTGGGATGGTCGATCGTCACGCCCAGAATAGTCGCCGAGCGCGTAACAATCTGTGCGAGTTCCTCGACCGTGTAGTAATCCAGGCGATATGAAATGCCAAAGCGGTCGCGCAACGGGCCGGTCAACATGCCTGAGCGGGTCGTTGCCGCCACCAGCGTAAACTTGGGAATATCCAGGCGAATCGAGCGCGCCGCCGGACCCTTGCCAATCACGATATCGAGGGCAAAGTCCTCCATCGCGGGGTACAGGACCTCCTCGACCGAACGGTTGAGGCGGTGGATCTCGTCGATAAACAGCACATCACCCGGCTCCAAGTTAGTAAGGATGGCCGCCAGGTCGCCGGTGCGCGCAATAGCGGGGCCGCTCGTCGTCTTGATCTGAGCGCCCAGCTCGTTAGCGATAACCGTAGCCAGCGTGGTCTTGCCCAGGCCCGGAGGACCCGAGAAGATCACGTGGTCGAGCGTCTCGCCGCGGCTCTGCGCTGCCTCGATGAGCACACGAAGGCTCTGCTTGATATGCTCCTGACCGCAGTAATCGTCCAGGCGCTGGGGGCGCAAAGTGCGATCGACATCGAGGTCCTCGGCCGTCAGCTCCGAGCCCACCATGCGCTCGCCGTGCGCCATGGATGCCGCCGGCGAGTTGCCGGGCGTCGCCCACAGGTCCTGAGAGTCATCGGCTTCCCACATCACGCATCCATTCCGAGTCGCTTAAGCGCCGCGCCGAGCAAATCCTCGACACGCATATCCTGCCCATCATACCCGCTCAGAGCGACATCGGTCTCCTGCGGGCTAAAGCCCATGGAAAGGAGTGCCGCACGGGCGTCATCGATCGCCGAAGGAGCGGCGGCGGGCACGGGCATCGCAACCTGACCGGGGATCGCATCGATCGGCACAAAGCCCTTGTCCTTGGCAAAGGTGCTCTTGAGCTCCAAGATGAGGCGCTGGGCGGTCTTTTTGCCCACGCCGGGCACCTTGGCCATGCCCTTGTCGTCCTCGGCCATCACCAGGGAATACAGCTGTCCCACGGTATAGGTGGAAAGTACGGCGAGCGCCAAGCGCGGGCCAACGCCCGAGACGGACACGAGCCGGTCGAACATCGTGCGCTCATCCTTAGAGGAAAAACCGAAAAGTGTCATAGCGTCCTCGCGCACCTGCATACGGGTATAGAGGCGCACCTCACCGCCGGGCGTCGGCAACGAGGCCGCAGTGCTGCCCGAGATGCCGAGTTCAAAGCCAACGCCCGACACGTCGACGACAGCAGAGCTCATCGTGGCCTCGACAAGCGTTCCGTGGAGCTGGGAAATCATCAGTATCCGGTTCCTCTCTGTTGATAGAACTCGCCACCGGTGAGGGCGCGGGTGCGGCTGAGGTTTACGTGGCAGATGGCGCAAGCCAGGGCATCGGCGGCATGGTCGGGATGAGGGTCGTGGTCGAGCTGCGTGAGCGTGCGCACCATGTAGGCGACCTGCCGCTTGTCCGCGGCGCCGGTACCCACCACAGCCTGCTTGATCTGCATAGGCGTGTACTCGCCGATCTCGAGTGCGCACTCCGAAAGCGCCACGAGTGCGGCACCGCGGGCATGTGCCGTGGGGATTGCCGAGCGGACATTAGCGCCAAAGTAGATACTCTCGATAGCAGCGGTATCGGGTCGATAACGCTCGACGACACCCTTAAGGTCATGGGCGATATGCGACAGGCGCACCGCGAGCGGACTTCCGGCACTGGTCTCGATGCAGCCATAGGCACGGCAGCGAACCTCGCCACGCCGCTCCTCGATAATCCCCCAACCCGTATGAGCCAAACCGGGGTCGATACCCAAAATGACCAAGCCAACCTCCCCTCGTCACAAGTACAGCACAAGGCAAGGCCCCGAGCATCATTCACGAACGTCTGTTCTAGAATAACACAACGGGACCAAGATGCTTAGTTGAAGTGTCGGGGTTGGAAGCGAATCCTATCCCATAGTTAGTTCTGCGAGAAAAAAGGAAACTGACGGGGATCCACCGGCGGATGCGGCATCGGTCCGCCCTGGGGCCCACCCTGCGGGCCACCCTGGCCGCCCATCATCTTATCGATGGCGTCCTGAACCTCGCCCTCGAACTTTTTCATGCCCTCGTGCAAACGACGCTGACCGTCCTCAGAGCGCAGCTCCTCCATCTGCTCGGGCGAAATACCCAGCAGCTCACCCAAAATGCCCATCATCTCACCGCGCATACGGTCACTCGTATCGTCGTCGGCAAAGCGACGCACCTCGGCGCGCGCCAGCGAATCAACCGTCATGCGCTCCTTGCCGTTAAGCCCCAGGTCGGACCACGCGAGCATGTACGGCCAGGCGCGCTCGACAAACGAACGGGACGAAACGATCGGCGCCGTCGGCAACATGCGGCGGGCAGCCTCACCCTGTCGAACGAGCATCAGCAGCAGCGAGCAGGCCTCAGGCTTGCCAGCGGCCATCGGGATGTCGTCGAAAGATCGATTGCGGTCCACGTGCGCCTCGAGCGCGCCATCGACCTCACCCGGCTCAAGCCCGCCGAGCAGCTGTGCCGCGCGGTCGAGCATATCGACCGGACCGTCGAGCGTCGAGAGCGCCTGCGCCAGCACTCGCTCCATACAATCTTCCACCGCGTTGAGCGTCACGAGCTCTTGGGGCACCACGGCAGACGTGCGGTTGCGCACGCGCGCCACAAACTCAAGCGTCGACAGATACAC
>CALHWR010000124.1 GCA_938036665.1 uncultured Collinsella sp. | reverse complement strand
TGGGTCGCTTGCATCCGCGCGCTTTGTGGCGCCTGCGGACGGGGCCTTTGGCGCAGGCGGCGTGGTGGATGCCGACGGGTCCGTGGCAGCGCATGTGGTGATCGAGCCCGAGAGGGAAACCTTGCCAGCGGGGGAGAGCGGTGCGCGCGATGTGCCGGGGGATGGTCCTTCCGTCCCTGGCACTGACCCCGCTACCGGAGAGCCAGCTACGGATCCGTCGACGAATCCCACTCTGAAGCCAGTGGCCGCGACTAAGACGGTGACCACGACAACAGTGACTAACAACACGGCCGCTAAGACCTCCAGGCCCAAGGCCGCCACCGCGACTTCCTCGTCACTCCCCAAAACCAGCGACAGCCATTGGATTGCCGTGTCCGGCTTGCTGTTCGTGCTGGGAACAGCGGTTCTTAAAGCTGCGCGCCGTTGCTGATGCTCCCGATTTCCGTATGTGCGGGAAAACCGGAGCCCGCCGAGCGCAAGCCAAATTCTGTTAATAAAACCGCAGGTCGCAAAAGCGCAAAACCGGGTTCTGGTCGGCAGAACTCGGCCCCCACCACTTCTGGACAAGGCCAGCTGTCAGAGTTCGTGTCTTATAGGAATAATTAAATTCACGCCGCGTTAAGTCTAGTCTGCTCCTTATACTCGAATATAAACACTAAGGAGGTAGTCATGTTTTGGAGCTATGTTCAGCTTGATGATGGCACCCAATTTGCCTACTCAGAGACAAGAGAAGACGGAACCGTTCGCGTGGCCGTCGAGCGCCCGGTTGACTTTGGCTTTGACCATGCGGAATGCTTCTTGCCTGCGGTCAAATGGTTCAACGTCGAAGGATTTACTGCTGATGACCTCAATTTCGTGACCGAATTTGTTAGATCACACGCCCCGTTTATCTTCGAGCTCGCCGAACGCCAAAAAGCCGGACCGGCGGTTTCGGCGCTGGCCCTCTAACGTTCTGCAGTTGAACGGCAAATAGCCCATGATTTCGCCTTCCGACATATCCACTGCGGTCTCCCACGTGCTGGCTCGCTACGACGTCCGCGAGGCATATCTGTTTGGCTCGTTCGCCCGAGGCGAGCAAGCGCCCGATAGCGATATTGACTTGCGCCTAGTCTGTGGCAACACCATGACGTTCGGCACGCTATATGAACTTTCACTTGAGCTGGAAAAGGAACTTGGGCGAAAGGTTGATATAGTCACCAGCCCACCAGAGCACATGCGCCCGCCCTTCCGCAAAAGCATCGAACAGGATGAGGCGCGCATCTATGAAGTGCTGTAGAAGGCAGTGGCGTTAGTGTGCTCCGGCGTGATCAGCAAGTCTGAACTTTGTCGCATACTTCCGGACTCGGAGAGTTTTGGAAGCCAGTATTGAACTCAAACTCGGTTTCATTCACCCTCTTGCTCTTTGAATACAGGTATCGCTCTAGCGATAGTGTGCTATATTATCGCTAGAGCGATACCTGTTAGGAGACTCGCGTGGAACTGTGGCATGGTTCTCAGAAAATTATTGAGACTCCCCAGCTTGGCCTGGGGAAAGTCCATAACGACTATGGACAGGGATTCTATTGCACAGAGAGCCTCGACCTTGCAAGGGAATGGGCATGCTCGCGTGATGCCGATGGCTTTGCAAATCGATATGAACTCGACATGGCCGATCTCAAGGTACTCGACCTGCTATCGCCGCAATATTCAGTTCTGCATTGGATAGCGTTGCTTGTAGAGTATCGTTCATTCCGAAAGGACACCGCCGTCGCTGTGGGGGCATGCGAATACCTTCGCGATCATTTTTTGCCTGATGCTAACGCTTACGATGTGATTAGAGGATGGCGTGCGGACGACTCGTACTTCAGCTATGCCAGGGCGTTTGTAAACAATACGATCACCATTGACCAGCTCGGTCGAGCGATGAGGCTCGGCAACCTTGGAGAACAGATTGTGCTCAAAAGCGAGCGCGCGTTTAAGAGCATTCGTTTTGCTGGATTTGAACGTGCTCCGCAAGCTCTGTATGGTCCATTGGCCAAGGAACGAGATGAAGTGGCAAGGGCGCAGTATCGTGAGCTACTTGCCGAAAATCCATTTGAGGGAATCCGTATCGTCGATATCATTCGAGAGGGGATGACGGGCGATGACCCACGCCTACAGTGAGATGTATCTCGAGGATGCCATGAGAACGCTGGGCGAGGCGGTCGATTTTGCCCTCTGTGACCAAGGGCTGACTCCCACCGAGTTAACGGCGATCCTGTCGAACGCTTTTGAGATGAAACAGTTTGAGCGCGGTATACCTCGCGTCGTCTGCGGCATGGCGGGCGACGAGCTCGCGCGCGATATTATCGCACATGCGGGACTGACCCCCGTCGAATGCAGGGAGACCTATTCGTTCGACCGTTCGCCTCAGTATTGGGCGGGCTGGGTTTTGGCCTATGCGCAATGGATGTGCAGCCTGGGCTTTAATGAGCTACTCGAAGTCGCTCCGCTCGATTGGATTATCGGCTCGTACCATCCGCTCCACGAGGTCTCCGAAGACAAATTCGCCCAGATTGTCATTGATAAATGGAACAACGCCCAGGCAGACAAAAAGGGCCTCAAAGCGGCACGAAAGGCGGCCGGCCTAACGCAAAAACAGCTCGCAGCCCAATCGGGGGTTAAACTTCGCGCCATACAACTCTACGAGCAGAACCAGCTCGACCTACGCCGCGCCTCGGTCTCCTCGGCATTGGCGCTCGCAAACACGCTCGACTGCACTATCGAAGACCTCATCTGGCAACCGATCGTTCTGGAGTACGACTCGCAGTCTTTTCCATCTACGAAGCTATAAAGGAGACGCACATGCTTTGGAGTCATGTTCAGCCAGATGACGGCAATGGTCGCGCTACTCAAGAAGATTACTCAGTAGCGCACGAGGCAAATTCAGCATCACCGATTTTGCTCGACGGCTTTATGTCGATCGACCATGCAGTTGAGTTAACCATCGCTGCCATGCCCAACGCGCTCAGACTCTTGGAGAACTCATGATGGCGACTACGCAGCGAGGCGCGCATCCGTTAGCGCCGCTCGTGCTCGATGATGCCGGTTCGCTCGAAGCTATGGCCGCGGCCGTGATGCGCCTACACAGCACGCTGATGACGGTCGGGCGCTGCTATGCGACCGACGCCACAGGCGACCGGGCCGCGCTTGAGCTTGGACGCATCGAGTCCGTGCTTGCGGGTGCATTCTGTACGATATTCGGCCAATCGCCAACCGATCGCTTCGCAGACATCTTTGACCAGGTCACCCACGTGGCCGAGCACATGGTCAAGGACCACATCTTTGAAGACGGTAATAAACGAGCCAGCCTTGTCTTTGCGTTGTCCGTCTTAAGGTTCGCAGGCACTCCGGTCATGCTGTCCGACAGCCCCGAGCCCAAAGACAACCAGTACTACGCCTGGATCCAGGACCTCGTATCCGGAAACCGTACGACCGGCGGGCTCGCCGAGGAGCTGCGCCGCGGTTGCATTGCGGGCATGGGCGACCCGTCGCACGTATAGAATCAAAGCATCCGCACGCCTGCCATTATCTTGATTGGAAGCCATATGGAGATCCCCATCACCTTGTGCAGCAATGTGTACGACTTCGCGTTTTGCCCCGAGCCCTGCTACGACCGCCTGGCCGACCTCGCCGATCCCGAAGACTGGGGTCCCAGCAACCGCATCCTCAAAAACTACCTGTCGTTTTCGTTTAGCCGCGCGGTGCTTTTGACCGAGCGCGACGTGGACCACACCGCGCCGTCCAACCTGCCGTTGTTGTTCGACGAGGACCGCTGCCTGTTCAACACCGGCCTGTACACGCGCCGCTACGAGACCATCTACGGCCTGTTTGAGCCCAACACCAAGCCCGACGCGCGCCAGCGCTGGTTTTTAAAGGGCTTCTTTAAGGAAAGCGACCCCATGCTGGTCTCGTTTGAGTACCTGCCATGCCGCGTGCGCTTTGCCGAGGACCCTTCCGAGCTGGTTTTTGACTATCGACTGCCCATCCGCTCCAACATCGACCACATTCTGGGCGACGAGGAAAACCTTACGCGTATTCCCGCCAGCCTGATGGGGGAGGGCAACTCGCTGCTGCTACGCCGCGCCTTTGAGGGCGCCGTCGTCGAGGCCGCCCGCCGCGCCGCCGCCAACTACACACTCGCCGTGCCGCAGTTCTACGGCGGCCGGATCCAGCTGCTGCTGCCGCTGTGCCTGACCGGCGACAAGCCCGAGCTGGCGCTGACCATCCAGCGCGAGGACGGCTTTTACGCCGCGCGCACCTGCCTCACGCTCGACATGGCCTACAACAACGCGCGGTTGATCTGCCGCCCAGAGACTTCGTGGATTAAGCGCTAAATGGCTGTTTAACTGCTGGTTTGTCGGTTGCTTTGGTTGCTTTGGCTTGGCCAACACCCACGAATTTAAAATCGAGGACAAAAAGTTCTTGGTAAACCACGCGCGGCTATGTTAGTATCTCTTTTGCGGAAAGTCGACGGGCGATTGGCTCAGGGGTAGAGCATATCCTTCACACGGATGGGGTCACAAGTTCGAATCTTGTATCGCCCACCATCAAAAGCGCAGGTCAGAGGTATTAAGCCTCTGGCCTTTTTGTTTTTGCCACCAAGGGTGACACCAAAAGTGACACCAAATTTTGCAACTTTATTAAAATGGGGCCTCCTTTTTATTGAATATGACCCCTTCACAATTCCTCATCAAAAGGATATTTAGCCCATACATCCTTACGCACAAACATGGC
>CALHWR010000123.1 GCA_938036665.1 uncultured Collinsella sp. | reverse complement strand
CAAAAGCCAAAGAACATGACACAATGATCCGGTCCCGCCAGATAGCCAAGAATCTTCTCGAGGACGGCGAACGGGTGCGGCCACCGCCAGATAGCGATGTGCCTGAGGGCCGAGCTGGGCGCGAGGATAGCGGACAAGACGGTCCTCAAGATGATGCGGGAGCTCGGCATCCGCTGCGGCATCCGCCGGGAGACCGACTACCATCGCTACAACTCCTACCGCGGCCCGGTCGGCGAGAGATTCGACAACCTGATAGCGCGTGACTTTCGCGCGGGCGCCCCGTGGGAGAAGCTCGGGACCGACGTCACGGAATTCAGGCAGCCCTGGGGCAAGGCGTACTTCGCCCCGGTCTACGACTTCTGCACGAAGGAGATCGTCTCCTGGTCGGTGTCGACGAGCCCGGACATGGCCCAGCAGGAGGAGGTGCTCAGGCGCCTGTTCGCGAGGATGCCGGCCGGGGCCTCGCCGATCGTCCACAGCGACATGGGCTGGCAGTACCAGCACCCCAGGTGGACCGGCGAGCTCAGGAGGCACGGCGCCAGGCAGAGCATGTCGAGAAAGGGCAACTGCCTAGACAACGGGGCGACGGAGCAGGTGTTCGGGCATCTCAAGGACGAGTTCTTCAGGGGCGTCGAGTGGGCCGACTTCGAGTCCTTCAAGAGGGACCTCGACGCCTACGTCGTGCATTGGAACACGAGGCGTCGCCAGGTGGCGCTCGGCGGCCTCACCCCGGTGGAGTTTCGGAAACGGCTATTGAAAGCGTCCTAGTGTTCGCTTCTAATAAAGAAGGCCAAGATTCGGGACGCAGTTCAGAAGGCGCCTGTCCCCATTGTGGTGGTTCTGAACAATGTCTTATGCCGAGGCCTTGGCCTTGCGGCGCTTGCGGACCGCGTGGATCACGATGTCCAGCAGCAACAGCACAATGGCCACGACCACGATGAGCACGGCAAACTCGCGCTTGCCCCAGTGGCGGCCGGCCAGCGACTTTTGCTTGTCGACGTCCTTCTTGTTGTACTTGGTGCGCACGCAATGCACCAACAGGCGATGGTCGTTCACGCCGTAGGGCGTGCAGGTGACGAGCGTCACCTTGTCGGCGCCGGGCTCGATGGTCAGCGACTCCATCTCCTCGGGCAGCACCACCTCGGAGTCCACCATCTTGTAGGCGAGTGTCTTGTTCATGGTGTGCAGCAGCACCAGGTCGCCGGGCTCCAGCGAGTGAATGTCGTCGAACATGCTCAGGTTGCGCATGCCCGAGTGCGCGGTGAGCACGCAATGCGTCGACGTGCCGCCCACCGGCAGGCTCGTGCCCTCCAGGTGGCCGACGCCCGCCATAAGGACTTCCTCGCTCGTGCCGTGGTAGATGGGCATGCTCACGTCGATGGAGGGGATCTCGACCCAGCTCATCATGGGGTCGCGGTCAAAGATGAGCTGCTGGGCGTAGGGCTCGATCTGGTCGGCGGGGAGCTCGGTGGCCTCGCCCGCCAGCTGCTCGTTAAAGGAGCGCGCCTGGAGCAGGATGCGCTCGCGCTCCTCGGCAGATAGCGCGTCCACGGTGCTGGACACGGTGCTGATCTGGTTGAACACGCCCGAGGCCTCGAGCCGGTCCAAGATCCACGGCCAGGTCATAAGGCCCACGCCAATAAGGATGATGACGATGGTGATGAGACGGTCGGCCCAGCGCGGCAGTCGCTTGCGGCGGCGCTTGGGCTTTGGTTGAGATTTGGGCTGAGGGCTTGAGCCGCCGTTGTCCGCGGCGTTATTGCTCTTCATATGTTTGGCGCCCTGCACCATCGCCGGTCACTCCTTTACAGCTCAGGTTGTCTAAACAAATAATAGCCGATTAGCGAGCCTCCGCGCCGGACAACGCAGCTAGACTGCACCGTCCGGGCCACGTAACCCCACTCAACCAATCAAGCCATATGTTGCTTTCATTGTCTCGAGCAACTGCACCATCGTTACGCCCGCAACCCCGATCTGTTTCAGATTGACGTCGCCTACCTCACAATCTTTGACAAACGCAAGCATATCGTCCTTCAGTTCTCCGCCCAGGTCGACACCTTCCGACTCGCCGAGCAGCTGAGCAAGCCTCAGCGCATCGCGTTTATGCTTTTTTACCTTCTTCGAATCAACGTTCTCCCCCGCTTCCCTTCTGGCTTTTAGGTCGAGATACGCCTTCGCTTTGAACGGGACAATGTATTCCGTACCCAGGACCGAAACGCCGTCTACGGTCCGAATTCCCTGAAGGAACAAGCTGTAGTAAGCATCGTCCAACAAAATTGCCGAAAGACTGCTTATGTTTTCATCAACGTGAATTGGCGCCACATCAATCCCCTCACGACCCTTTAGAAAGTCGGGGCACTTCGCGAAGAGTTCGATCATATGGGGGTAACCCGGCCTCTTAGGCTCTGTAAACCGATAAAAACATGAGCCTTTGCCTTCGCCCCAGCCGCAGCGGTAGCCGCCATCACGCACCAAAGTCCATATAGCTTCTGCCGTCTGAGGCAACCGGTCATCGGCGACAATTACCACATCAAAATCGTGAGTCATCCTAAACGGAAGTCCCGCCTCCGCGAGCAAAATGTCGCATGCCGTGCCGCCGATAAGAGCATACGATCCTACAGCTTCTTGCATATGCTGCTGGAATTCTTGGAGACCTTCTACAGCGCTTCTTGCCATGGATATTCCTTTCCAAACATGCGATCGACTTCGAGCTGAATTCGCTCATCGTCGATTGCCGCCAAAGATAGCGCAAGCGAAATGTCGTCGACACGGGAGAAGCCGGCAAACACGGGCGCATAGCGCCACACTTGGATCATCGCCGTTTCGTTATCCGGCAACTCCCCGTCTGCGACTTCGAGATCGCTCAGTTGACGCCATGCACTTCTTAAGACGGCCTTTTGTTCCATGCCCGGCGCAGCGAGCATCGAACGCGCAGCGAGCGCCGTCTCCCCGGCGTCAACAAGATAGTCGATCTGCGGCGTCTTCCTTGCAAAAAAGACCTTCGAGACAGGCGAGGAGAGCCCTGCCATGTGCTCACTGAGCAGAAGATCAACGGCAACAGGGAACACGACGACACGTCGCTCGCGACGCTCGCGCCTCGCGAGCCCCCTGTCAACAAGCTCGGTTATGGCCTCACTCGCGCGGCTTGCCGAGATCCCAAGCGCACGACAAAGGTCATAGGGACGATATGGCTCCTGGGCTGCTCCCCAGATTGCGGCAGCCTGCGCGTTGGGTGACATCTTGGTCGCGTGATTGCGAAACCGGACACTGCCCCTCTCCGTGCAGGCCGTGCCCATAAATGGAAGAAAAGCCTGTCTGCCGGGGCAAACAAACGGAATCCCTTGTGCGACCAATGCTTTGCGCTGACGTGCATCGGCATCAGGAAACGAAACGACAACAGGAGTCTCCGCACGCAAGGCTAGCTGACTATAGACCCTCTTAGCCTCGGGAAGCCCGACGCCAGTAGGCAAACTTGCAAGCAAAAACGAAAAACCGTTTGCGTCAACAGCGCGGACTTCAATCGCCCGCAGATGCAGCGGCAAGCGTGCGGATCCAGGCCAAGTTTTGGTCTTGGCGGAGAGGCCTAGTGCTTCTTGTAAGTAGATTAGTGCTTCGTTCATTTCCATTGTTTTCGTTCGATTCCAGTTTGTATTGGAATTATACATAATTTTCGAAATTAAAGAGATACCGTTCGTGCCTAAGCCCATATTTGCGTTTTCAAAATGTCCCGAATCGGCGGGGCGATTCGGGATACAATGTCAATAGAAAACGACGCACCCCGCGTAAGTGTACGAGAGCGCGGGCGGCCTAGTTTTCAGTTTTTGTTAAATGCCCGGGATCCGACCCCCGGGCATTCTTATTTGCGCTTTCGGCGCAAATGCCGTCCACCGTCCGCACCGCGCGTGCGCCTACGGACCTTAAACCGAACTTCATACGAGTCAAGAAACGCGATGACGAACGTGCCCACCGCCGCGAGGGCGGCGAGCGCGTTAAGGAATTTCAGCATATGGTGACCTCCGATCGAGTCGTCGGCCGCCCGCGCACGGGATGCGTCGCAAGGGTATTTTACTGCGAGTGCATGCACCCGCAGCTGCTAAACGCAATAATTGCAAACATTTGTTCGATAGTTACACACACGGTTCCTCGTCCAGCGGAGCCTGGCCGCATTGTCCGGGTTTGCCCGACGTGTTTGCGTTTTCAAAATGTCCCGGATCGGCTGGGCGATTCGGGATACAATGTCAATAGGAAACGACGCATCCCGCGTAAGTACTTAGGAGCGCGGGCGACCAGTTTCCGACGTTGTTAAATGCCCGGGCTCCGAACCCCGGGCATTCTTATTTGCGCTTTCGGCGCAAATGCCGTCCACCGTCCGCACCG
>CALHWR010000122.1 GCA_938036665.1 uncultured Collinsella sp. | reverse complement strand
GCGGCCTTTCATGCCGGGGGCTCCCAATGTTTTTATGTCCTGCTCATATCGTCTGGTAGGTACAATAACCCATAAGGTAAGTATGTTTCTGAGTTATTTCGTGTTGACCCATTTGAGCGCGATAGGGTATAACTCTACTCAACCGCTAGGGATTTTATTGAGAAAGGTGTTCTACCATGAGCAAAAACCTCTCCCAGCAGGTCGTTCTCGACCGCCGCGGCTTTGTCGCCGCCACCTTCGCAACCGTCGCCGGCCTTGGTCTTGCCGGCTGCTCCGACACTAGCGCCGAGGCCGACAAGGGTTCCGCCGCCGGCTCCTCCAAGAGCCCCAATGATACCGAGGCTTCCACCACGCTCGACGCCAAGGCGTTCGACAAGCTCGTCGACAACGGCCCCAAGGCCGATAACGACGCCATCGCCGCCAGCACCTGGGCCACGGCCGTCAAGGACGCCGGCGTTTTTAAGATCGGTGGCGTTCAGACCTCCACGCTCTTCTCCCTCCTCAACGAGAAAGACGGTCAGACCCGTGGCTTCGATGCCGGCGTCGCGCAGCTTCTGTCCAACTACATCCTGGGCGAGAACAAGGTCGAGATCACCCAGGTGACCTCGGACACGCGCGAGTCCGTCCTGCAGAACGGCCAGGTCGACGCCGTCTTTGCCACCTACACCATCACTGACGAGCGCAAGAAGCTCGTCTCCTTCGCCGGTCCCTACTACTACACCCAGCAGGCTATCCTAGTGCTCGCCGACAACGACGACATCAAGAGCGTCGACGACCTGGCCGACAAGAACGTCGCCGTCCAGTCCGGCTCCAACGGCCCCGCCATCCTGGAGGAGTTCGCTCCCAAGGCCAGCCAGCAGGAGTTCAAGACCGACGAGGAGGCCCGCCAGGCACTTCAGCAGGGCCGCGTTGACGCCTACGTCATCGACAACAACATGCAGCAGAGCGCCCTGGTCCGCGAGCCCGGTAAGTACAAGATTGCCGGCAAGCCCTTCGGCAGCAAGGAGCCCTATGGCATTGGCCTGCCACTCGATTCCGACGGTGTCGCCTTTGTCAACGACTTCCTTAAGAAGATCGAGGATGACGGCACCTGGACCGAGCTGTGGCAGATCTGCATCGGCGACCGCACGGGCGACACCAATGTTCCCGAGCTGCCCGAGATCGGCGCCTAGGCAACGCGCCTAGTAACGGCCGCAACGAAACCATACGGAAACGCACGGTGCGCTTTATTGCGCTAAACTGTTTCCTTACTGAGTTGTCGGGGCTTCCGTACACACGGGAGCCCCTTTCCTTATCGGCGGGAGGTCCGCATGAGTCTCTCCGAGCTCTGGTCGCTCTATGGCCAGAACTACATTGACGCGCTGCTAGCAACCTGGGGCATGACGCTTGAGTCGTTTGCCATCGCCATGGTGTTGGCCGTCGCCGTCACCGTGATGCGCGTGTCGCCGCTCAAGCCGCTGCGCGTCTTTGGCGACCTGTATGTCCAGGTCTTCCGTAACATCCCCGGCATCGCGCTGCTCATCATCGTCGTCTACGCATTGCCGCCACTCAAGGTCGTTCTGCCCTACCGTACCTGCGTTATCGTCGCCACGGTGTTGCTGGGCTCCGCCTTTGGCTCCGAGAACTTCATGAGCGGCATCAACACCGTCGGCGTCGGCCAGGTGGAAGCCGCCCGCTCGCTGGGCATGAGCTTCAACCGCATCCTCGCCAAGATCGTGATTCCGCAGGCACTGCGCTCGAGCGTGCTGCCCATGACCAACCTCTTTATCGCCGTCATGCTCACCACCGCGCTCGGCAGTCAGGTGCCGCTTAAGCCCCAGGAGCTCACCGGCGTGGTGAGCTATATCAACACGCGCTCGCTCGGCGGCGTCGCCGCGTTCTTTATCTCGGCGCTCGGCTACCTGGGCACGGCGTTTGTGGTGAGCCACATTGGCAACTACATCGATAAGAAGGTGAGGATCCTCCGATGAGCAAGCACTCCTCTCCCGCGTTCACCATGCGCGATGCGCTCTACGAGGCTCCCGGCCCCAAGATGCGCGCCAAAATTCGCATCGGCACCGTTATCTCGCTGGTTGCCGTCGCCGCGCTCGCTGCCCTCGTGCTGCAGCGCTTTTATGTGACCGGTCAGCTTTCGGTCCACTATTGGTATTTCTTTACGCACCTCACCACCTGGAAGTTCCTGCTTGCCGGCTTTGAGGGCACCGTTAAAGTCGCACTCACCGCCGGCGCCATCGCGCTGGTGCTCGGCCTTGCCCTTATGCTCGGTCGCACCAGCGACATTAAGCCGCTGCAGCTGGTCTGCCGCGTGCTCACCGATTTCTTCCGCGGCGTGCCGAGCCTTCTGTTCATCTACTTCTTCTTTTTGGTGCTGCCCCAGTACAAGATTGCGCTGCCGTCGTTTTGGATGCTCACGCTTCCCGTCGCGCTCGCCGCAGCCGGTGTACTGGCCGAAATCTTCCGTGCCGGCGTCAACGCCGTGCCGCGCGGCCAGGTCGAGGCCGCCCAGGCGCTCGGCCTCTCCAAGGCTAAAATCACCTTTAAAATCGTATTGCCCCAGGCTATTCGGTTTATCATTCCGTCGTTGATTTCGCAGCTTGTGGTCGTCGTCAAAGACACCACCGTCGCCTATGTGGTGAGCTACCCCGACCTCATGCAAAATGCCCGCGTGCTCATTACCAACTACGACGCCCTCGTGTCGGTCTACCTGGTGATCGCGGTCATCTATATCCTCATCAACGTCGCGATCAACAAGGCCGCCGTCTACGTCTCGCACAAGACCGGCGCGACCATCATCCGCTAACGATTTACCATTTCGAGTCATAAGGAGCCGAGCACCATGGCACAGAGCACCTCTTCCACCGGCAATCAGCCGCTGATCGAGCTCAGACACGTCGATAAGCACTACGGCGATCTGCACGTCCTCAACGACATCAATCTCTCGGTCGACCGTGGCGAGGTCGTCGTCGTGATCGGTCCCTCGGGCTCGGGCAAGTCGACCATGTGCCGCACCATCAACCGCTTGGAGACCATCGACTCGGGCGAGATCCTCATCGAGGGCGAGCCCCTGCCGCAGGAAGGCAAGGATCTTGCCCGCATGCGCGCCGAGCTGGGCATGGTGTTTCAGCAGTTCAACCTGTTCGCACATATGACCGTACTGCAAAACGTCATGCTGGGACCGGTCGATGTGCTGGGCGTCTCCAAGGACGAGGCCCGCGAGCGCGCCATGGACCTGCTGGGCCGCGTGGGTGTTGCCGAGCAGGCCGATAAGGTGCCTGCACAGCTCTCGGGCGGCCAGCAGCAGCGCGTCGCCATCGCCCGTTCGCTCGCCATGCAGCCCAAGGCCATGCTCTTCGACGAGCCCACGAGCGCCCTTGACCCCGAGATGATCAATGAGGTGCTCGAGGTCATGGTTCGCCTGGCCCAGCAGGGTATGACGATGATCGTCATCACCCACGAGATGAACTTTGCCCGCCGCGTGGCCGACCGCGTCGTGTTTATGGCCGACGGCCAAATCGTGGAAACCGGCACGCCCGACGAGTTCTTCGACCACCCCAAGACCCAGCGCGCCCAGGACTTCCTCAACTCCATCAAGGGCCACTAACCCAATTGCCACGCGGGCAAATTCATCAACAGCGTTTGCCCCGCGCCGCCCCTGCGCCATGACCATCCAAACTCGAAAGCAACACCTATGATCGGAACTCGCACTTCATCGTCATACACCCCGCACGTCAACGTCGACCCCGCCGACCGTCCGCTCATCCTGGTGGCGCCGCGCTGGGAAGAGGCGAAGCCGTTTTTAAGCGAAACGCTCTCCCCCAACGAGGAAATCGCAAGTGTCTTTGTCGATGCCATCCTTGCCGCCGGCGGCCTGCCGCTGCAGATGTCCATCACCGAGGACATTGAGGTCATCCGTCATTACGTCGATATCGCCGACGGCATCGCCATTCCCGGCGGCCCCGATGTCAACCCCAAACGTTGGGGCGATGATCGACCCTACGACCCCACCCTCTGCTGCGAGATCCGCGATAGCTTTGAGTTTAAGCTGGTCGGCGAGGTACTCCGCGCCAAAAAGCCGCTCTTTACCACCTGCCGCGGCACGCAGTTGCTCAATGTCGCCACTGGCGGCACCCTGTGCATGGACGTGCCGAGCCTGGGCGCTCGCGAGGGCCGCACGCAGTGGCGCCATACCCACGTGCTCAACGACCCCGTGCATCCCGTCGAGGTCGTGCCGGGCTCGCTGTTGGAGCGCGCGGTTGGCGGGCACAGGCTGATCCAGACCAACTCCGCACACCACTGCTGCGTCGATCATCTGGGTAAGAGCACGCGTTTGGTCGCCAAGGCAACCGACGGCGTTCCCGAGTGCATCGAGGTCGAAGGCCAGCCATTCTGCTTGGGCGTGCAATGGCACCCTGAGTACACGTGGAAGACGCTCGAGACCGACTTTAACCTGTGGAAGTCGTTTGTCGAGGCGGCGGCAAAGGTAAAGCAGGCCCGCTAGCTCGCGAACCACTCAGGTTAAAGCCTCCTAAGCCGGGGGGTGTTCCTATAGTTTTGTCAACTGGGAAATGCTCTCCGTGCGACCGAATC
>CALHWR010000121.1 GCA_938036665.1 uncultured Collinsella sp. | reverse complement strand
GAGCGCCGCTGCCGATGACGCCGGCGCAGATCAGGGCGCAACTGCGAGTGCCGCGAATGGTGCCGACACCGCCGCAGGCAACGCGACTGAGTCCGAGAACTCTGCTGCGACGCCTGCTGCTTCGGAGCAGAAGAACGCCGTTGCCGCCGCGTCTGCCACAACGCTTTCGAGCGAGGCCAAGGTCTTCATCCAGGATACCAAGGATAAGGACAGCTCCTATTCCACGAAGTCGGGCGCGCTCAAGGCCGGTGAGACGCTTTGGGCAAATATGTACGATGAGGTCGAGGACGACTGGTACGGCACTTCGACTGAGTCCGTTGCCAATCCCGGCACTTGGACTTACACCTGGCTCGCCGGTACGACTAGGGCCAGCAGCAATGTCGCCGACTACACCGAGGTCGTAGGCCACGAGCAGTCGCTCGCCGTCACCGCCGCGATGGAAGGCAAATACTTTATCTGCAAGGTAACGGTTGATGGCAAGGACTACTATGGTCCGTCCGTTTCTTCCGGCTCGGGCATCAATGCCAACTACATTCCTGGCCCCGTGCTGGGCGCCGGTCAGATGGAGCTTAACAGCGTCAAGCTGAATAGCGACACGCCGAGCATAGGTGATACCCTGACGGCGACTCCGTACATAAGCTATTATCAGCAAGCCCCCGCCGACGCCAAGGTTACCTACACGTGGTCCGCATCCACCTCGCAGTACTCGGGCTTTACCAAGATCGAGGGCGAGACGGGTGCTTCGCTCGTGGTGGGCGACGACCTTGAGGGCAAGTACATCAGGGTCGAGGCCAACGCTGGCGTCAACACGGTGAACAAGACCACTTCCAGCAAGGTCAAACAGGCCGGTGCGGTCGAGATTTCGGCCGTGTCCATCATCAATACCAAGGACGATACGAGCGTCTTTGCGGTGGGGGATACCGCTAAGGCCCGCGCTAAGGAGAAGGGCGGCGCGTACGGCGCGTTCGTCGACGCGAGCAAGCTCAACTATCAGTGGCAGAGCTCTGACACCAAGAGTGGCACGTATACCGACATTGCGGGTGCCACGGGTGAGACCCTCGAGCTTACCGACGCTTTAGGTGGCAAGTACCTCAAGTGCAAGGTGTCCTCGAAGATCGGCTCTTCGAGCATGGCCAACAACACGGGCGCTCTCGTTGCGGCTACCGGTTCAATTAATGTTACGAGCGTGACTATGAGTCCGACTTCGGGCAAAGTCGAGGTTGGTTCTACGATTACGGCGACCGCCAAGGCGGGTTCCACCGACGTTACCGCCGATTCGCATGTCACGTGGCAGTGGTATAAGGGCACCTCGAACACCGCAAGCAAGTGCGACACGCCTATCAAGGGTGAGACCGGTAACACCCTGACGGTGACCGCCGCCCTTAAGGGCTACTACGTCGTGGCCAAGGCCAACGGCGGCTATGGCGAGCAGAAGCCGTACTATGCGGTGGGTCCCGTTTCCGTCGCTGGCCAAGTTGAGCTTTACGACGTGCAGTTCGAGGGTTCTCCCGCTACCAATGGCGTGCGCGTAGGCGATACGCTCAAGACTAAGGTGCGCAAAAAGGACGGCTCCAACTATCACTATATCGACCGCACCGATAACGTGACCTACCAGTGGCAGTATGCAAACAGCAGCTCGAGCTACGACTCCGCCTATACCGATATCCCCGGTGCTACCGAGACCGCCTATACCGTTGACGCCGCCTATGCCGGCAAGTACCTGCGCGTGAAGGTGACGAGCGAAAATACTGTCTCCAGCACGCAGAAGAAGAGCTCCTACGGCGGCACGCAGTCCGTTGCCCCGCTCGGCCCCGTGACGCTTAAGGGCCAGTACAAGCTGGCGGGCATTGAGCTTGCCGATAAGAACGTTACGCTCAGCGTGGGCTCAAAGATCACACCGAGCGTGCAGGTTCCGGGTAGCTGGTCGGGCTCGACCAAGGACGTGCCCGACGATGCCGAGCTCACCATGGCGTGGTATGCCAAGGGCGAGGGCGATGCCGAATGGACCGAGCTCTCCGACGGCATCGATACGACCGATGGCAGCCTGACCATTTCGGACGCGCTTGTTGGCAAGCGCATCAAAGTTACGGCGAGCGCTCTCGACAACACGGTTGAATGGGTTTCGTCCGATAGCGTTACCGCGGCGGGGGAGTATAACCTGTTGCGCGTGACCACTACGCCGCAGATCAATAGCGAATCGACCCATCTCGTCTCGGGCGATAGCGTTAAGGCGACGGCGCAGGCCAAGCGCGCCGACGGTTCGGCCACCAATGGCATCGATGTCACCGACCAGGCGACTGTTGCCTGGTATGCGGCAGACGATGCGAAGGCTCCGGCGGCTGACTGGACGCTGCTGCCCGATATGTCGGGCGCCGAGGCGACGGTTTCGGCTTCAGCCACGGGCAAGTATCTGAAGGCTGTCGCCACGAGCGGAGGCTCGACGGTCGAGCTCGTCTCCACCAACAAGGTTATCGCCGCGGGCTCGCTTGAGGCTGCAGTCCAAAAGCTCAACGATGCCAATAAGCAGATCGCTGTTGATTACAGCGCCAAGGGCGGCAACGTCAATGATGCGCTGAAGGCGCAGCTTGCCGATTTGGGCTTCACCGATATTGACGTCAAGGTCTCCGAGGACGGCGTTGCCTTTAAGGCAGAGGACGCCAAGGCCACGGTCGGCATCTCCGACGCCCAGGATAAGACCAACGGCGATGTGACGTTCTTCTTCATTGACCCCAACGACTACACCGGTTACAACATCGACGGTCTGCGTAGCGCCGATGTGGCGTTTGAACTGTCACGTGATGGCAAGACCGAGTATTACCTGCCCAACAAGTCGGTGCAGGTTGCTTGGGACGAGGCTAAACTGCAAGACCTTCTTGACAGTGCTGCCGAATCCCTGCAGATTGGCTACGCGGCGGGCGAGTCCGCCGATGGCGTGACCCAAAATGTCACGCTTCCGTACAAGGCGGGTTCCGCAAAGAAATTCTCTGTTGAATGGACAAGCTCCGACACCGAGCGCCTGTTTGTTTCTGGGTATAGCTGGGAAGATAAGACGGGTAAGGTTTCGCGCGCATCGAGCGATCGCGACGTGACGCTGACCGCCAAGGTTACGGTTACGAGCGGCGACATCAAGCTTGCCGGCTCGCACGACTTCACCGTGACCGTCAAGGGCGATCCCGAGAAGGTCGCTGCCGACAAGAAGGCGCTGCAGGAGAAGGTCGATGCGGCCTTTACCTACGGCAACATCAAGTACTCCGGCACCGACGCGCCCGCCAACAAGGACGGCTTGACCGCCGACCTGCAGATGCCGCGCACGAGCACGCTCAAAATCGACGGCAAGTATTACGAGGTCAAGTACTCCGCCAGCACCGATGACATCACGTTCAACGGTTACAAGGGCACGGTCTATCAGCCGCTGCCTGGCACCGAGGCAGCGAAGACCAAGATCACCCTCACGGTGACCGATAAGTCTAACGCCGAGGTCACGGCTAGTAAGACCCTCGATTTTGCGATTGCCCCGCAGGACCAGAACGAGCTCGATGCCGAGCTGTTCCACCTGAGCCTTGCAAAGTCAACATTCTCTCAGGGTATTCTTGACGGGCAGGATGCGTCCAATGTAACGGGGAACTTGCATGCGCCGTTGAAGGTGTACGGTCAGGGATATGCAGTTAACTGGTGCTATTCCTCCGAAGAGGCTGCAGGCCACTACGGCTTCGTGTTCAGTGAGCTCCCCGGCGGCACGGAGAACACCTATCGTTTGCTCAAGTCGAGCAAACCGAGGGTTATCGCGCATGAGAACCTTATCTTCACTCAGCCCGAATACAACACGAAAGTCACAATTAGCGGCCGTCTGAAGAGTGAGCGTTTTGCCCGTTATGCCGAGCGCTATCCCGACAATTCGGACTACGCGGGGCTTGCCGGCTTGGATGTTTCTGCGACGGTAAACGTCAAGGGAACGACGGGGCTCGACAACCCGAACGAGAGCAAGACCATTACGGTGACGGCCAAGGTCACGGGCGTTTCCGCAAGTGATGCTGACGGCAATTATACCGAGCAATCGGTGGCGCCCTTGACCGAGCTCACGCTTCCTGCCGACGAAGACACGACGGCCGAGTCGGTGCTCGAGCAGCTTATGACGGCTGCCGGTTGCACGAACCTCGAAGCAAATGCATGGGGTCTTACGAGTGCGACGATGCCCGATGGCCGCGTGCTGAGCACAACGAGCGCCGCGCCGTACAGCTACTGGTCGTTCTTTGTAAACAATGGGTATGCGAGCGTCGGTGCTCCGAGCTACTACCTCAAGAACGGCGATTGCGTCGAGTTCCGTTATGTTAAGGGTGACGGCACGCAGAAGCCCTCGACGGCTCCTGCTACCAATCCCGGAACGGAGCATCCCGATGTCGATGCGGCATGGAATGGTTTTGCGAACGGCGGCTCGGGATCCTCGACGGACGCCCTTACGCCTACAACAAAGACCGATACGCCTTCTTGGGCACTTAATCTTCTGACCGAAGAGCAGCAGAAGGCAGGTGCAAGCGCCTCTGCGTCTGACCCCATTGTCGCGAACGGAAAGGTATACCTTGTCACGGGCGCTTCGGTATGGGGTGGAAATACGTGGAATGCTGTCCTGAATGAGATTGATCCCGAGACGGGTTCCGTTCTGCGATCTCTTGAGCTTGGCTCTTCCATGGATACCACCTGCCGTCCTGTTATTGCGCAAGGCATTATTTTGATTCCGCTTTCCGGCGGCTATCTGCAGGCTGTTTCGGCGAAAACGTTTGAGACGCTTTGGTATTCCGATGCATTTACGAAGCAGAACCTGTCTTCGTTGACCGTTGACGGCGACTACGTCTATATCAACACCCTTGATTATTGGTCTGGCAATGGCAATGACGTGCAAAACGGTACGGTCAGGCGCATCAATATTCACACGGGCGCCATCGCCGGTAGCGCCTCCGTCGCTGACGGAGGTTACTACTGGTCTGGCGGCCTGATGGTAAATGGCTACTATGTCGTTGGCGGCGACTATGGCCAGGTGCGCGTGTATTCTGCCGATCTGTCAAAGCGTGTTGGTTCGATTAAGCTGTCTGGTGGCAACATCCGTTCGGCGCTTACCGTTCATGACGGTTATATATATGCTGTTACGCGCGACGATGGTACGTTGCACAAGCTGACCATTGGTTCCGATGGTTCCATTACTGAGGCCGCGAAAGTTCAGTTTGCCGCTTATTCGACTTCGACGCCCGTTTTCAGTGGTAAGTATGCTTTTATTGGCGGGACAACCGTGAACAATTGGAAGGCTAAGGCCAAGGCTAAGGCTAAGGCTAAGGGCCTGCTTTCGATCATTGACCTCTCCGATATGAGTGTGAAGCAGATTACGAAGGCCGATGGCGAAGAGCTTGGCTTTGAGTCCAAGGGCACGCCGCTCGTCTCAACGCATGATGGCGAGACGTACGTATATTTCACCTTGAACGGCGCCAAGGGCAATTGGCCTAACTACACTACCGGCGGTGGCGTGTACATGTACAAGCTGGGCGATGCCGAGGCAACCGAGGTGTTCGTTCCCGGTTCTGGATATGCCAACTATTGCATGGCCTCGGTTGTCTGCGATCAGTTCGGCAATCTGTATTACACCAACGATTCGGGCCATCTCTTCTGTGTGAAATCTCAGGCACATCGCGTCAAGTTTGATGCTCAGGGCGGCTCGTCGGTCAATGGTCAGACCCCCGCTTCGGGCTCGACTGTCAGCAAGCCGACCGATCCGACGCGCGAGGGCTATACCTTCGCTGGTTGGTACACCGATGAAGCTTGTACAAAGGCGTATGACTTTAGCGTTGCGGTGACGGCTGATATGACGCTGTATGCCAAGTGGATCAAGAAGGCCGCTGACAACAACGGCGGTTCTGGCGGCAATGGCGGCTCCGGTTCTGGCAACGGTACGAACGGGCAGCAGTCCGGCGGTGCTGTCTCGCCGGGTCAGAAGCCGGTCTCCACGACCACCACGACCGAGACCAAGGACGATAAGGATTCCAAGAAGGATTCCGATAAGTCCGGCAAGAAGGATGGCAAGTCCGATACGGGCTCGTCTGCTACGACCGCTGCTAAGAAGTCCGCTGCTGCTCCGGCACAGGAGTCTGGCTTCAACCCGCTCGCCATTGTTGGCGTGGCGGCCGGCGTGATCGGTCTCGCAGTCATCGGTGTGTTCGTGTTTACCAAGCGTCGGTAGGTGAGGGCTGTGTCCAATAAGCCTCAGGACGCCGAGTCCAAGCAGCCCGACTCGTCGTTCATCCAGCTTGACGATGCAAAGAAAAAGGACGCGGCTTCGGCCGCCCCTCGGCGCAAGGCGCTTTTTGGCGCCCTGACGGCCGTCTGCATCGTCTTGATCGTTGTGTCGCTGGGTTTTGTCCAACCTTCTTCCAGCGGTGCTTGGTCCATCGATTGGATCGCTCGGGCCGTGGCGGGGAAAAGCGTTGCCGGCTCTGGCTCTACCGCCTCTCGCAAGACGGAGGCAGCGGGCTCCTCGTCTTCTGACGCTGTGGACTCCGAGTCCAAGGACTCGGATGAATCTGATTCCAAGGACAAGTCTGAATCTTCGGACAAGAAGTCTGACAAGGATTCGAAGGAGAAGAAGTCCGAAGGCAAAGGCGGCAAGAAGTCCGGGGATAAATCGGGTTCGCAGAATTCTGGGTCCACTGGCGGATCAAGCGCTTCTGACGGCTCATCTTCGAGCGCTGGCTCGACGACCGGCGGTGGTTCTGCATCCAACGGCGGCGGCGCCTCTACGGGCGATCAGGTCGGCTCGCAGCAGCCTAGCCACGTCGTCACGGTGACGGTCTCGGTCACATCGAGCGCCGTGGGTAACCCTGTCTCTTCTGGCGGCACGTTCACCTTCAATGAGGGCGCAACTCCTTACGACGCGCTGTGTGCGTTGGGACTTTCTATCAATGCGCGCCCTTCGTCGTATGGTACCTATGTTGCCGCGATTGGCGGTTTGGCCGAGAAGGAACACGGCGGCACGAGCGGCTGGATGTACTCCGTTAACGGCAAAACGCCCAATACCGCCTGCAGCAATTACATTCTCAAGAATGGCGACACCGTCGTGTGGTATTACGTAACGGGCTAGAGGCCTCGACATGGCGCGCCAAACGGGCGGTTCGGACCAACATCCGAGCCGCCCGTTTTTCATGCGTAGAGGACTGGGTCGCCGGGTCTCTCGGCAAACAAAAAGCCGGTTGGAACGTGAATTCCAACCGGCTGCGAAGCGAGATTATGTTGGGCCGTCTACGACTGCGCGCCCTCGAGGAATAAGCGACGGCTAAAGTAGTTGTACCAGGTGACCAAGAACGTTGCGATTGCCTTCATGGCCTGGTAGCCGATGCTCAAAAACGTGACGCCCACAAACATGTACAGGTCGTTGAGACCCAGACCAATTACCGACAGGATGGTGAAGATCGTAAACTCGCGCTTGCGGCTCATGCCCTCGCGATGGTCGAACACGTACTTCATGCTGAGCCAGTAGTTAACCACGACGGAGGTGGTAAACGAGACTGTGGTGCTCATCAAAAAGTCGAGATGGAACAGCTCGACGAGCGCAATCAGCATGCCCCAGTCGATGCCAAAGGAGATAAGGCCCACGACAGCGAACTTGAGGAATTGCTTAGTATGAGGTTGTGCCAGTGCCTTGCGCACGTAATCACATCCAATGCGTTGACGAATCGAGCAGAGGATACTTTAGAGCTTTTGCATGGGAAACGTAAGGTCTTTGCCAAGAACTATACGAACTCGCCAAATTTGCAAGAGACAATCCGCAAACGTGCCAAATTTGCCCGTAAACGAGCAAGGCCCACGAACAACGCAGCGCTCGACGCACGTCGTTCGTGGGCCCCGTAGTGCAACGAGGAGGCCGAGCTATTTGGTCTCCTCGCCCTCCAGGAAGATCTTTCGGGTCACAAAGTTGTAGACCATGACCAGTGCGGTGGCGCAAATCTTGGCGATATTGGCCTCGAGCCCCAGACCGGCGTTGAGCGCCAGCACGATACCGTCGTTGAGCGCCAAGCCGATCACGGACAGCACGACAAAGATAATGAACTCGCGGCGGCGACTCATGCCCTCCTTGTGTGCAAACACGTACTTCATGCTCGCGACGTAGTTAAAGATGAGCGAGACGATAAAGCCGCTGGTGTTGGCGATCAGGATGTTAAGGCCCAGACCGTAGTGGAGCAGATTCATGATGCCAAAGTCGATGACCGTGGCGACGACGCCGACGACGCCAAACTTCATGATCTGCGCAAGGAGCTTTTGCATGGTACCTGCCTTAGGATTGCGCCGGGGCGCCGCGGGGATGATGAACTCAGCAAGTTTAGCCAATCCCCACGGGTGGAGCTAGGCGCGCTCCTCGATAGCACCGTTTCTATATGCATCGAGCAGTTGGCGTAGGTCCTGGATCTGGCTGCGGATCTTGGCACCCGTATCGGTGTCGCTTACCATGCGGCGGCGGTCGGCCTCGTCAAAGCGGTTGGTCTCGCTCTCGATATCGATATTGCGGGTGAGCGCCTCGGCAACGGTGGTAAAGGCCTGGTGCGACTTGAGGCGGCATCCGCGCGAGCTCGAGATGAGCGTGTAGCCGGCGATGCCCGTCTTGGGGTGGTAGGCGCGGCAGAAACCGCCATCGATGACCAGCAGCTTGCCGTTGGCGCGGATGGGCTGCTCGCCCTTGGTAGTCTTGACGGGCGTATGGCCATTGATGATGTGACCGGTCGGCGAACATGCCATGGGGGCAACGCCGAACTCGCGCATGATGTCGTCGCAGACCGAGGGCGACTTGGTTAGCGTAAAGTACGGGTCCATCGGCTCGACCCAGGTGCTCTTATCGGCGATATAGGCGCGCTCAAAGGTACGCACCAGGCGTCCGCTGGCGGGTGAGTTAAAGCCGATCCACAGGTACCACATCCAGTCGAGGGCGTCGCGGTCGCCCACGCGCCAGGCGCGGCGGGCGATGCGGTCGCAAAAATCGAGATAATCGCGGCCTGCGTGCCAGGTGCCCAGGCAGTTCATGCTGCTAAAGGTACCATCCTCGTTGAGCGGCACGCAGCCATGGAACAGCAGGTTGCCGTTGGCGACCTTATACATGGAGCCGTGGGTATAGAGGAAATCGATGTGGCGATGTAGGTGATCGGCGGTGACAAACTCGGACACGAGCTTGTCGATGATGTGCTGCTCCTCGGGTGTGAGCGTGTAGGGGTCCGTCGGATCGACGGTGGGGAAGTCGTTGGTCGTGAGCGGCCATACGCTGCCGTCGGCGAGGGTGACCGTGCCGGCGTCGTGATCGACCTTGTCGAGCAGCAGGCGGTCGGCCATGTCGAACTCCGGGTGACGCTGGATAATCTGGCCCTCGAGCTTAAAGAGCAGGACGTTGATGGCTTTGATCAGCGGGCTGATGGGCTCGCCGGCGATATAGGCGGCGTCGGCGAAGGCGACAAGCTCGCGCAGCGAGATGCCATAGTCGTTTTCGAGAATCTCGTAGTTGTCGTAGCGCAGGTTGTTGCGCAGCACCGTGGCGATGCAGGCGGGCTCGCCGGCAGCGGCGCCCATCCACAGCAGGTCGTGATTGCCCCACTGGATGTCGAGCGAATGGTAGGTGAGCAGGCGGTCCATAATCTTGGCCGCGCCGCCGCCGCGGTCGAAGATGTCGCCCACCAGGTGCAGGTGGTCGACGGCCAGGCGCTTGATGAGCGAGGCAAGCGACTCGATAAAGTCGTCGGCGCTGGCGGTCTCCAGAATGGACTCCACGATGCGCTCGTGATAGCGCACGCGATAGTTGTTCTCGTCCGGATGCGTGTGCAGCAGCTCGTCGATGATGTAGGCGTAATCGCGCGGGATGGCCTTACGCACCTTGGAGCGGGTATAGCGGCTCGAAAGCGAGCGGGCAACCACAATAAGCTGGTCGAGCATGGTTTTATACCAGGTAGGTGAGTCCTCGTGCTGGCTGCGGACCAGCTCGATCTTCTCGCGCGGGTAGTAGATGAGCGTGCACAGCTCGCCCTTTTCATAAAAGGTGAGCGTGTCGCCAAAGATCTCGTCGACATGCTCGCGTACGACGCCCGAGCAGTTGTTGAGGATGTGCATGAAGGCTTCGTATTCGCCATGCAGGTCGCTCATAAAGTGCTCGGTGCCCTTGGGCAGGTTGAGGATGGCCGAGAGATTGATGATCTCGGTAAACGCGGATTGCTCGGTGGGAAACTGTCTCGACAGCAGGCGCAGATACTTGAAGTCTTGCGGATTGCGATCGAATGCGACCATGAAACACCTTCCGATATGGTTGGTAAAACTGATAAAACAGTGTCAAGCGTTTACCAGTATGCGCCGGCTTTGTTTCGATTTTGCGCCGGCGGCTGAATTGTCGGCTGAACGGTTTGGTAAATCGATTTAGTTGAGGTAGATATGGCGGTTGAGTGGAGGCAAATCGGGTGATTTTGCCCATGTTGGCCCATGGCGGGGATGGGGATGTTCATGATAAAGATAATCAATACAAATGGTTCGCATTGGTAAATAGTGGACATTTGTATCGTATTTAGGCTTGCTGTGCGATAATTTGCACAGCAATACTTAAGGAGCCTCATATGAGTGATTTTGTCCTGACCTGTGAATCCGCCGCCGATCGAACCCGTGAGTTCTTTGCGTCGCGCAATATCCCTGTCGTGTGTTTTCATTACGAGATCGACGATGTTGTCTATACGGACGATCTGTATCAGTCGATTACGCCGGACGAGTTTTTTGCCCAGATTGCCGCGGGCGCCATGCCCAAGACGTCTCAGGTGAGCGTGGGTGAGTACGAGGAGTTTTGGGAGCCGTTTGTTGCCGAGGGTAAAGACGTGCTGCACCTGACGTTGTCGTCGGGTATTTCGGGCACGTATGGATCGGCCTGCGTTGCGGCACAGATGCTCGCGGATCGCTATCCTCAGGGCGGCAAGGTGCGCGTCATCGATTCGTTGGCGGCGTCTTCGGGCTTTGGCCTGCTGGCGGAATGTGCCGCCGACGTTCGCGATGGCGGCGCTTCGCTCGACGAGACGGCCGCTTGGATTGAGGAGCATAAACTCAACCTTCACCACTGGTTCTTCTCGACCGATCTGTCGAGCTACCTACGAGGCGGTCGCATTTCGGCCGCAAGCGCGATCATCGGCACGGCGCTTAAGATTTGCCCACTTATGACGGTCGATTGCGAAGGTGGGCTGTCGCCACGTGAGAAGATTCGCACTAAGAAGCGCGCGATTTCCGAGATGGCTAAGACCATGATGGCACACGTGCAGGACGGTGCGGAATATTCGGGTAAGTGCATCATGTCGCACTCGGCGTGCCGCGAGGATGCGGAGGCAGTTGCGGCGCTGATTGAGGAACAGGTTCCGCAGCTTAAAGGCAAGATCGAGATCAATAACATCGGTACTCTGATCGGTTCGCACACCGGACCTGGTACGGTGGCGCTCTTCTTTATGGGCGACAAGCGCGTGGATTAGCGTTCGTGCGCTGACTGTCAGTTTTAACAGCTGCGCTTGTCACTCCTGACATTCGAAAACAGAAAAGGCCCGTCCCGTTGTTTTGAACTGCCTCCCATTTCTTGGACATGAGAAATGGGAGGCTCTCTTTATGCGCGT
>CALHWR010000120.1 GCA_938036665.1 uncultured Collinsella sp. | reverse complement strand
AATATTGGGCATGCGCATCTTCTTGCCCTTCTTGCCCTTTTTGCCCTTCTTGCCGCCGGCCTGCGCCTGATTGGCCATCGTGCGCATGCGTCCCATCATCTTGTTCATCTCGCCCCACTGCTTCATAAGGCTGTTGACCTCAGTGGGGGTCACGCCGGCGCCCTTGGCGATACGGGCGCGACGCTGGCCGTTGATGATGGAGGGACGCAGGCGCTCCTCCTTGGTCATCGACATGATGATGGCCTCGTTCTTGTCAAAGATGCCCTCGTCCAGGTTGCCGCCCATCTGGTTGAGCGCGCGCTGGCCACCGGGGAGCATGCCCAGAATGCCCTTCATGCCGCCCATCTTCTTAACAGCTTTCATCTGGTCGAGCATGTCGTTCATGGTAAAGCCCTCGCGCAGCATGCGCTCGGCAGCCTCGAGCTGCTCGGCATCGGCTGCCTCCTGGGCCTTCTCGATAATACCGACGACGTCGCCCATACCCAGAATACGCTTGGCCATGCGATCGGGATAGAACGGCTCCAGCGAATCGGGCTTCTCGCCCATGCTCACGAATTTGATGGGCTTGCCGGTCACCTGGCGCACGGAAAGCGCGCCGCCGCCACGGGCATCGCCGTCGAGCTTGGAGATGATCACGCCGTCAAAGTCGGTGCGCTCGGCAAACGTCGAGACCACGTTGACGATATCCTGGCCGGTCATGGCATCGACGACCATCAGCACTTGATCGGGCTTGACGGCCTTCTTGATGTCCACGGCTTCCTGCATCATCTGCTCGTCGATCTGCAAACGACCGGCGGTATCGACGATGACCACGTCACGCAGGTGGTCGACGGCCTCCTGGATGGCGCCCTTGGCGATGTCGACCGGGTGTGCACCGTCGCCACGGAAGACCGGCACGCCGATCTCTCCACCGAGCGTGGCCAGCTGGTCGGCTGCGGCGGGACGGTAGACGTCGCACGCGGCGAGCAGCGGCGAGCGGCCCTGCTTCTTGAGCAGGTAGGCCAGCTTTACGGCCGCCGTGGTCTTACCGGAGCCCTGCAGGCCCACGAGCATGATGACGTTGGGGATACGGTTGCTAAAGACGAGCTTGCTCTCGGTAGAGCCGAGCATCTCGGTGAGCTCGTCGAGCACGATCTTGACGACGTTTTGCGCCGGCGACAGTGACTCCATGACCTCGGCGGTCATGCAGCGCTCCTTGGTCTTGGCGACAAACTCCTTGACGACCTTGAAGTTGACGTCGGCCTCGAGCAGCGCCATGCGGATGTCGCGCATGGCCGAAGTAATATCGGCCTCGGTCAGCTTACCCTTGCCGCGTAGGCGGTCAAATGTGTCGTTGAGGCGATCGCTCAGGGAATCAAACACTGGTTACTCCTTAGTTGGACTCGCCCACCAGGGCGCGGCAGAAATCTTTGGCGTTAAACTCCTGCAGGTCATCGACCTGCTCGCCCACGCCGATGCGAAGGATCGGGAGCTTGAGCTTCTCGGCCACGGCCATGGCGATACCGCCCTTAGCCGTGCCGTCCAGCTTAGTCATGATAATACCGTCCAGGCCCAGCGCCTCATTAAACTCGAGCGCCTGGTTCAGACCGTTCTGACCAGTGGCGGCATCGATCACAAGCACGACCGAGACCGGCATGGGACCGGCGGCCATATTGGCGGCGCGCTTACGCGTCACGTTGACCACCTTGGCGAGCTCGCGCATGAGCTCGGGGCTCGTATGCAGACGACCGGCGGGGTCGATAAGCACCAGGTCGCTGCCGCGCCTGTCGGCCTCGTCGAGCACGTCGTAACAAACGCTCGCCGGGTCGGAGCCGCGGTCGCGCTTGATGACGGGAACACCGGCGCGCTGGCCCCACACATCGAGCTGCTCGATGGCGGCGGCGCGGAAGGTATCGGCCGAACCGATCACGACATTCTTGCCGCGGGAAGCCATGGCGCTCGCAATCTTGCCGACCGTCGTGGTCTTGCCGGCACCGTTGATGCCCACAAACAGCACGCAGCTCGGCGTATCGGAGAACGGATCGCGCTCGATGGGCACAAAGTGCTGCTCAAGCTGCTTGGCCAGAGCGCGACGAAGCTGCGGTGCGGTCTTGAGGTTCTTCTTGGCTGCGGCATCGCGCAGGTCATCGGAGACCTGAATGGCGACCTCGGCACCCATGTCACCCATAACGAGGGTGTCCTCAAGGTCCTCCCAAAAGTCCTCGTCGACCTCGCCGCCAAAGTAGAAGACCTCGTTGAGGGCCTCGCGGCTGCGCTCAAGTCCGCGCGAGAGAGCGTCAAAGAATCCCATTATGCATTCACGACCTTTCCGGTTTCGCGATCGAGTTTTTGCGAGACGACGCGGCTGACGCCGTCGGCTTGCATCGAGACGCCATAGAGAACGTCAGCGTCCTCCATAGTACGGCGCTGATGCGAAATGACCAAGAGCTGTGTATCGGAACGCAGCACATCGAGGGCTCCGATGAGCTTGGACAGGTTGGCGTCATCAAGCGCCGCCTCGACCTCGTCCAGCACATAGAACGGCACCGTGCGCGTGCGGTACACGGCAAAGAGCAGGGCGAGCGCCGTCAGACTCTTCTCGCCACCCGACATGAGCATCATCTTGGTAATGCGCTTGCCGCGCGGCTGCGCCACAACCTCAATGCCCGTCTCGGCAGGATGCTCGGGATCGGTCATCTCAAGATGAGCCTGGCCACCCGGGAACAGCATGGCGAAGATCTCACGGAAGTTCGCATCGACCTTCTCAAACGTCACCAGAAACGCCTTGCGCATCTTGCGATCAATGGCCACTGTGATCTTGGTGAGCGCCTTGCGCGCGCTCTCCAGATCGGCCAGCTGCTCCTCGATGTAATCGGCGCGGCGCTTGAGCTGCTCGTACTCCTCCATGGCAACCTGGTTCACAGGGCCCAGGTTGTTAATCTGGCGCACGAGCTGGTTGAGCTCGCGCTCGGCGGCGTCGCGGTCGGTGGGAGCAGGAAGCATGAGCGCTTCCTCGAGCACCGTAGTGCCATCGGCGGTAATGGCCTTGATGGCCGCCTCCACCTGCACCTCGAGCTTGCCGCGGGAAACCTTGAACTCGTTTTGCGTCGCCGTGGCGGCATCGACCCGCTCCTTGGCGCGGGAGACCTCGGCCTTGGCGTCTTCGATGGTCTTCTTGAGCGAGGCCGAGTCCGCCTCCTCGAGCGAAGCCTGATCACGCAGACGCGCGGCCCAATCCGATGCGCGATCCAGCAGGGCCGAATAGCGCTCGTGCATGGGGTCGACACGCAGGCGCAGCAGCTCGAGCGAGCGCGAAGCCTGGCGTGTTCCGCGGATACGACGGTCGATGCCCTCAAGACGATGCTCAAGGTCGGGCACGCGGCCCTTCAGCGAACGCAGGCGCTCGCTCGTCTGGGCCAGGCGCACCTTGGCATCGGCGAGCTTACCGGCGGCCTCGGAATCGTCACGGCGAACGCGGTCGAGTTCGTCGTTGGCTTCGTAGCGCTGGAAGGTGTCGTGGCCGACCCATTCGATGTCGGGCGCCGAGAGCGATTCGCCCTTGACGGTGAAGCGGTAGAGTTGTCC
>CALHWR010000119.1 GCA_938036665.1 uncultured Collinsella sp. | reverse complement strand
TGACTGTGCAGAACGTTCCGCAGCGAAAGCAGGATTGCCATGACGTACGTTGGCTGATTTTGTTTGGAATGAGATGTTGACGGTGGCTGATGGGCACAATTGCCCCGGATGCATTTCATGATGCACCTAAATGTCTGCCTTCATCCTTATAGATTGTCCAGGTAGTCGTCGGCATCATAGGTAAGGCTGTAGGCTTTATTCAGGATGCGCACGAGCTCCTGAGCATCGTGCTCGCCGAGCGCTGAGAGCTGCTTCGAGAGCGATGCCACACTCTCGGCATTTTTTTTCGCCGCAAAATCGCGGCCTTCCTCGGTGATGCTCACCAACACACGCCGACGATCGTTTGGATCAGCCCTGCGCTGAATATAACCCTTGCTCTCGAGTGAATCCAAGATATGCGACATGCGCGCACGGGAGAATTTCAGCTTCTTGGCAATCTCGGAGGGAATGACATCACCGTCAATACCCGATAGATACTGTAAAACCGGTGCCTCGCCCACACTGGCGCCGCCGGCAGCACTCAAGGACCCCTTGGCAAGGGAACGTGAGTAAACAATCAGTTTTCGAGCGACGTCATCGTAATCCACCGGGGATATTGTCCTTTGCAACTCTAGAAGGGCCATAAAACCATCATTTGCCGTACATTAGTTAACATTCGCAACAATTATTTATGATACCCCAACACGGAAGTCTATCGCTCGTCCTTCTTGCGTCGCATAAGCTCCTCAACGTCGATACCCGCGGCCTCGAGCATGCGCTCGACATTCTTTTTGGCGTTGGTCGTGCCAACCTTAAGCACAATCGAAAGCGGAGTGCCCACCACCAGGCACACGATGCCCACAGGGACACCCCAGCCGGGGCCGCCCTGCATACCCCACATCCCCACCAAAAAGCCAATAGCCACGAGCGAATAGCCCAGGCGCAGCCAAACGTTGAGCCGCTGAATAGCATCGGTCTGCATCTTTGCCTCGCGGATCAAGTCGTCGCGCGAAAGGTCGTGTCCATGTTTCTCGTGCATATGGTCCTCCTCGTGCAAAGTGTGCATTATGCGCAAGTGCATCGTTTATCGAATACGTCATCTTTCAAGAGCAATATAGCGGGTGTCGTATAGGCGATGGAGGTCGCTGGCCATATTGCCCTTGAAGGGCGGCGTAAAATCAGAAGGCCGTGCGGTTGAGGCCGCACGGCCTTAAAGGGGGTCAAAGGATGATGACTAGTAGCTCAGCGCCGGGTCGAAGAAGCCAATAACAACGCCCACGAATGCGACCACAACGAGGATCAGCATCATGACGATGGGGTTGACCTTCTTCTTGGTCATCATGTACCAGCAGAAGATGATGAAGATCATGGGCAGCAGGTGCGGATAGATTCCGTCGAGCGTGTCCTGGAACTTACCGCCGCCGGGCAGCACCAGGTTGGGGCTGCAGGTGATGGAGACCCAAGTTGCGCCCACGGCACCGATGACCATGGTACCGACCATCACGATGGAATCACGCAGAGCCTTGGCCTTGGGGCCGACGAGGGCCTCGACTGCCTTGCCGCCGAGCTCATAGCCCTGGTTGTAGGCAAAGCGCATGCCGAGGTACATGAGCAGGTTCCACACGACGATATAGAAGATAGCGCCAAGCGGGGAGCCGCCGGTCGAGAGACCGAGGGCAATACCGAGCAGGATCGGGATCAGGGTACCGACAATCAGCGAGTCGCCAAGGCCGGCGAGCGGGCCCATGAGGCCGGCGCGGATGCCGTTGATGGCGTCGTCGTCGATGGCCTCGCCGTTTGCGCGAGCCTCCTCGAGGCCGGCGGTGACGCCGACAATCATGGTGCCGATCTGCGGCTCGGTGTTGAAGAACGCGGAGTAGGTCTGGAGGGCCTGCTTCTGCTCCTCGGGCGTGTCGTAGAGCTCCTCGACAATCGGAAGCATGGCGCACAGGTAACCGAAGGTCTGCATGTGCTCCTGCGAGAAGCAGGTCAGGTTGCCATAGGACCAGTTACGGAACGACTTGGCAAGCGTTTTCTTAGAGAGCTTTTTCTTCTCTGCCATTAGATGTCCTCCTCTTCCTCATCATCTGAGCCCGAGGCGATAGCTGCCTTGGGAGCGTTTGCGAGGTCGATCTTGAGCGAAGCGATCTCATAGTTGATCAGGGCGAAGAAGCAACCGATGCCGGCAGCGGCGATCAGGTTGCATCCCATGACAGCGGACAGGGTGAAGCCGAAGAAGAACGTCAGGAAGTCCGTGGGCTTAGAGATGACCTGCTTGAGCAGGATGGCGATACCGACGGTAGGCAGCAGCGAGCCGACGGTAAACAGCGTCTTCATCGCGATGCCGTCCATGGGCATGTAGGTCTTCATGAGGTCGACCATGGCGGTGCCGCCCATGGTGATGATGAACGTCGGGAGGAACGAGCAGACGATGTGACCGATCCAAGGCAGAACGTTGTTGACCAGGTAGAGCTTGTGGAGATCGCCCTTCTCGAGCCACTTCCAGCCCATGCCCTGCCACACCAGGTTGATGGTGGCGGTGCCATAGAAGAGCACAGTGCCGAGCGTGCCGACGGCGGCACCGAGGGATGCGGCCATGCCGGCAGCCTCAGCGGAGGCGGGATCGATGCCCGAGTTCTTGATGGCGAGGATCGCCAGCGGGATACCGATATAGGACACGGCGCGGACGTCGGCGGAGACGGTTCCGCCGGGGGTCACGAGAGCGATGTAGACAACCTGGATGGCAGCGCCGACGAGGATGCCCGTCTGCATATCGCCCATGATGATGCCGACGATGAGGCCGGCGACCAGAGGACGACCCAGAGTGTAGTTGCCGATCGTCGTGCCACCCATGCCAGGCAGTGATGCCAGGCAGGCGAACAGGCCGAACAGCGCGGCTTGGAATGCATTGATTGCCATGCTTTCCCCTTTCTTTATTCCTCAGCCCCTTTCACCAAGGGCTGTAGATACCAAAATGCGGCTGGCGCCTAACTAGAAGCCAAACTGACCGCGGAACTTGGGCCACTCACCGATGGACTTCTCCTTGATAAGGGCGAACTCGACCGTGTAGCCGGCGTTGGTGAGATCCTCGAGCGCCTGGGCCTCTTCCTGCGTGATCGACTGGTTGTTGCCGAGCTTGGTGGTGCCGGGACGATCGTTGCAGGGACCGACGATGATGCGGTCCATGCCGGGCTTAAAGCCAAAATCGACGAGAAGTTCCTTCATGTCGAGCGGGTTCTTGGTGATCAGGAAGTACTTGGTGTCGGACTTGAGAACCTTCTCGGAGACCTCCTTGAAGTGCTCCTTGGTCCACACGAACGTCTTCTTGCCCGAGGCACTCTTGTAGGCCTCCTTGAGCACGGGGTTGGACGCTGCAGCGTCGTTGACGGCGATAAGACCGTCGCAGGGATACTCGAGGGCCCAACGGGTAACGGTCTGCCCATGGATCATACGGTCGTCAATACGGATGAACGAAATCATGCGTTCTCCCTTTCTTTATCACCGGGGGTCTTTCCTCTTAACCCCCGCTCCATCACGAAAATTTGGGCGGATGCGCTGCCTAGATGTCGTCGTCCTCGTCGTCGGCGTCATCGGTCGGGACAACGAGCTCGGACATACCGTTCTTGCCCTCCTGCAGCATCATCTGCTTGAGAGAATCCAGGTCCATGGTGGCAAGCCCCATCATGGCGGTCATAGCCATGGGCAGATTCATACCGCCGAAGGCAATGGTGTGGGCGAGCAAGCCCTTCTCGGCCATCGTGTTCATAGCATTGGTGAGCGGCGATCCGCCCAGGATGTCACCGAGCAGGACAACCTCGTCATCGGCGGTAACGGGAGCGAGCATCGCCTTGACGTTCTCGACATACTCGTCAGCGCCCATGCCGTCCACGAGACTCGTCGACAAGATGTTCGGGGCATCATTGCCGAGCATCTTGAGGACACTGTGCAGTCCGGGAGCGAGCGTTCCGTGACTGACCATTACCAGATACCGCATGCGGTCTCCTCTCGACCTGCCGTGTATCGCACGGCTTTGCTTTTTGCTGAGATTATTGTTGCGCCGGGGCATGTTCGGTACAAGAAAATAGTTGCGAACGGCAACTATTCATCGGTTAACGGTAGCAACTATTTTTGTGCCTAAATTATTTTTTCTTCCAATTATTTTTAAAATAGCAGGTAGATTGCCTGGTAAATGTTTTATGTTCCTTGTGTACCATACATACCAACAAGAATCGGGCCTGACATCACCGGTTTGTCCCGCAGTGTCAGACCATGTCACGTATGCTCACGACATGGAGGTACCCCATGGACATGATCTCGTTTCTCGCCTCCGAACCCTTCGATCGCAGCGGTGATACGCCGCTCTATGTCCAACTTAAACATCGAATCGCTCTGCTTATCGCCAGCCAGGCGTTCGACACCAAGACGCCGCTGCCACGCGAGCTCGAAATCTGTGAGCGGCTGGAGTTATCGCGCGCGACCGTGCGCCGTTGTTTCCAAGATCTCGTCATCGAGGGGCGCGTGGTGCGCAAACGTGGGCAGGGCACGTTCATCAAGCCCCAAACCTCAGCACCCGGCATCGACCTGGCCCTGAATTTCAGCGCGCGGATGCGCGAGGCGGGACGGGTTCCAAGCTCGCAGATTCTCGCATTTTCAAGCATACCGGCCATCCGCGGCATCGCCTCCGGGCTCAAAGTGCCCAAAGGGACACCCGTCTGGGAGATTCGCCGTCTGCGTCTCGCCAACGACAAACCCATGGAGCTCAACTACGTCTATATCCCCGTGTCACTTTGCCCCGAGCTCACACGCAAAGACGTGGATGGCTCGCTCTACGCCTACATCGCGGAAAAGACCGGCATCCTGCCCGCAAGCGTCGATGCCGTCTACGAGGCGGTCAACCTCGACAAGCATGAGGCGCGCCTTTTGGGACAGAACACCGGTAAGGCGGCGATGCGCATCGTGCGTTCGACCTACGACAAGACGGGAACCCCGTTCGAGGTAGGCGTGCTCATCAGCTGCGATGGTCAGGCAAAGCTGCACGTGCACATCGCCGCCGACAAAACAACCTTCACCGCCACAGCCCAATAAATCCAAAACGTGGGCCCTGCCGTTCGAACGAATGGCAGGGCCCACACTCATTTTCTATTCAGCCCTAGTCATCGCGCAAGGCCCCTTCGGCAGCACACGGTGCAACCGAGTCACCGTAGGCCGGGGCGGAGGGGGCTGAGTTTCTCACTGAGCGACTCTGCTTGCAGCCGGAGCGAAGGGGGAAACTCAGCCCCCCGCCCCGGCCGGCCAGCTCAACCTACACCGTGTGCTGCGGCAGGTCCTGCAGGGCGATGACGTCCATGCCCATGTCATTGGCGCTGCCATGACCCCGCTGGTCCTCGCGCACGGCCTCGATGGCGCTCACGTACGTGTTGGCCGCAGACATCGCGGTCACGCAGGTCACGCCGCGGCGCACGGCCTCGGTGCGCAGCAGGTAGCCATCGCCGCGCGAACCCGGGCCGTACGGTGTGTTGATGATCACCGCAATCTTGCCGTCGGCGATGAGGTCGCCGATGTTGGGACGCTCGCCGTCGTGCGGGCCGCTGATCTTCTCCACGACCTCGCACGTCACGTTGCCGCCGCGCAGCACGCGCGCCGTACCCTCGGTGGAGCAGATGTCAAAGCCCAGGTAGCGCAGGATACGAGCGACCGAAAGGATATGACGCTTGTCGCGGTCGCACACACTGATGAACACCTTGCCGCAGCTCGGGTCGGGCAGCTTGTAGTCAATCGCCAGCTGCGTCTTGGCGTATGCCTCGGGATAGCTCTTGGCGATACCCATGACCTCGCCCGTCGACTTCATCTCGGGCCCCAGGATGACGTCGGCGCCCGGGAAACGACCCCAGGGCATGACGGCTTCCTTCATGCAGAACCAGTCCAGCTGACGTTCGTCGCTCGGCAGGCCCAAGCTCGCGATGGAATCGCCTGCCATGATACGCGCCGCGCATTTGGCCAGCGGCACACCGGTGGCCTTGGAGATAAACGGCACGGTACGGCTGGCGCGCGGGTTGGCCTCGATCACGTAGACGGTCTCGCCCTTGATGGCATATTGCACGTTGACCAGACCGCGGACTCCCAGCGCCATCGCGATGCGGCGCGTGGTCTCGCGGAGCTTCGCCTGCAGGCTCTCGCTAAAGCTGAACGGCGGGATGCAGGTCGCGGAGTCGCCGGAGTGAATACCGGCTTCCTCGATATGCTCCAGGATGCCGCCGATGTATACCTCTTCGCCATCGCACAGGGCGTCGACGTCGGACTCGATCGCACCCTCCAGGAAGCGGTCCAGGTACACCGGGTAGTCGGGGCTAATGCGCGCAGCCTCGGCCATGTAATCGCGCAGATGCTCGGCATCGTAGGCGATCATCATGCCGCGGCCGCCCAGCACATAGCTCGGGCGCACCAGCAGCGGATAGCCGATGTGCGCGGCCACGGCCTCGGCCTCCTCAAACGAGGTGGCCTGGCCCGCCGGCGGGTACATGATGCCCAGCTTGTCGAGCAGAGCGGCGAAGTGCTCGCGGTCCTCGGCAAAGTCGATGGCGTCGGGCTTGGTACCCATGATGTTCACGCCGCTCTCCTCGAGCATGCGCGCCAGCTTAAGCGGGGTCTGACCGCCGAGCGTCACCACGACGCCGTCGGGTCGCTCAACATCGATGACATCCATGACGTCCTCGTAGGTGAGCGGCTCAAAGTACAAGCGGTCCGAGGTGTCGTAGTCAGTCGAGACGGTCTCGGGGTTGCAGTTGACCATGATGGTCTCAAAGCCGCGGGCCGCCAGCGCGTAGCTCGCGTGCACGCAGCAGTAATCGAACTCGATACCCTGGCCAATGCGGTTGGGACCGGCGCCCAGGATCATCGCCTTGGGCTTGTCCGCCGGCGTGGTCTCGTCGGGAGCCACGCACTTCTTGGCATCCGGACTCGTGCGGTAGATGTTCTCGTACGTCTTGTAGTGGTACTCCGTGGCGCTCGAGAACTCCGCAGCGCAGGTATCGACCGTCTTCATGCTGGGAACCACGCCCAGACCCTTGCGATAGGCGCGCACAAAGCGCTCGTCCGAGCCGGTCAGCGCGGCGATCTCGGCGTCGCTCGTACCGTACTGCTTGAGCAGGCGCATCGCGTCGGCGTCGATATCCTCCACACGCAGGCCGCGGATGCTCTCCTGGACCTGCACCATATCGTTGATACGGTTGAGGTACCACGGATCGATACCGCAGATGGCATGGATGCGAGCGATGTCCCAGCCACGGCGCAGGGCCTCGACCACAAAGAAGATGCGATGCTCGGTCGGGGTTGCCACGGCCTGAGCAAGCTCGTCGTCGCTCAGCTTATCGGCACCTTCCTTGCCGCCGGCGCAAATGCCCTGGTGGCCGTCCTCCAGCGAGCGCATAGCCTTGCCAAAGGCCTCCTCAAAGGTGCGGCCGATCGCCATGATCTCGCCCACGGCCTTCATGCGCGTGGTGAGCGTGGGGTCGGTACCCTTGAACTTCTCGAAGGCAAAGCGCGGCACCTTGACCACACAGTAGTCGATCGTGGGCTCAAAGCAGGCGGGCGTAGCCTTGGTGATGTCGTTGACGATCTCGTCGAGCGTATAGCCCACGGCCAGACGCGCGGCGGCCTTGGCAATGGGGAAACCCGTGGCCTTGGAGGCCAGCGCGGACGAGCGGCTCACGCGCGGGTTCATCTCGATGACGATCAGGCGGCCGGTGTTGGGGTTCACGGCAAACTGCACGTTGGAGCCACCGGTCTCGACGCCGATCTTCTCAAGAATGGCGAGCGAGGCCACGCGCATGCGCTGATACTCAAGGTCGGAGAGCGTCTGCGCCGGCGCCACGGTGATGGAGTCGCCGGTATGCACGCCCATGGGGTCGAGGTTCTCGATGGAGCACACGATGATGCCGTTGCCGGCGTGGTCACGCATGACCTCCATCTCATACTCTTTCCAGCCCTCGATAGACTCCTCGACCAGCACCTCGTGGGCGGGCGAGAGCTCGAGGCCCTGGCTCACGATGGAGACGAGCTCCTCGTGGGTGTGAGCGATGCCGCCGCCGGCGCCGCCGAGGGTAAAGCTCGGGCGCAGTACGCAGGGATAGCCCACGCGCTCGGCGATAGTCTCGGCGTCGGCCACGCTGTAGGCATAGCCCGAGCGCGCGACCTCCAGGCCAATCTCGGCCATGGCCTCGTTAAAGAGTTTGCGGTCCTCGCCGCGCTCGATAGCGGCAAGGTCGCAGCCGATCATCTCGACGCCGTACTTGTCGAGCGTACCGTCCTTTGCCAGCTCGACGGCGGCGTTCAGACCGGTCTGGCCGCCCAGCGTGGGCAGCAGCGCGTCCGGGCGCTCTTTCTTGATCACGCGCTCGATAAACTCGGCGGTGATGGGCTCGACATAGGTGCGGTCGGCCAAGCCCGGGTCGGTCATGATGGTCGCCGGGTTGGAGTTGACCAGGATGACCTCAAAGCCATCCTCCTTGAGCACCTTGCAGGCCTGGGCGCCGGAGTAGTCAAACTCGCAGGCCTGGCCAATGACGATGGGGCCCGAACCAATGACGAGGATACGCTTGATGTCAGTACGCTTGGGCATGTTAGTTCTCCTCGGTCTCAGTCTCGGCGAAATTCCAGCCAGCCAGGCGGTCCTTCGCGGTGTCGATGTCCAGGTAGTTCTCCTCGCCGTCCATGAGTCGCGTAAAGGCGGTAAAGAGATAGTGGGCATCGGTGGGGCCAGGCGAGGCCTCGGGGTGGTACTGGACCGAGAAGCACGGGGCTTCGAGCAGCTGGATGCCCTCGGCGGTGCCGTCGTTAAGGTTCACATGCGTCAGGCGAATGCGGCCGAAGCGCTCGTTCATCACGACCGGCGCGATTCCGCGGCGCACCCAAACGCGCAGATCTCCATCGACCGCATGCTCGGTCTCGCCGCCGGAAAGTTCGGGGACAAGCTTGCCCAAGCTGGGGAACAGCAGGCCAAAGCCATGGTTTTGTGCGGTAATCTCCACGCGACGGCTTACCAGGTTCATGACCGGCTGGTTGCCACCGCGGTGACCGAACTTAAGCTTTTCCATCTGGGCGCCGCAGGCCAGGCTGATCATCTGGTGACCAAGACAAATACCAAAGACCGGCACCTTGCCGATCAGCTGTTGCACCTGCTCATAGGTCTCCACCACGGCGTCGGGGTCGCCGGGGCCGTTGGATAAAAAGACGCCGTCGGGATTCATGTCGAGCACCTCACTCGCGGGCGTATCCCACGGCACGACGGTAAGGCCGCAGCCGGCGCGGACGAGGCCCTCCAGAATACCGCGCTTCACACCGCAGTCGTACGCGACCACGTTGTGGCGGGCGGGAGCAGCAGGAACCAGCGCAAAGTCATGCGTGGCAGGCAGGTCGGCGGCCACAAACTCGTGAGGCGCGGGGCAACTTACGGTCTTGACCAGGTTCTCGCCTACCAGCGTGGGCGCTGCGGCCAGACGCTCGGCAAGCTCGTCGACGTCGAAGATCTCGGTCGAGATAATGCCCATCTTGGAGCCGTTGTCGCGCAGGTGGCGCACCAGAGCGCGGGTGTCGACGCCCTCGATAGCGACGATGCCGTGAGCGCGCAGGTACTCCGGCACGCTGACGGCCGAGCGCCAGTTAGAAGGCGTGGCGCACATGTCGCGAACGATCATGCCACGCATGGCCGGAGCGCTCGCAGGGCGCACGGCGCCGCCGGGGAAGGCCGACTGGACATCGGTCTCGTCGATACCGTAGTTGCCGATCTGCGGATAGGTCATGGTTACGATTTGGCCGGCATAGCTCGGGTCGGTCATGACCTCAAAGTAGCCCTCGAGCGAGGTGTTGAAGCAGACTTCGCCGGTCGCGGTGCCCTCGGCGCCGCATGCGCGTCCATAAAAAATGGTCCCATCCTCAAGATACAGGGTGCAGGGACCGCAAGCGCCCTTGCTGGTTTTGGCCAGCATACGCTGGCACAGCTCGCTGGGCGCGATGGTGCGGGCGGCAGCGCCCGCAATATGGTTGTTCGCCATAGTTCTCCTTCCCGGTCTCACAGGACCGGCTTAAAGGTGTGCAATTAGGCCTCGCGGTATTGTAACCGCAAGCATGCCTCATGGCGTTAATTTCATCGAAATGTTTACGAAATGATAGTTATGACTTTCTATGCATAATGATTTTTTAATCCCCGTCCCGGAAAAATCATCCCGCGGGGCTTGTGGCTCACGCGGGATGATGGCGTCTTATTTTATCTTGTCCTGCTCCAGCAGTTCGGACGGTGTGCGATCGGGCTTGCCGCCGCGGAAAATCTCGCGGCCATGCAGACGATGCTCCAGGTCACGTTCGGCCTTTTCCTCGTCAATCTTGGTCTGGCTCACCACCGGGTCCTCAATCAACGACGACACCGAGTTCACCTGCTTCTGAATGCGCTCGGCGATGGTGTCATCCATACTCACGATGCGCATCTTCCAGTCGATACTCGTAGCGTTGGATGAGCTCTTGGTCCACACGAACGTCAGGATGGCGCTCTGGTGGCCCTGGGCGGGAAACATGCCAAAGAAGGAATCGTGCTGAATGTTGCTATCCTCGTCGATATAGGCGTGAACGTTATACACCACGCGGTCGATCTTATCGTTGAGCAACGCGTTGGTCGCAAGCGCCGCGGCCTGAATCTGCCCGTTGGACAGCAGCTCGAGCTCGTTGGCAGACGATGTGTCCAACACCGTCACCTCGACCGTGCCCGTACGCTCATCGGCCTCATCGACGGTAAAGTCGAGCGGGAACTGCGTAAAGCCGTTACCCCACTCAAGGCCGCCCTTCAGCGCCGTCGAAACGGTATCGACCGAAACGCTCTCGGACAGGTTGGCGGTGTTCAGGCGACGCATCACGCCGTAGCCAATCTGCATGCCCACGATCAGCACCAAAATACCAATGACCACGGCCATCGCGGTCTTCGTAATGGTATGACTCACCTGCGAACCCGAAGGATCATCCTCGGACAGCGGGTCGATATGTTTTGCCTGGCTCGCGCGGTCCTCGCTGCGCAGCTGCGCTAGCGCCGCTTTGTCACCGCGCTTGGCCGCAGCCTCCTTCTCACGCATGCGCTCGGTTCGCTTTTTGGCAAGCGTGGGATCCAAGACACCGGATGCATCGATTTCGGAGAATAACTCCGTCACTTCTTCCGGAGTCAAAGGGTTCTTATCAGCCATAAACTTCCTGTCATATCAATCAGTCGAGCTCGTGCGCACGCGCACCTTCGAACTGCATTCGATAGTAACGGGCATAGGTGCCGCCACGGGCGAGAAGCTGTTCATGCGTGCCACGTTCCACAACGCGACCATGCTCAACGGTCGCAATCTCATCGGCGTGTTTAATGGTCGAGAGACGGTGGGCGATGATGATTGTGGTACGGCCGCGTGCCAGCTCTTCGAGCGACTCCTGGACCGCCTCCTCGCTCTCGTTATCCAAAGCACTCGTCGCCTCGTCCAAGATCAAGATTTTGGGATTCTTGAGAAACACACGCGCGATGGCAACGCGCTGTTTCTGTCCGCCCGAAAGACGGCTGCCGCGCTCGCCCACGACCGTGTCATAGCCCTGTGGAAGCGACTCGATAAAGGCATCGATGTTGGCGCGACGGGCGGCCTCGGCGATCTCTCCTGCCGTAGCGCCCGGCTTGCCGTAGGCGATGTTCTCGCCAATCGTGCCGTCAAACAGATAGACATCCTGCTGCACCAGGCCGATGGCGCGACGCAGGCTCTGCTGCGTCACATCGCGCACGTCCTGGCCGTCGATGCTAATGGATCCGGCGGCCACGTCATAAAAGCGCGGCAGCAGCGAACAGGTCGTGGACTTGCCACCGCCCGAAGGGCCAACCAAAGCGATGGTCTGCCCGGGCTTGATGGACAGGTCCATATGGTCGATAACGGGACGCTCGTCGGCATCGCCCTCGCCCAGCTCAACATCCTCGTAGTTAAAGCACACGTCGTGATACTCCACGGCGCCGGCAGTCACCTGCAGATCCGTAGCGCCCGGCTTGTCCTGGATATCCGGCGCGGTCGAGAGCACCTCGTCCATACGCTTAAAGCCGGCGATAGCCTTCTGATACGTTTCGGCCGAATTGACGAGTGTCTCGAGCGGCGTGCAGAACAGCGAAATATAGAGTGCAAAGGTCGCCATATCGACCGCCTGCAGCTGCCCCTGGGCGACCAGCCAGCCGCCCAGCAGCACCACGATCACATAGAGCACACCCGAAAGCAGGCCATACGTCGCGGTATAGACGCCCATGGCGTGATACATGTTCTCCTTGGACGAAAGATAGCGATTGTTTGAGGCGCGGAACTTGAAGTGTTCGGTCTCCTCATTGGCAAAGCTCTTGACCACGCGCATGCCCGCCAGCGAATCCTGCAGCTGCGCATTGATGCCGCTGATCTTTTTGCGGTTGTCGCTAAAGACCTCGCGCATGCGCATGTTCTGCCAAAACATGATGGCCGAAAACGCCGCCGTCACCACGGCCATGGCGAGCGCCAGCACCGGGGCGATGGTAAAGAGGATCACAAACGAGCCGATAATCTCGATGCCGCAGATGATGATCCACTCGGGCACGTGATGCGCCGCCTCGCAGATATCGAACAGGTCGTTGACCACGCGGCTCATCATGTCGCCCGAGCTGTTGCGGTCGAAGTACGCAAAGCTGAAGCGCTCATACTGGTCGAACAGGTCCTCGCGCATCTTGGACTCCATGCGCGCGCCCATCACGTGACCCCAATAGCTCACAAAGTAGCGGCAGGCGCAGCGGACGGCATACATCAACACCAAGCCCACCGCGATCATGCCGAGCGCCTGCATAATGGCAGCCTGACCCTGAGTAAATAGCCCACCGGTCAAATTGCGCAGGATAATGGGGAACGCCAGGTCAATGGCGGCAAGCACCAGAGCGCAAACAGTATCAGCAACAAAAAGCCCCATCTGGGGCTTGTAATAAGACAGAAACCTCTTAAGCATAATCACCTTACGCGGTTTTACCAAACCGCGTTTCGTCTCGACGCTGCAAGTGCTCCATTTGGACAATCTGGCCTTCAATCGTCGGTCGCGTATATCCATACGCTTCCCTCCTCTTTTAGGCCACCTTGTCTCAATTGGAGCACTTTCGCTGACTTACACAGACCTGCGGGATCATCCCCGCTCGTTAAAGATCGGCCCCACCCAAGCGGTGCGCGATGCTGTCGCAGGCAAGCGCGCCTACGACGGTCTTGGCGTCTTCGATCTTGCCGTCGAGCACGGCGTCGATCAGCTCGTGCAGCGGCACCAGGTCCACGTTGACAAACTCGTCATCATCGGGGTTGGGCGCATCAAACTCGAGCTTGGTAGCCAAGTAGATGCGGATGATCTCATCGCAAAAACCGCAGGACGTGACAATCGACGTCAAAAAGCGAATACGACCAGCCCTAAAGCCCGTCTCCTCATGCAGTTCGCGCTTGGCGCAATCGAGCGGATCCTCGCCTGGATCGAGCTTGCCGGCGGGAATCTCGACCGTCACGCGGTCGATGGCGGTGCGGTACTGACGCACCAGTACGATCTTGCCGCTCTCGGTCAGCGCCACGACGGCCGCCGCACCCGGATGGCGAACGATATCGCGGGCGCTGCGGCGACCGTTGGGCAGCTCAACCTCAAGACGGTGGACGTCGAGGATCTTGCCCTTCCAGGCGCACTCCTCCGAAAGAATCTTCTCGTGCAGCTCGGCATCGTGCGGGTCGTCGTCGCCCAGCACCAGCGCCGGCTCGTCAGCGACCTCGCCACCAGGCTCGCCCTCGGCGTGCCCATACATGCGGCTGTCCTCTTCGACGATCTGCGCGTCCACGAGCTCTTCGTTCTTCTCGTCCATCCGTCTCATTCCTCTCGGATTTTAGGCATCCCAGGCGTCGCGGCCACGCAGTGCGCGCAGACCGATGTCGTGACGCAGGGTCTTGCCCTCAAAATCAATCTTCTCGCAAGCCTCGTAGGCAAGGTTGCGAGCGTTCTCAAACGTGTCGCCCAGAGCGGTCACGGCAAGCACGCGGCCACCATTGGTCACGAGCTGGCCGTCCACCACGGCAGTACCCGCGTGGTAAACGGTCACGTTCTCCATGGCCTCGGCATCCTCAATGCCAGTGATGACCTTGCCCTTCTCGTAGCTGCCGGGATAGCCCGCGCTCGTCAGGACAACGGCCACGGCCCACTCGTCACGCCAGTCGAGCTCAATCTGATCGAGCTCGCAGTTGGCGCAGGCGAGCATAACCTCGACCAGGTCGTTCTTGAGGCGCGGCAGCACGACCTGCGTCTCGGGGTCGCCAAAGCGGGCATTGAACTCCAGCACCTTGGGGCCGGCGGGGGTGAGCATAAAGCCGCCATACAGGCAGCCGCGGTAGTCGATGCCCTCGGCAGCAAGCTCGGCCACGGTCTGCTCCATGACCGCCACCATCGTGGCGTGCTCTTCATCGGTCACGATGGGCACCGGGCTGTAGACGCCCATGCCACCGGTGTTGGGGCCCTTGTCGCCCTCGAGCGCGCGCTTGTGGTCCTGCGAAGTGGCCATGGGGCGCACGGTCTTGCCGTCGGTAAAGGCCAGCAGCGAGCACTCGGGACCGGTCAGCATCTCCTCGATGACCACGGTGCTGCCGGCATCGCCAAAGGTGCCGCCAAAGCACTCGCGCACGGCCTCCTCGGCCTGCTCAAGTTCGGTCGCCACGATAACGCCCTTGCCCGCGGCAAGGCCGTCGGCCTTGACGACCAGCGGGGCGCCCTGCTCGCGCACGTAGGCGAGAGCCGAAGCCTCGTCGGTAAACGAACCATAGGCTGCCGTCGGAATGCCCGCACGCTCCATGAGCTGCTTGGAGAACAGCTTGGAGCCCTCCATCTGGGCGCCCTCGGCACCCGGGCCAAAGCAGGGAATACCCGCCGCGCGCACGGCGTCGGCCACGCCCGCCACGAGCGGAGCCTCGGGGCCAATTACCACGAGTCCGCATCCGTGGCTCTGAGCAAACGCCGCCACGGCCGCGGGATCGCAGTCGTCGAGAACAACGTTCTCGCCGCAGCTCGCGGTGCCGCCGTTACCCGGCGCAATGTAGAGCTTGCCGGCGCGCGGTGATGCTGCGAGCTTTGCTGCCAAAGCATGCTCGCGGCCGCCGCTGCCCAACAACAGGATGTCGATGGTTTGAGTGTCCGCCTTCAAGGGTGCCTCCTCTATGGATGAATGGCCCGCTCCGCGCGAGCCCTTTGCAAGCAAATATACCCCTCGGCCGCCCGCTTGGGCTGCAAAGGGGTATATCGCAATAACCGAATAGTGCCGATTACTTCCAGAATCGGTTGATGATCTGTTCGCGATCGGCGCCGACGCCAATGAACGTCACGCGGGTGTGTGCCAGATCCTCGATAAACGCCACATAGTCCTGAGCCTCTTGCGGCAGCTCGTCAAAGCTGCGGCAACCGGTGATATCGCACTTCCAGCCGGGGAGCTCCTCGTAGATGGGCTTGGCGTGCTCAAAGCGCACCTGATGCTCGGGCACGCTCGTGTAGCGCTCGCCATCGACGTCGTAGGCCACGCACACCTTGATGGTGTCGAAGGCCGAAAGCACGTCGAGCTTGGTCACGGCGATGTCGGTGAGGCCGTTGACGCGCGAGGCATAGTTGGCGATAGGGCCGTCAAACCAGCCACAACGACGACGGCGACCGGTGGTCACGCCGTACTCATAGCCTTCCTCGGTCAGCGTGTGGCCGGCCTCGGACTCATAGGAAAGCTCGGTAGGCATGGGGCCCGAACCGACGCGGGTGATATAGGCCTTCATGACGCCCAGCACGCGGTCGACATTCTTCATACCGACGCCGGAGCCGGTGATGGCACCGCCGGCGGTGCAGTTAGAAGACGTCACGTACGGATAGGTGCCGTGGTCGATGTCGAGCAGCGTCGCCTGGGCGCCCTCGAACAGCAGGTCCTTGCCCTCGTCGATCATGTTGTTGAGCAGCAGGCTCGTCTCGGTGATGTAGGGGCGCAGGCGCTCGGCCATGGGCAGGTACTCGTCGCAGATCTGGTCCACGGTGTAGGTGGGCAGGTGGTAGATGAGCTCGAGCTCGGGATTCACGCGGGCAAGAGCGGTCTCCAGCTTGTCGCGGAACAGCGCCTCGTCCAGCATGTCCTGCATGCGCAGGCCGATGCGGGCCATCTTGTCCTGGTAGCACGGACCGATGCCGCGCTTGGTGGTACCGATGTTCTTCTTGCCGAGCTTCTGCTCAAAAGCACCATCCAGATCGATGTGGTACGGCATGATGATGTGCGCGTTGCCACTGATCTTGAGGTTCTTGGTGGTGATGCCGTCGGCCTCGAACATGTCAATCTCTTCAAGGACAACCTTGGGGTTGACGACGCAGCCGTTACCGATCACCGACACATGGTCGGAATACATGATGCCGGAGGGCACCTGGTGCAGGCCGTACTTCTTGCCGTTGACGACGATGGTGTGGCCGGCGTTATTACCGCCCGAATAGCGCACGACGGCATCGAAGTCGCCGGCGACCAGGTCGCAAATCTTACCCTTGCCCTCATCGCCCCACTGGGCACCGACCAAAACGGTTGACGGCATGTTTACTCCTTACATTCATGGACTGTCTACGTGCCACGCCGGCACGCAGAAGCACAAAACATTCCCAGTATACCCGTGCAACGGGCGCCTGTCCTACTCCTCGGTATGCGCCCCATCAAGCTCATAGAACTTGGTGGATGCCGGCAGGAACATCAGGTCGACGTCACCGATCGGGCCCGAACGGTTCTTGGCCACGACGATACGCGTAACGCCCTCGTCGGGTCGATCGTCACGCGAGGCCTCGGCCTCATCGGCGGAGCGGTCCAAGAACATAACAATGTCAGCGTCCTGCTCGATGGAGCCCGATTCACGCAGGTCGGACAGCTGCGGGCGCTTGCCGGTACGGGATTCAACCTGACGCGACAGCTGCGACAGCGCGATCAGCGGAATCTTGAGCTCCTTGGCCATAATCTTCAGACCTCGCGACATCTCGGAGACCTCGACGGTGCGGCTCTCGGAACGACGTCCCGGCGGAGGACTCACCAGCTGCAGGTAGTCCAGGATGATGATGGCCTTCTCCTTGTTGTGGAGCATGCGGCGGCTCTTTGCGCGAATCTCAGTCACTGTGGTGCCGGGCGTATCGTCAATCAGAATGTCGAGCTTAGACAAGGTCTGCGTGGCCTCGTTGATATTGGCCCACTGCTCGGGGCTAATGCGGCCCATGCGGAAGTCACTGATCGAGATCATCGCATAGGCGCAAATCAGACGCTGGGCAATTTCCTTACCCGACATCTCCAGCGAGAAGAAGCCGACGGTATAACCGGCAGCGGCAGCGTTGAGCGCCAGATTCAGGGCGAACGACGTCTTACCCACAGCAGGGCGAGCGCCGATAATGATGAGCTGACCCTCGCGGAAACCCATGAGCATGCGGTCGAGCGACGGGAAGCCCGTGGGCACGCCCGCAGCCTGGCCACCGGCCTGGCACGCTTCCTCGGCCTCGTTATAGGCCTCGACCATAAACTCGGTCAACGTCTTGTAGCTCGACTTGACCTCGCGTGCCGTGACCTTGAGCAGCTTGCTCTCGGCCAGCTCCACGACCTCTTTGGTATCGGTGGGGGCGTTATAGGCCAGCGCGTTAATCTCGTTGGTGGCGCCAATCAGCTCACGCAGCATCGAGTCGCGACGAACGATGGCGGCATGGTGCTGCCAGTTGACGAGCGACAGGGTCTGACCCATCAGCTCCAAAATGTACGCCTCGCCGCCCACGGCATCGAGCTTGTTGATGCTTCGCAGGTAATCGATCAGCGAGATGGAGTCGATGGGGATGCGACTGTTGTACATATCGACCATCGCGGTATAGATGGTCTTATGAATAGGCCGGTAGAAATCATCGGGCTGCAGCTCGACCTGGGCTTCTTCGACCACTTCGGGCGATAGCAGCATGGCGGCCAGTACGTTGGCCTCTGCATCTTGGTTTTGGGGGAGACCCAACTTGGAGCCGCGGTCCTCGACCGTCAGCCATGTCTCCCTATCGTCATATGCCATGAGCATCCTCATTCATATCGCTTGCGAGCATCCATAGTATCAGCCACAGCTTTAAATCGAGGCGCGCCTTAACAATCATCACCGAACCAAACGGATGAACGGTCCCTTATGTGCGTTGTGTTAGACGGGACTGCGGACGATTTCTTGGACCGTTACGCGGCCCTTCCCAGCGCGGAGCGGAACTCAGCCGGCGTGCGGCCACCGAGCGCATCGCTGCGCCTCTCCGTATTGTAGCGACCGATCCAGCCCCCGAGTTCCTCGATAAAGCGGGCGGGGGTCCAGTCCGATCAGTCCCTGCCGTGCCAGAACTCCTTCTTGAGCAGGCCGAAGAAGCCCTCCATCGCCGCGTTGTCCGGGCTGCAGCCCTTGGCGGACTGGATTGGCTACACTGATGTGGACAGTTCCGGGAGGGGCGCAAGAGACGGGAAGGCCGCGTGCGCGTTCCTGCGCGAGGACCGCGGGGAGGGGCTGCCTGGGCACGGCGCCTGTCAACTCGGTCTACGTCTTTGATGACCGGGTCGTACTCAATTTCAACTTCA
>CALHWR010000118.1 GCA_938036665.1 uncultured Collinsella sp. | reverse complement strand
GGGGGCAACGTACTCATCGACGGCGAGCCGGTGGGCTGCTGGGAGTGGTCGGCCAGGGTTTCGAGGTAACCATTCCATCGGGTGCCCCGCCCTTTAGTTTTGTGAACGTCCTCGCGCATGGGCCCGTTCATCCTGCTCCTTCGGAGCATCGGATAAACGGGCCCGCGCTGCGGAATGTTCACAAAACTAAAGGGCGGGGCACCCTGAGCTAACGTTGTTCGAAACGCTGGCTGGGTGCTTCCGGCGGACCGCCGGGTCGGTGGCGATGTGAGCGCGGGTCCCGTCTTGCCTTGCGCGTAACTGGCTGAAAAAAATCTTGGTTGGAGTTGTTCCTATGTCTCAGAATTTGACTCGGGTGATTGTCACCACCGATATGGAAGTCGATGATATGAACTCGCTGGTTCATTTGGCTCTGTATCTCAATGTGCTCGATGTGCAGGCTGTGGTGTACACGGCTTCGCAGTATCACTTTCTTGGCGATGGCGTCCATACGCTGGGCGAGGTGAATCCGCATTGGCGGACCAAAGGTGTGCGCTCCTATACCTGGGACGTCGTTCCGCACGAGCCCGACCCCGAAGCTGGCTCGCTCATGGAGTACCGTCCATTCCCCGAGGGTTGGATCGAAAGCCTGTGGAGCAACGAGTATGCCCAGGCCTGGCCGCAGCTGCAGGCCAACGCCGCTGCCGCCGGCGAGCCGTCCTTCCCCACGCCCGCTCAGATGATCGAGCGCACCTATATGGGCAACGCCGCCTTTGAGGGCGACGTGCGCGAGGAAACGCCCGGTTCGCGCGTCATCGCCGACGCCATCATGGATGACGATCCCCGCACGCTGTGGCTGCTCAGCTGGGGCGGTATGAACACTATCGTTCGCGCCCTCATGAGTATTTCCGAACGCTATCGCGCCACACCCGAGTGGCCCGCCGTTCAGCAGCGGATCTATCAGAAGGTGCGCGTGATGGGGGTTGCCAATGGCGTAGGCCAGGACAACTCATGGCTCGACCATGGGCGCGAGCTCTTTCCCGAGCTCGTCTTTTGGTGTGTGCCCTATAAGTATGGCAGCTATGTCAACGCCAAAATAGCTCAGCCCGATACGCTGCCGCTGTTTAAGGCTCCTTGGCCCGAGCAGAATCTCACCCATGGCAACGGCCCCCTCATGGCGCGCTATATGCTCTATGGTGATGGCAAGGTCTACGAAAACGAGCCCGAGCGCTTTCAGTTTGGCAAGCATGCCTGTCTGGATTGGGGCCTGGAAGGCGTGCCCGCAATGCAGTTTGAGCGCGGCGACTTTATGGCCGAAGGCGACAGTATGACCTATATCCCGCTGCTGCCGTTTGGCCTGCGCGGTATCGATGACCGCGGCTTCGATACGCTGCTCGGCCGCTTGTTTGTTGATGGACATCCCGATACGGAAGCGCCCGCTGGTTTTGCCGCCATCGGCACGCCCGTAGACGACAACCCCAATCCCTACCTGCGCGCCTATCAGGAAGACTTTGCCGCCCGCGCGCAATGGTGCGCCCATGATCCGGCAGCTTGCTCGCATCCGGCGCATGTTGTCGAAGTTGCGGCCGATCGCAGCGCCGTAGCCGGCGAGCGCGTCGCCCTTGCAGCAACCATCGTCGACCCCGACGACAAGGGCTTCGATGCGCATTGGGATGTCGCCGTGGACCCGTCGAGCTATGCGGGCGCCCAAGACCTGTCGCTGTGGCAAGAATGCACAGTGGACACCACTTTTGTCGTGCCCACCGACGCACGGCCCGGTGACCGTTTTGTGCTCACCCTCACCGTGCAGACACGCGCCGAGTGCCCCTGCAGCCGCTACGCCCAGGTCGCCATCACCGTCGCTTAGCAACCGGCGGCCTACATTCGGCAAGGAGTGTCCCCAGGTGCCGGCACAAAATGAACGTCCCCAAGTGCCAAAATGACAAGAGTGGATAATCGCCCACTTTGAGCCCGCAAACAGACCAAAAACGGGAGATTATCCACTCTCATTCTGACTACTCATTTAAGTCTGTCCCCAATGACTACCTGGAGCAAGACGACGCCGCAGGTAGAGGACGGACAGCGAGCGGGTCGCATTTGAGACAAGGTGACGTGAAACGAAAGGGCGCTGACCTTCTGGTCGCGCCCTTGAAGTTGAACGTCAGATTGTCCAAATGCGGCCCGCGCAGCGTCGGCCGGTCCGCCGTTCGGCAGAACAGCGGAACCTACTTGACTCCGTACTGCTCGTAGTAGGCGTCGATGGCGGTCTTGAGCTCGTCATCGATGACGACCTTGCCGTCGATCTCGTGGTTGTAGAGGGTCTCGACGACCTCGGCCATGGAAACGATGCTCGCGACGGGGAAACCGTACTTGGCCTCAATCTCCTTCTGAGCGGTGGTCACGCCGCCCTTGCCGACCTCCATGCGGTTGAGCGAGACGATCAGGCCCTTGATCTCGACATTGGCCGCAGCCATGACCTTGGGATAGGTCTCGTCGATGGACTTACCGCTGGTGGTGACGTCCTCGACCATGACCACGCGGTCGCCGTCCTGGGGCTCGTAGCCCAGCAGGTTGCCCTTGTCGGCGCCGTGGTCCTTGGCCTCCTTGCGATCGCAGCAGTACTTGACCTCCTTGCCGTACAGCTCGTGGTAGGCAATTGCGGTCACGACGGCCAGCGGAATACCCTTGTAGGCCGGTCCAAACAGCACGTCAAAGTCGTCGCCAAAGTTATCGTGGATGGCCTGGGCGTAATACTCGCCCAGCTTCTTGAGCTGATAGCCCGTCACATAGGCGCCGGCGTTCATAAAGAACGGGGACTGACGGCCGCTCTTGAGCGTAAAGCTGCCGAATTTAAGAACGTCGGACTCAACCATGAACTTGATGAACTCTTGCTTGTAAGCCTCCATGCGGGCTCCTCTCGTAATCGCGTACGTGCCTTCCAGTTTAGCGCAGGCAGGGCGCGTTGCGGGCGCGCTTTGGGGCCGCGGCATTCTGTAAAGGCTTTGTCAGGGGCGATGGTTTTCCGAACAATGGGGTTGACACGGCAAACCCCCTCATCAAGAATACGGGCGGATTCGAACGGGCACAAGATGCCCGAAGCGCGCTGCGCCCGGTCTTAAGGAGGTGTGCCATGGAAGGCAGTCATAGTCGAAAAACCTGCATGTCGCCCTCGGCACGCCGCGAGGATTCCGCACACGCATAAGCGCCACTAACCGATCGTCAAAACCACCACCAAGGTGCCTGTCCCCTTTGTGGTGGTTCGCGAGTATGACGTGAGCGACATCAAGGTTTTTTAAAGCAAATACGACACGTACGCTAACTCCCTTCAACAAGGAGGACCCTATGCTGATGCTCAAAACCGCCACGGTACTCGAAGCTATCTCCAAGCGCCGCCGCACGGCGCGCCCCGCCGCTCACGCCGGCATTTCCAAGAACACCATATTCGCCGCCACCCATAGCGCCGAGGACGCCCTCGTGCTGCTCGACACCACAGCCGACGGGCTCACTGCCGAGCACGCCGCCGAGCGCCTAGACGCCACTGGGCCCAACGCCATCGAGGCGCCGACCAAAACGCTCGCCCGCCGCATCGCCGACGCGTTCATCGATCCCTTCGCCGGCATCCTCGCCGCGCTGGCGCTGGTCTCGCTCTACATCGACGTGCTCGCCGTGCCCGAGCCGCAGCGCGACCCTTCCACGGTCATCGTCATCGGCATCATGCTGCTGGTATCGGGCGGCATGAAGTTTATCCAGGAAGCCCGCAGCGGCAATGCAGCCGAGGCCCTCAAGGACCTGGTCTCCAACACCTGCTGCGCCCTGCGCAACGACGAGCATCTCGAGATCCCCTTCGACGAGCTCGTCCCCGGCGATATGATTCGCCTCTCTGCCGGCGATATGGTGCCGGCCGACGCCCGCATCATCACCGCGCGCGACTTGTTTGTGATCGAGTCGGCACTCACGGGCGAGAGCGAGGCCGTCGAGAAGACCGCCGCTATCACCGTCGTCGAGGGTGCCGACGGCTCCGCGCTGCCGCTCTCTGCCTGCAAGAACATCGTCTTTACCGGCACCTCCGTGCAAAACGGCACCGCCATGGCGCTTGTCGTTGCCACCGGCTCGGACACCTACCTGGGCGGCATCGCCAAGATGCTCAACGGGCGCGGCGAGAAGAGCGCGTTTGACCGCGGTGTCTCGAGTGTCTCCATGTTGCTCGTACGCCTCATGCTCGTTATGGCGCCGGTCGTCTTTACCATCAACGCCGCCACCAAGGGCAACGTCATCGACGCGTTGCTGTTCGCCACGAGCGTGGCTGTGGGCATCACGCCGCAGATGCTTCCCGTCATCGTGACCACGAGCCTGTCGCAGGGCGCCAAGGACCTCGCCCGTCGCCAGGTAATCGTCAAGGAGCTGCCGGCGATCCAAAACCTGGGTGCCATGGACGTCCTGTGCTGTGACAAGACCGGCACCCTCACCGAAGACCGCATCGTGCTCGAGCGCTACCTCAACACCGACGGCAACGAGGACGCACGTGTGCTGCGCCATGCGTTTTTGAACAGCTTCTTCCAGACCGGCCTCAAAAACCTTATCGACCTGGCCGTCATCGACCGTGCCGACGTGACGCCCTCGACCGTCGCACCCGATGCCATGCTGGGCCAGAGCCTGCGCGACCGCTATACCAAGGTCGACGAGGTGCCCTTCGATTTCTCGCGCCGTCGCCTGAGCGTAGTTGTCGCCGACGCCCAAGGCAAAACCCAGATGGTTACCAAGGGAGCTGCCGAGGAAATGCTCGAGATCTGCTCCTTTGTCGAGGTCAGCGGTATCGTCCAACCGCTCGCCGACGAGGAGCTCGCCCAGATTCGCAAGCAGGTCGCCGGGCTCAACGCCGAGGGCCTGCGCGTGATTGCCGTGGCGCAGAAGACCAATCCGCGCTGCGTGGGCGAGTTTGGCATCGCCGACGAGTGCGACATGGTGCTGATGGGCTTTTTGGCCTTCCTCGATCCGCCCAAAGCAAGTGCCGCGGGCGCCGTCGCCACCCTCGAGGCCAAGGGCGTAGCGGTCAAGGTCCTGACCGGCGACAACGACCGCGTGGCCGCCACCGTCTGCGAGCAGATCGGTATCGACGCGAGCAACGTTTTGCTCGGCTCCGAGATCGATGCGCTCGACGACGCAGAGCTTGCCGAGCGTGCCGAGAAAACCCATCTCTTTGCCAAACTCTCGCCGCTGCAGAAGGCGCGCCTGGTGCGCGTCATGCGCGAGCTGCTCGGTCACACCGTAGGCTTTATGGGCGACGGCATCAACGACGCCGCCGCCATGCGCGCAAGCGACTGCGGCATCTCGGTCGACTCCGCCGTCGACATCGCCAAGGAATCCGCCGATATCATCTTGCTCCAGAAGGACCTGGGCGTGCTCGAGCGCGGCATCATCGAAGGCCGCCGCACCTACGGCAACCTGCTCAAGTACCTCAAGACCACGGTGAGCTCCAACTTTGGCAACGTACTGTCCGTGACCGTCGCGAGCCTGTTCTTGCCGTTTTTGCCCATGAGCGCCCTGCAGCTGGTACTGCTGTCGCTGGTCTACGAAATCGTGTGCATCGCGCTGCCGTGGGACACCGTCGATGACGCCTGGACTGCCCGTCCGCGCACCTGGGACACCGCGTCCATCAAGGGCTTTATGCTTGAGCTGGGCCCCGTGAGCTCGCTGTTTGACATTGTGACCTTTGCCGCGCTCTTCTTTGTGGTATGCCCCGCCGCCGTGGGCGCAAGCTGGTCCGAGCTTGCCGCCGCGGGCGACGTCGCAGGTATGGCGACCTTTGCTGCGCTCTTTCAGAGCGGTTGGTTCGTTGAGTCCATGTGGTCGCAGACGCTCGTGATCCACATGCTGCGCTCCCCGCGCCTGCCGAGCCCGCGCGACCACGCCGTGCCCGCGTTGTGCGCGCTCACCGTGCTGGGCTTGGCGCTCGTCACCTGGCTGCCGGCAAGCCCCATCGCCGATGCACTGGGCCTCATGGCGCTGCCCGCGAGCTTTTTCGCGCTGCTCATCGGCATCGTTACCGCCTACATCGCGCTCACCCAACTAGCAAAGCGCCGCTACATCGCCCGCCACGGCGAGCTGCTGTAGTGCCGCAGGTACCATCGTCAAGAATGCTTGGGCCGCTACGACCTGTCCCTGCTGGCCGCAGCGGCCCAAAACAGCTAAAAATGCCCCGTCCCAAATGAGCTAGTCATTTGGCGTCCAAGACCAGAAGAAATTGATAAGGGCCACGCGCGACTCGGCACCGGTCTTTTTATTGATCGAGGCGATATGGCGGTAGAGCGTGGAGCGCGAAAGGAAGAGCGTTGCGGCGATGTCCTGAACGCTCTCGTGCGATGCGACCAAGGCCCCCAAAATATCGCGTTCGCGCTGCGTAAGCTCAAAGGCGGCGACGAAGGCATCGAGACGCTCGTCGAGCGTGAGCTCCAGCACCTCCGCGGAAGCGGGCTCGCCCTGAGCAGGCGCGAGGCCCTCACCAAGATTGTCGGCAGCAAACGCCAAGTCGCCGCGCACCTCTACGTCATAGGTCCGATGCCCAGACTGCCCCAGCAGCGAAATCGCAATGCCCACAAACAGCACGAGCACCGCACCCACCGCCAGCAGCACGTTCTGGCTCGAAACAATCGCCACCGCTGGCGCCGTCACGAGCATCGCGCAAACGACGTTGATGACACGACCCATGCATGGCCACAGATACGACCAGTGCGCGTAAACCGAAATGGCAGCAAATTTCGTCGTGAAAAACACCACGAAGAAGCCCGAACCCAGATAGAAAATCGCCATGGCCGCAAGCGCATTGCCGCCATTGCCGTCGACGAGCAAGACAAAGAACGAAAGCGTGGACAACATGGCAGTGCAAGTCATGGTGATGTTCATATACGAACGTTCGTGCAGGTCAAATAGGGCGCCGGCGACTAGAGCGCCCACGCCCATCAGCAAGCGCGGCCAATCGCCCAAGTCGATGGCCCCGGCGGCGTGCGAGGTCGTGAGCCCCGCATTGAGGGCGGCAAACACGCCAGCAAGACAGGCGGTTGCGACCGTCAAACGCACCACGGAGCGCCGAAAAGCCGCCGTTGATTCAGAATCGTCTTGCCATTTGGCGCCAAATTCCGACGCATCCACCGAAAGCTCGGCGATATCGGACTCGCGCCCAGGCTCAGATTCACCGCGCAGCTTGGCACGACGAGCGTCGTGGAGCAGCGCCACCTGCACAACCGCACAGGCAACAAGAACAAACTGTTGCGGAATCCCCGCGGGCATCACCATATGGTTGAGCACCTGCACCAGAACGCCCAGGGCATACGAAAGCGCCGCCGCGCGCGCCAAATACGGCGTCCGTGCAAAGCGTCGCGCAAAGTTGGCATGGGCGGTCGATCCGCAGTAGCCCAGCGTGCAGCACGCTATCAAACCGCCGGCGATTACCACCTCAAACCGAACAGCCATAATCAGCAGCAGCAATGCCGATACCAGCAGCACGCCCGTGACGTCGCTCGTCGTATCGATCGCATGGGGGCGGCGGTAGTACAGAAGGGGGCGCACAAGAAAGCCGATCACGCTCGCACCGACGATGAAGCTCTCGTAGACACTGACCTCGCTCGGCGGCACAAACTCGGCAACGCGCACGTCAAAAAGATACTCGCCAGCCAAATACGTAAAATAGAACAGCGCCAGGCATATAATCTCCCGAATGCCCCGACGCAAGTATGCGGCTGCGTCTCCCATGCCTCTCATGAATACCCACCCCCCCCCGGCTCAAATGCCTGTAAAACTATTTTAATAAAGAATCAGTCCCAATATCGAAGCCGTGCTCGAAATGCCGCATATTTGGCCCCAGCAGTCCACGGCGTGCAGCGTTTTGAGCCACCCGGCCCAGAAGGGGCACGACGTAGACTGCTGGCTCGGCAAAGAGTGTCCCCAACTGCCACTCATTTAAGTCTGTCCCCAATGAGTGCCTTCGACAAAGAGTGTCCCCCGCGACCAGTCGTTTAAGAACGTCCCCGATGACTACTGCCATCCCGCTTTCACTTCTTTTGCAAGCTTTAACTTCTTTTGCTTTCTTTCACTTCTTTTAACAAGGCGCCCGGCGGGCATAAGTTGCTCGCCGGGCGCCTTGGTTAGAA
>CALHWR010000117.1 GCA_938036665.1 uncultured Collinsella sp. | reverse complement strand
GGCGCCCAGCCCTCGGGCACGTCCTCGGCCGGCGTCCCCGCCGCAGCGATGGGCGCAATATCGCACTTGCTCTTGGTAATGAGCAACGGATGGCACATGGGGATGATGTCGCTCGTGCGTTTGATGGCCATAATGCCCGCCACGCGCGCGCAGGCAAGCACGTCGCCCTTTTTGGCGCGGTCCTGCAGTACCATGGCCTGCGTCTCGGGATGCATGAGGATGGTGCCCTCGGCGATGGCAATGCGATGGGTCTCGGCCTTGTCGGACACGTCGACCATGCGCACCTCGCCCTTGGCGTCCACGTGCGTCAGCTCGTCGCGGCGGGCGTCACGGGCGGGTTCGGTGGCAGCGCTGGCAGTCGGCTGTGCGGACGCGTCGGCGTTGCCAGCATTCGCCACGGCCGTGACTTTGTGGGCAGACATCGCGGCCCTGCGAGCGGCCTTGGTGGCATCGGCGTACCTGCTCTTGGCCATATGATCATCCTCCGATTTGGGACATAAATCGTTGCGTGCCCTCAATTATCGCGTGTTCCTGCGGTTTGTGGGCCACGGCATCGCGCCAAATCGAAAGTACCTGCATATCATCACCGCGGCGCAGCGCCTCACGCACCGAATACTCGGCATCGCTGAATAGGCACGGACGCACGTTGCCATCGGCCGTCAGGCGCAGACGGTTGCAATTCGCGCAAAAATGGTTGGACATGGCGCTGATGAAGCCGACCGTTCCCGCCGCGCCCGGAAAGTGCCAATAGCGCGCAGGGCCCGCGCCGGCAGGAGCGTCGCTGATGTCGAGCGGCTCGAGCTCGCCCAGTCCCGTCGCGGCGACCCCGGCATTGATGCGCGCCCGCAGCTCGTCGCTCGGCACGGTATCGCTCGCGTCCCACAGCTCGGGATTGAGCGCGGGCGCATGCGGGTCCACAGTGCAATGCGAGCTCGTGTGTTCGTCGCCGATGGGCATGTATTCGATAAAGCGCAGGTGGATGGGGCGGTCGAGCGTGAGCCGCGCGAGGGCCGCCACATCTTGGTTGAGTCGGCGCACGACAACGCAGTTGACCTTAACGGGCTCAAAGCCCCAAACCAGCGCCGCGTCGATGCCAGCCATGGTCTGCTCGAGCCGACCCAGGCGCGTGATCTTTCCAAAGAGCGTAGGGTCGAGTGTGTCGAGCGAAATGTTGACGCGGTCAAGCCCGGCATCTTTGAGCTGGGGCGCCCGCTTGGGCAGCAGGGCGCCATTGGTGGTGAGCGAGATGTCCTCGATCTGCGGAATCGCGCGGATGTCGCGAATGAGCGGAATGATACGGCGGCTGACCAGCGGCTCGCCGCCCGTCAGGCGCACGCGGCGAATACCCTCCCCCGCCACCAAGCGCACAAAGCGGGCGATTTCCTCGGCGCTGAGTAGCTCGTCGTGTGCACGGGGCGCCACGCCATCGACCGGCATGCAGTAAATGCAGCGGAAATTGCACTTGTCGGTAACGGCAATGCGCAGGTAGTTGATATCGCGGCCAAAGCCGTCATGTTGCACGTGCCCGTCCACGCAGCCCTCCCCTCACGCGGCGTTTTATTCTTCGGAAAACATAATACCCCACGGGAGAATCATGCCGACACCCGTACGACAGGACAGGTCGCTTCGAGCAAAACGGACTTTCCAAGCCCATCCTCAACACACAGACCATCACAACATTCGATGCTTTTCCCGTTTTTGGCAAAAAACGTCGAATGTTGTGATGGTTTGCCTGCCCACGGCACCCCGTAGAAAGACCAAAGCGCCCCTAGAGGCCGCCGTCCCAGTGGCGAATCACGAATTCTCGAAGGTCGTTCTGCCGCTTTTGGAACGCTTCGCTTCGGTCGCACTTGAGGCCCATAGCGAGCGCAATGGCGTTCATCGCCCGGTGCAATTGCAGCTGATGGGCAAACTGAGTCCCGGTGAGGACGATCATCCTAAAGCCCAGCGCGCTCAGTACGGTCATACGCTCCGCATCCGACGCGCTGCGCTGTTTATCAAGATGGTCCGAGCCGTTGTATTCAATCCCCGTACCGCTCGCAGGCGCATATACGTCAATCTCGAAATACCCGGCCTTTGCGAGACACTTGAACTCGTTGGGAACATCGACCCTATGGTTGAGCTCGATTTTGGCGTATCCCAGCCCGCCCTGGAAACGTTTTGCTACGACCATGATTGCGGTGGCCGTCTCCATGGGCGACCGCGCGCCATCGTGCACGCGCTTGAGCACGGCGGCCGCGCGTATAGCCCCCTGACGAGATCGGTTCTCATTGCAATAGGCAATCAAGTCGGCAACGGTATACCTCTGCCCCATCTCGATATAATCGCCTGTCGACAGATGATTCAAATGGTATCGGGCGCAGATTTCGTAGCCATATTCCAGCTGCTCGGGCTCACTCATCCACGAACCCGCCTGGACAAAGCACATGGCCTCATCAACCACCAGAAGGCCCTCTGCCACCTCGATAAGATGGCCTGGAGGTACCGGCGCCCCAAACACGTGGCACCTAAATCCAGCCGGCGTCGAGCGCTCAAAATCGAAGTTGACGAGCGTGTCGATATGATCGAGCTCTTCTCGTGGAATACCAAGCGAAACCAGATAGTCGGTAACGATCCCAACTGCCGTTGAAGCCCTCAGTCCCTTGGCATCGAGTCCCAATTTGGGCAGGCTCGCAGTCGGCTCCGCCTCGCTAGCAAGCGAGTCCTCATCGTATAGGCTGCTTGCTCGCGAGAGCGGCTCGGACGGGCGCGCCACGTTGTGGTACAGCCAGGCAGTCTTATGGGACAAGACGATCGGCAGGTCCATGAGCCCTCCAATGGAGTCGGATAACCAACCTTATTCCCCTGCCCACGGGTCCGCACACCTTCGTGCACAAGAAAGCGATTCCACCCGGCCGAGTGGCAGAAAAACCATCACAACATTCGATGCTTTTCCCGATTTTGGCAAAAAACGGCGAATGTTGTGATGGTTTGAGGCTAGGTGAGGGGCATGGAGGGGTCAAAGCATCGTGCTTGGAGCGTGACTATTTTCGCCCCGTCGTCATCACAAACCTTGACTCTACAATCGTTATAGGGTTTTCACTACACTGGTACGTAAACAAACCAAGCCAGAAAGCCCCGCCCATGGAACACGACCTCACACGCGGCAATGTCCCCAAGACCATCGCGGTCTTTGCCCTGCCTTATATGCTCTCGTACTTTTTGCAGATGCTCTACGGCATGGCCGACCTGTACATGATGGGGCAGTTCAGCGGCGCCGCCGGCATCACCGCCGTAGGCAATGGCGCGCAGACGCTCTATATCATTACCGTGACGCTCGTGGGCCTGGCCATGGGAACGACGGTTATCGTCGGCCACGCCGTGGGCTCGCGCCGGTTTGACCGCGCCGAGACCGCCATCGGCAATACCATCACGCTGTTTATGGGTGTCTCGGTGGTACTGGCAGGCATCTTGCTCGCGCTGTGCCCGCAGATCGTGGCACTCATTGGCACGCCGGCCGAGGCGGTCGAGGGCACCGCCGCCTACCTGCGCATTTGCTTTATCGGCATTCCCTTTATCGCCGCGTACAACATTCTTTCGGCCATCTTTCGCGGCCTGGGCGATTCGCGCTCGCCCATGTACGTGATTGGCGTGGCATGCATCATCAACATCGCGCTCGATTTTCTGTTTATCGGCCACATGGGGCTCGGCCCCGTGGGCGCGGCGCTCGGCACGGTGACCGCGCAGACGGCCAGCGTTGCCCTCGCGCTCGTGTGGCTCAAGAGCCGCCGCACGAACATCCACGTTAAGCGCAGCGACCTGCGCCCCCAGCCCGAGGTGCTCGGTAGCATTCTTAAAATCGGCGTGCCCGTGGCCGTGCAGGACGGCTGCATCCAGGTGGCGTTTATGTTCATCACCGTCATCGCCAACCACCGCGGCCTGGTCGACGCCGCCGCCGTGGGCCTAGTCGAGAAGATGATCAGCTTTTTGTTTATCGTGCCGAGTTCCATGGGCGCTACCGTCAGCGCGCTCACGGCGCAAAACGCCGGTGCGGGCAAGGGCGACCGCGCGCGTCAGGTACTCAGGGACGCCATGACCATCTCGGTGGTGTACGGCTGCCTGATCACGGTGCTGATGTGGCTGGTGGCGCCGGCGTTTATCGGCTTTTTTGCCAAGGACCCCGCGGTGGTCGCCGCCGGCACCGGCTATATGCGCAGCTATATTTTCGACGCGATCTTTGCCGGCATCCACATTTGCTTTAGCGGCTTTTTCGCTGCATACGGCAAGAGCTACATCGGCTTTGCGCACAACGTGCTGGCCGTGGCGCTCATTCGCGTGCCCGGTGCGTGGCTGCTGTCGAATGCCTATTCCGACACGCTGTTTCCCATGGGCATCGCCTCGCCGTGCGGGTCGATTCTGTCGGCGGTCATTTGTGTTGTCGCGTTTACCGTGCTCAACCGCCGCGGAGCTTTTGACAAATTGGCAGCGTAGCGGGGCGACGCGAGATCGCCCTCATCGACGACATCATCAGCGACGACCCCGCGACCTACGTAACGCAGATCACGGTGCCCGTTGCCCCAGTAAAGTAAAAACCGCCCGGAAGGCATCATGCTTTCCGGGCGGATCTTCAATTTGGTTATCGATGCGCTAAGCCTGGGGCACCTGACCAGTAGCCAAGATCTGCTCGAGTGTGTCCTCATCCAACACGGGCAC
>CALHWR010000116.1 GCA_938036665.1 uncultured Collinsella sp. | reverse complement strand
CTGCGGCATGTACCTGACACACAACGGCGTGGTGCGCGCGACGCCCAAGGCCGAGGTGCGCGGCATCGAGACCGGTGGCGTGGCACCTGGACACAGGGTGGGCGGCATGGTGTTTGGCTTTGATGCCGAAAAGGTGCAGGCCGCTATCGAGGCCACGCGCGCGATGCCGGGTATCGGCTATGTGCGCGTGTGGCTGGCGAGCGGTGAGCTTGCCGTGGGCGACGACATCATGCTCGTGCTCATTGGCGGGGACATTCGCCCGCATGTGGTCGATGCGCTGCAGGCGCTCGTCGGTACCATCAAAAATGAGTGCGTGAGCGAGGTCGAGCGCGAGGCGTAGGGGCTTGCGTCGATAGAAGGCTCGTTTATAAAAATACCCGCTGGTACGTGTGATACCGGCGGGCATTTTGCGTTTTGGGCGCGGTGGGTGCTACACGCGCGTCGCATCCTTGGGGCTCATGGTCATGCTCTGGAAGCGATTCTCCATAAAGTCATTATCGAAGTACTTGCCGTAGAACTGCGCAACGGGAATATCCGGTTCCGTGCCGTTGACGCGCTGATACCAATAATCGAGTGACTGCAGCGTCATAACGCCATCGACCAGCATAATGATGGTGAAGATGACGGTAGCGGAGTAGCGGCTCTTCCACGGAATCATGTTGATGAGCTTGAGCAGCCTCGGCAGCAGCAGCTTGATCCAGATAAGGCCACCAAGGCCCCACAGGCAGGCAAAGCCCGTGCAGGTGCGTCCGCCGGTAAGGACGGCGAGCGGATCGGGCATGCCAAAGAGCTTCATATGCGAGTAGCTCCACGAGACCACACCGAACGAGGTCTGCATAAACCAGCCCACGAACACCTCAAAGCTTGCACCGAGCAGCGCGCTCACCAAAAAGATAATGATGGGGTTCTTTTTATAGAAGCGGTTGAGCACCATGGTCATGAGCACGGCGCCAAATCCGTAGATGGGGCTGAAGGGGCCAAACAGCATGCCGGCGCGGTTCTGGTAAACGCCCGGGTCATCGACCGTCATATGCCAGATGTCCTCGGCGATCAGGCCGAGTATGCAGCAGACAAAGAATACCCAGAACAGGTTGAAGTAGTTGAGCTTGATGTAGCCTTCGCCGGTTTCATCGCGCCCGAGCATGCCCTCGGCGGCGGCGTCGCGATCGAGCATCTCCTGCAGGCGGCGCTGCAGCTCGCGCTCCTGGCGCAGCGTGGGGTCGACGGTGGCCGAAAGCGCGACGAGGATGCCGAGCTGGATGGCAGGGCGAAGCAAGAAGGGCCCGATGCCCTGGAGCATCACGTCAACCAAAAGCTCGACGACGGTAAACGCGATAAGGATATAGGACAGGCGAGCGGCGTTGCGGCGCTGGTTTTTGATAAGGTCCAGGCCAAAGATGATCAGGATGACGGCGCTTGCCGCAGAGAGCATGATGCCGGCGACGATAAGGCCGACCGCGACGAGCGTGTTGTCGCCGAGCTTGGCGGCGGCGTTGCCGTTGATGAGCGCGGTGATGACCTGCCACATAAAGGCGCCGACCGAAGGGAGCGTGCCCACGCCGGACAGGATGCACAGGACGGCGTACACCTTAATGATGAGGGGGATCTTCTTGACCTCCGTGGCGCTGGGGACGCTGGGGTCGAGTTCGTTTCGATCCATACATAACCTTTCTCGTTTTGCTGTAGGTACAAGGATACGCCGCCGACCTGCCAAAAGACAGGACGAACGTCCCAATTGCAACAATGCAAGCCCCAACGGCGGGCGAGACGCGTCGTAACGAAAGTATGCGGGATCGTCGGCCCCGAGGCGGTTGCCCAATAAAATGTTTGGCTGCAAAACGGATTATAAGCTCGGTGGGCTTTTAAAAAGCGCCGCTCATGCGCTGAGGAGCACGTCGCGCCGTGCGTATAATAAGGCGGGTAACGCCAAAAAAACGAGGCTCTGAGGGGATACCATGTCTCAAGAAACCATCCGCGCGGCCGAGCGTGCCGCGGGACAGGTGAACACCATGTCGACGTATGATCCGGACTCCGACCAGCTGCATGAGGAATGTGGCATTTTCGGCGTATGGGCGCCCGATCGCGACGTGGCTCGACTGACGTACTTTGGCCTGCGTGCACTGCAGCACCGTGGCCAGGAATCGGCGGGAATCGCCGTGGGTGACGGCGGCACGGTTATGGTCCGCAAGGATCTGGGCCTGCTCGACCGCGTGTTCTCCAATGCCGACCTGTCGACGCTCTCCGGCCAGCTGGCCGTGGGTCATGTGCGCTACGGCACCGCCGGCGCCAAGAGCTGGGAAGCCTCTCAGCCGCACCTCTCTACCATCAACAGCGTCATTATCGCGCTTGCTCACAACGGCACCCTCGTCAACACCGACGAGCTGCGCCGCCAGCTGATCGAGCTGGGCGTGCCATTCCTCTCCAATTCGGATTCCGAGGTCGCGACCAAACTCATCGGCTACTTTACCCAGCGTACGGGCCATCTGCGCGAGGGCATTCGCAAGACCATGGAGCTCGTGCGCGGCGGCTACGCCATGACGCTCATCAACGAGCAGGCGCTCTACGCTTTCCGCGACCCGCATGGCATTCGCCCGCTGGTACTGGGCAGGCTCGTGGACGAGGGTCTGGATCAGGCCGACACCGCTTCTGTTTCGCAGCTGCCCTCGCAAGACGGTGCCTCGACGGTCGACTCCGCCGTCCAT
>CALHWR010000115.1 GCA_938036665.1 uncultured Collinsella sp. | reverse complement strand
GCCGGCTGCTGGGGCATGGCGGCGGGGTGCTGTTGCTGCGGAGCGGCGAATTGCTGCTTGCCGGCACGGGGAGCGCTTGCGGCGCGGCTTGCTGCCGAGTTGTTCTGGCCCAGGCCATTCTGGTAGGCGCGCTCTTCCTCGTACAGACGACCGAGCGTGGGGGCGTCGACGTTCTCGGCAAAGACCGAGAACTTACCGGCATGCAGCTGCGGGTCGATCATAAAGCGAACGAGGGGTTCGCCGACAAACACATAGCGGCGCTTTTCGGCTTGTGCCTTCACAAACTCGCGGACTTCGCGCGAAAGCTCGGGGTAGAACGGGGCGAGCATGGGATCGTCGTCGGCGGCGATCAGGATGGTATAGAGTGCAGGCGCGGTGTTGACGCCGTTGATCACCAGAGTCTGATCCTCCATGTCGCGAGCGGCCTGCTTGGCAAGCTTCTTAAAGGAGAACGGGGCACGGGTAGCACCGAAGATGCCGGCCACGTGGTCCTCGAAGATGTTCAGGAAGTTCACGAAAGATCACTCTCCGTATAGGTTCTTTGGTATCCGAGCAAATATAGGCATATCCCAACGATTATAGAGGATAGGGTTCCCGCAACTGCCGCCTTGACGACGACCGCGGCCGCAAGGCTGGCAATTTCCATATGGTGTGCAAGACAGAGCGACGCCGCGGAGCCTATTCCGCAGCCGGCGATGGCAGCGATTGCAGTCAGGTTCGAGCCCTGCTCGGCACGCTTGGCATGGGCGTTGAGCAGCAGAGATGTCAGTGCAGCTGTCGCCGCGACGAGCACAACGGCAGCCCAGAAGAACACGTCTCCCAGCGCCGCGGCAACATTGCCGAGTCCCAGCACGCCTCCGGCGGAAAGCGCAACCGTAGCCAGGCGGCCAAATAGCGCGCCCATCCCCGTGGCGGCCGCGGCGCTTGCCGGGCCGAGCCAAAAGGCCGCGATGCCGGCGGCAACCCCGACGGCAAGGAGGACGTCGCCCGTTAGACAGCCAAGTGCCACCGCGCAGGTGAGCGCGGCGCTCGCGGCGGCCTCGGTGCGGCCCCAGGCGATCCACCATCCGGACATGGTGGCGGCAAAGAGCACCGCGACGGGCAGCATCGACAGGATGCCCTGCGCCTGCATGGTGGCGTTGGCCATAAGTACCAAAAAGCCCACGGCCGAGATAGCCGAGCCAATCTGCGGGGCCAGGCCGGCGGCCGCCCCAATCGCGATGGCCGCGGTAATAAGTCCGGGAAGCGCCGCGACGCCAGCCGTCTGCATGAGCAAAAAGCTGAAGGCTCCGCATGAGAGCGCCGAGATGGCGCGCATGGTGTAATCGCGTGCGCAGCTCCAGCGCGTGCCCGCCCAGCCGAGTGCGGGGTCGACCTCGATGGCGTCGTCCTCGTAGGTCGATGGCTCGATACCGTCTGCCGCGCGCTCGTCATCCGAAAGCTCGCCCACCATCTGCTCCAGGCTGCGACGGCCCTCGCGCACGCTGCCCAAGCCGGCGAGCAGCTGGTCGCAAAATGCCTCGATGCTGTTGGGGCGGTCTTGCGGCATGGGGGAGAGGGCGCTCATGAGCGTAGCCTCGGCTCCCGGGGGAAAATGCGGGATGAGCTCGCTGGGGTAGGTGGCGCCGCCGATGATGCGGCCGAGCGAGTCGCCGGGCGTGGCGGCCATAAAGGGAGCGCTGCCGCACAGGCCCTCGTAGATCACACAGGCAAGGGCAAAGACATCGGCGCGCTCGTCAACCGTGCCGGTCTCGATGTCGAGCTGCTCGGGTGGCATGTAGCCGATGGTGCCGCCGCGCGAGCCGCCAAAGCCGCCAGCAGACGACAGCCGCGCCATGCCAAAGTCGGTGAGCTTTACATTGCCCGAGTGGTCGATGAGCACGTTGGCGGGCTTGATGTCCAGGTGGAGCACGCCATTACTATGGGCAAAGGTGAGCGCCTGGCCCAGGGCATCGGCAATGGCCGCGGCCTCGTCAAAGGTGAGCGAATGGCCGTCCACGCGATGCAAAAACTCGGCCAGCGACATGCCGTCGACATATTCCATAACCAGGTAGGCATAGGCGGTATCGTGCGTAAAGTCGATGACCTGCACGATATTGGGATGTTGAAGCATGGCGGCAGTGTGCGCCTCGCGCAGGACATCCATGATGTCGCTAGCGGGCATGCCGGCACCGTTGATAAGGGGGATGCGTTTAATGGCGACGCGGCGGCGCAGGTGCGTGTCGCGGCAGATCTCGATGGAGCCAAAACCGCCGGTCGCAAGTGTCTCGAGCGGCTGGTACCGCTTGAGCAGCTCGCGAGAGCTGGTGCCCTCCAAAGGAACGTCCGGCGAGAACCGGGCGGTATGTTGCGAGAAAAGCGGCATGGCCAACCCTCGTGCGTTTAAAGTTCGTTTGCGAGCGGCGGGCGCGGAGCCGAGCCGTTCGCGGTGGCATAGATGCTGCTAGTGTAGCACGCTCGGGCGCATGGGGAGGATGGCGGGATGCGAGGCTGCCCGTCTGGCTTGGCCTTAGCGCTTCTTCTTGTTCTTCTTCTGCTTGCGTTGCTTGCCCTTGGTCTCCTGGGGCTTGTCGCCCTGCTTGGCTTCGGCTGCGGCCTTCTCGGCCTTCATCTTCTTGCGTTTGGTCTCGATGCGCAGCTTTTTGTTGATGCGCGCCTTAAGGAAGGCGCCAAACTGCTCGGCATCGCCGCGAACAAAGGTGTCCTTGGGGATCGTCACGCCTTGGTCGGCGAACATGGCCACAAAGATGCGCTCGCCGTCGAGCACGTGGTCGAGTTTCTCAAACGGGAAGAACTGCGACTTGCCGCTCTTGCCCCAGACCATCAGGCCGTCCTCGTTGGCGGCGACGCGGCGATAGCGGCCGCCCATGGACTCGTCGGCCTCGACGGCGTCGATAAAGTCGCGGGCGAGCGTGTGGTGCAGGTTTTTGCTCCACCAGGCCAAAAATGCGCCGAATACGATCAGGACGACGCCGAACTTGATCCAGTTGCCGCCGGCCACCAGCATGCCGATGCCGATGAGCGCGGCAATCGCGGCGGCGACGTACAGGGAGCCGCGGCGCCTGGGCGAGGCAACCAAGCGGGCGAAATCGGTGACGAGGTCGTTTTCGTACTGATACTCGTTGAGGTACAGGATGCCGTCATCGGCTGCTGCCTGCGCCTCGAGCGCGACCTCGACCTGGTCGGCTGCTTCGGAGGGAACGAGGTTGCTCTCTGCGTCTGCCATGCTCTTTGGACTCCTATCGCGGCGGGCTCGCCGTACGGGTTATTATGGATGCAGTATGCCGTGCGACCGCATGGTCGTCGCGACAACAAGACTCAGTATACCCGGGGGAGCACCCATGGAATCGTTGTACCGAAAGTATCGCCCGCTCACCTTCGACTCCGTGGTGGGCCAGCAGCATATCGTCTCGACGCTCGAGCACGCCATCACCGAGGGGCGCCTGTCCCACGCGTACCTGTTCTGCGGACCGCGCGGCACGGGCAAGACCACCATGGCGCGTATTCTTGCCAAGGCGCTGCTCTGCCGCAATGCCGAGGCGGCGCGCGCCGAGGGTGCGAGCGGCTGCATGCCCGACGGCACCTGTGAGGAATGCGAGCTCATCGCCGAGGGCAACCATCCGGACGTCTACGAGCTCGATGCCGCAAGCCGCACGGGCGTGGACAATGTGCGCGAGGAGATCATCAACTCCGTTAACTTTGCCCCGGTGCGTGGCAAGTACAAGATCTATATCATCGACGAGGTCCACATGCTCACGACGGCGGCGTTTAACGCGCTGCTCAAAACGCTCGAGGAGCCGCCGGCGCACGTGATTTTTGTGCTGTGCACCACCGATCCGCAAAAGATCCTGGAGACCATCCTTTCGCGCTGCCAGCGCTTCGATTTCCATCGCATTGGCAACGAGGATATTGAGCATCGCCTGTCCTACGTGTGCGAGCAGGAGGGCTTCGATTACGACGACGAGGCGCTCGCCATCGTGGCGCGCCATGCCAAGGGCGGCATGCGCGACGCGCTCTCCACGCTGGAGCAGCTGAGCGTCTTCGGCAACGGCACCGTGCATGCGGACGATGCCCGCTCGCTTTTGGGCGAAGTTTCGGACCAGATTCTGGGCGAGTTTGCGCGCGCCATTGCCGATCGTGATGTCGCCGATCTGTATGGGCTTATTCGCGCACAGGTCGAGGAAGGCAACGATCTGCTGGAACTGACGCGCGACCTGGTGGCGCATGTGCGCGACGTGTATGTTGCCTGCGTCGCCGGCGCCCGTGCCGAGCTGTTTGAGGGCGGGGCCGAACAGGCCGAGGCGCTTGCTGCCGAGGCCGCTGCCTTTGGCGAGCACCCTGCCGATCGTTTGGCCCGCGTGCTGACGGTGCTCGACGATGCCGCCTTGGAGATGAGGGGCGCGAGCGACGTGCGCCTGGTGCTCGAGATCGCCTGCACCCGCCTGACGCGTCCCGAGGCCGATTTAACGATCGAAGCTTTGGCTGAGCGCGTGGCTCGCTTGGAGGCCATGGTTGCCAACGCTGCCGTTCCGGCGAGCGTGGCTGCTGCTCAGGCCGCCGTGCCTGCGGCGTCCGTACCCGTTGCTGCTCAGCAGCCGACGCTGATCTCGGGTGCCCGAGCCGCTACTCCCGCGGCGACTGCCGCCCCCGCTGCTACGTCCGTGCATCAGGGCGGTATGCCTTGGGACCGTGGTGCTGCCGCTCCGGCGGCTCAGTCTGCGCCCAAGTCCGCGGCTCCTGCGTCGGCGCCCAAACCTGTAACGCCTGCACCTCAACCCGTTGCGGCTCCCGCGCCTGCGGCATCGACCGTGCCGGTGTCCAAGCCCAACACTGCCGCTCAGGTTGCTGCCGCCGGCGCCGCCGAGACCCCTGCGGTTGAGGATGCCGGCGAGCTCCAGCGCAAATGGGCCGAGGTTGTCGAGCGCGTCAAGGCTCGTCAGGCCTCCTACGCGGGACTTTTGCTCAACGCCCGCGCCACGGCCGACGACGGCTCCAAGCTCACGGTCTCGTTCCCCGCGGGCTCGACCTTTGCCATCAAGATGCTCGGACGCGCCGACACGCAGTCGGTGGTCCTGCCGACAGTCAGTGCGGTCTTCGGTCGTCGTACCGTCGACTATGTCCTGGATGGGGGTGGCACGCCGGCTCCTCAACATGAGGAGCATTCTCCATCTGCACGGGCTGCGGTATCTGCGGACCCGCAACCCGTGTCCTCGGCGGCCCCTGTATCCTCGAGCGCCAGCGCTCCGCAGCAGCAAGCGACGCCGGTGATGGCACCGACCCCGTCGGCGCCTGAACCCGTTGCGCCCAAACCGGCTGCTCCGGTCCCCGGGCCTAAGCCCGCCGCCGCGCCTGCGCCCAAGTCATCCGACCTGGCCAAGGCCCCCTGGCTGCGCTCC
>CALHWR010000114.1 GCA_938036665.1 uncultured Collinsella sp. | reverse complement strand
GATCCGGTCGCACGGAGAGCATTTCCCAGTTGACAAAACTATAGGAACACCCCCCCCGAAGGTTAATTGCCGCTGCATGCATATGCGACTCCCTTCGCTCAGGGTGAATAGAAACGGCTTGAGCGTAGGACTATTCCAAAAGGTTGCGCTGGACTTGCCGCAGCGGCAAAGAGTAATTAGCCCAACGTCTGCGCAGCTTAACCGACCACTCGCATATCCAAATTTGTTGCTCAACAAATTCGCAGGTAGCGTAAGTAAAATTGAGTTGGAAAGCTGGTGGGAACCGTCTTATAGCCTAAGCCGTTCCAAAAGCCGCGAATACAGGAGGTAAGGTGATTGGGTAACTATAAAGTTGTCTTCAGGGATGACTGGTCCGGGGATTCGAGTCTGCTGAAATGGGAGCCCGGATGCCCGGCGATGGTAACGGTCGTCCAGGTCGCGAGAAACGTCGACACCTCTGAGGCTTATCTGCAGATAAAGATCGAGAATCTCTCAGCGGATATCTTGAACTCCATCTCCGGAATCGCCCATGTCGACTATGCCGATGGGTCCAGAGGCTATGTCCCCTTTTCGGAACTAGACTTAGACCTGCCACAATGCGAGCAGGGAGCCCTTAAGGCAACGGCGCTGCCGAGGGGAGACGTCGAGTCCGTTTTCATCAAGCTGCTTCAAATCGACTCCCAGCAAGGAAAGTGGCACTCGACCGGAGAGCCTGCCGAAGCGCCCGAGCGCGAACCGCTTTCGATGATCGAGAAGGCGATGGCCGAGAGGGACCGCCAGCTGAAGGAACTGCATGCCGACAGTCGAATCGCCGGCGGCAAGGCGCAGTTCCATCAGGGATGGTGGGTGTGTGCATGCGGGTGCATTAACGTTGAGCGGGAAAGCTGCCACAGGTGCAAATGCCACAAGGACCTCCTCTCGGATTTGCAGGACGAAGAATCCCTATGCAAATCGGCCGATATACGGTCTCAGAACATATACGACAGGGCCGATTCACTTATTGCCAGCGGAGAGAGTGTCGAAAACCTGAAAAAAGCGCGTGAACTTTTCAAAGGCATCTCTGGTTGGAAGGACGCCGAAGAGCGTGCTAAGGAATGTTCAGAAAAGCTAGCCGTGCTCGAGCCGAAATCGGCAAAGAAGCGCAAATTGCTGCTATGCCTCGCCACGGCCGCCGCCGTGCTTCTCGTCTTCTTTCTGACGGCGGGAAGGCCGATGGCGATAAAGGCAATTACTGGGCTGCAAAAAGAAATTCGGTACAGGGAAGCATTCTCGCTTTACGAAGGCGGCAATTATAGGAAGGCGTATGCCGAATTCAAGTTGATTCGATCATACAGCGATGCGTCGGAGATGGAGGCGAAGGCCGCCAATGCCCTGGCGGAGGATTATGCAAAGGAAGGGGACACGGACCAAGCTATCGAATGGTTCAAGAATGCGGACAATGAAACCGGCGCCCACGAGGTCGAATACGGGTACGTGAAGAAGCACTATGACAGCAGCGATTCCAAAACGAAGGAATACCTGGACGAGCTCGTGGACGTAGGCTATCGCGATGCCACCGAACTTTATTCCGACCTTTACAAACTGGATGTAAGGAATCTTGTGAATTCCGATGAGAACGATACCGAAACATCCCTGACAGAAATCGGCTCGAAGTCGATGGGTGACGCCTATGTACACGTTTTCGTTGACGGCGGAGACCGATTGCAAGAAGAGGTCGATATCCGCGTGTTTGAGGAGTACGCATGGGGCATCGATGGCGAGGTGACAAATAATTATTCTGAAACGCAGCCCGCGAACTACGTAAAAGGATTCAAGCGCGGGTGGAACCTCATTCGCCTTTGGAATCAAAGTTCCGTTATTTATGACCATAGAATCACGTTAATTGAGCCCGTGACGGGAGAGACGCTGGCGACGACAGAATTCCGCACGCCCTATAACTAAGCATCGGCTTTCAGTCAACGATATTCCGAATGTCGGGCAAATCAAGTATTTTACGAGTTAGGAAGAGAAGCACATGCAAATCATCTTTTACGCCCTCATAATCTGCTACGGCATAGCCTGCTATTTTTCAGGGGGGCTAATTGGTAAAGCAGCGAGTGACAAAGGGTATGGGGACCAGAGGTTAAAGCTGGCCTTCATAATCGTGTTCGCGACGCCCGCGAGCGCCGCGATGATCGTTGCGGCGCTTCCCGACAAGAAGCTCCAAACCAGCGTTTCCGATGATTCGACGCCGCATTCGATAGATGCCGAGCTTCCGAAGCTGTAAGGCATCATTGCGAGTGGGCTCGTTCAAGCTCTGAATTGGCAGTTCAAAATCAGGCATCGCGTAGGGCCGGACTAATGCCTGCGCCCTATGCGATGCCGCTGCACCGGTTTTGCCAAGCGTTTCATACCGTCCATCTCTGCGCAATGACGCTCGGAACATTGTCGTTAAAGCTCCCGTGGCAGATGATGTTAGAGACGCTGCAATCCCAGCAGTCGTATCCAAGCGAAACGCGGCTTTCAAACATGGTGTGCTTCTCGCCTACAGATCTGGCGTTGAATTTGCTCGCGTCCCAAAACGCATGCATTGGAGATATTTATTAACGAGTAGCTGCGACCATGAACGGTGAGTGCCAACACTCAGTGCAAATAGCTACCAGTTAACCTCATAGAAAATCAAATTTGAGGTGAGGAGGACGAGACAACGAGCCCGTCTTGTCTCCATGGTCACCGCTGTCATAAGAAGGATCCGCGCAATCTCACGCGGACCCTTTACTGAGTGCTGATTGGTTTAGAAACAGAAAACTGGGCACACACTACGCGCATTTCTAGCATCACTGTCGTTGCCCCAAGACCCCACAGCATCTACAGACGTATATACATCTGTGATCCCCGATTGAGGGCTAGCAGGATAAGCCGAGCGCATCCACCAGCTTTTGCCATTAGCAATGGCAAAATTAGCCCAGAGATGATAGCTCACTTTACCTCGAAATGCTTCGTACTGAGCCCCTTCTGAGCAAAACCAAGGATCCTTCTTGCATTCATCTTTTTCTGCAAGAATTTCGGTGTTACTGAGAAGAAATAGTTTATCCGAAGTCGGTGTGACATCGCTGCCGGTGTAATAGCCATTGATGTTATTCATTAGCTTCGTAACTGTTTTCACTTTAGACTGGAAATCAGCGGGCATAAGGTTCCAGATCTTGCCGGAGTTCATCTTCGCGCGAAGCTCTGACTTCTCCCAGACACCATCAGTAGACCTGGTTGGGTTCATGCGGGACTCGATATCCGTAGATGTCGTGAGGAACGTCAGACCGGCCTTGCCAGAACCGTCAGCGAGGTCGTCGTGGTTGATGCCGATGATGCGGTACTCGAGCGTCTGTCCGTCTGTCAGTTTCATCGAGAACTTGGTGCCGGTATCCATGGCGGCTTTCGCCTTGGCGTAGGCGATAGACGATGTGCCGCTCTTGGCAATGTCCTCGGCGACCGCCTTCTGCTCATCAAGCGTCCAGTCCTCCGCGTCCTTGGCTACCGCCGCTTGGACACTCGCGGAATCGGACCCGGTGGAACCGCCGCCAGATGCTCCGCCACCCTCGGTGCCAGCGTTAGCCCCACTGTTCTCCGTGTTGCCGACCAGGTTGAACTGGTTGCGGATGGCACCGGTCACGCCGGGTCCGGCGAACACGATGACCAGGCCGATGACCGCGATGATCAGGACGTACTCGATGATTCCTTGGCCTCGGAGGCGGATACCTCTAGGAGATACCCCCCCCCCGAAGGTTATGCGCCGCTGCATACATATGCGACACTCCCTTCGCTCAGGGTTTGTAGATACATTGCCGAGCGTAGGGCTATTCCAAAAGGTTGCGTTGGTCATGCCGCAGCGGCAAAGAGTAATTAGCTCAATGTCTGTGCAGCTTAACCGACCGCTCACACAATCGAATTTGTTGCTCAACAAATTCGCAGGTGAGGATAGTAGAATTGGTGTTATCGGAAGTAACGGAGGACCGCCGGTGTCGAGGAGGGCGGTCGAGAAGAAGGGACCGAAAATGAGAAGCCTGGAGCTGATAATCTTCTTCCTGCCTCTCCTGGCGATTGCCGCCAACATCTGCGGCGTGGCGGAGCTCGTTAAGATTGCCAGGGCCAAGGGGCATTACACCAATGGCGCGGGAATCCTCTGGTTCATCGGCCTTTTCGGCACGGCGCTCATGGTCGGCCTGATCGTCTGCGCACTGCCAGACCGAGCTGCGCCGGCGCCCAGCGCAAAAACGGATGAAGACGCCCTGCCCGAGGTGTAGACATGTCGAAGTACAAGATCGCCTACCGCGACGCCAACCCCTCCTGGCAGGAGCTTTGCCCTGTCAGGATGTTAGCCATCCAAGTCTCCAGAGACACCGAGACGGGAGCCTGCTTCCTCCAGACAAAGATCGTCAACGTATCGACGAAACCCATCAGCCGCATAGAGTTCACTGTCGGGCTCGAGGGCGAGGGAGGGGAGACGGAGACCGTCGACTTCTCGCTCCTAGATGCCGACCTGCCCGCCGGCGAGGTGCTCAGGCCCAAGGCGGTGAGAATCAAGCTGTCTGTTATCACCGGCTCGCGTGCCGTTGTGACCCGAGCGGACGGCGAGACCTCCTTCGGCGACCCGATCGACATCGATAGCCCCGCGCCACTCGCACTCAACGGGGTCGAGGAGTCGGAACGCGATGTCCTGCTCTCCGAGATGGGGGCCGATACCTTCAAATGCGCGGGCGTCCATTCCGAGCACGACGGGTGGTGGCAGTGCGGCTGCGGTGCGGTGAACCTCAAGCGCGGTACCTGCTGGAACTGCGGCGCCGTGCGCGAGAAAATGGCGGATCTGGAAGATGCCGCGTTCCTGGATGAATCCAGAAGGGACAGGGTCTACAAGACGAGCGTCGCGATACTCGAGAAGGGCAACAGGAAGGAAGCTGAGGCCGCCAAGGAGAGCCTCGAGAGGCTGGCCGAGCAGGGCTACGGGGATTCGGGCGAGAAGGCAAGAGAGGCCGAAGCGAAGATTGCGAACCTCTCCAAAAGGAGGAAGAAGATAGCCGTCGCGGCCGTCGCGGGCATCGTCCTGCTTGCCGTCATGGTCGCCATCTCGCCCCTGCCGTCCATGCTCGAAGCGAGGGCGGACATGAAGGCGGAGCAGGAGATAATCGACAGCAAGTCAATCGGTCAGACAGTCGATCTCGGGACCTATTCGGAAGACCTTTCGACCTATATGGGTACCTCGGTCGCCGGCAGACCGATCAGATGGGTCGTAGTCGATAAGGAGGACGGACGGGCCCTTCTCGTAACCCAGCAGTGCATCGACGAGATGGCGTTCGATACGCGTGGCGACGCAACCGATTTCAAGTCCAGCTCGCTATACGCCTATCTTAACGGCGCCTTCAGGGATTATGCCTTCACCGACGCAGAGCGCGGCCTTATCGATGGAGATGTCACCGTCCTCGGCTCCTTCATGGTTTTCGACCGCGCCCCGTCGGAGGATTTCCTGTACGCAACGTCGGTGAAGGGCGGGAACGAAAATGAGGAATGGTGGACCTCTACCGTCGAGGAGTACAGCGGCAGCTCATACTATAGCGATTCCTACTATGACGGGCAGCCCCTGGTAAATTACGTGGACTCGTGGGGCGATATCGAATCTGGCGATGACGGGTACGAGCAGGATGAAGTGCTCGGAGTCCGTCCCGCCATCTGGGTCAAATTGAATTAACAGTCGGTTTTCCCATAGGTTGAATTGCGAAGGAGTCTCCCGAACCATCGGGAGCCTCCTTCATGCGTTCACTTGAACTTGTATATTGCCATGCCTTAGGAAGGATTACGCCGGGGACGTTCTTGTTGGAGTCGCTATGCAGTGTATTCGGGCCGATGTTCCAGTCGGAACAATCCAGATGGAGACTCCGGCACTGCTCGGACATTCCCGTTAAGTCATATACAGCACTTAAATCGCACTTGGCACCGAGACCAGTTACGTCCACATCCGCGTCCGGAACGAATCGAAGCGGTATCCCGTTTCAAAACGTATGCGTTTCACCATGAGAGAGGGATCTGTCATGAGCTGGAAACCGAGAAAATGCGTTATCGCCTTACTGACTCTGGCGACTCTGACGTGTTTCGCCGCCTTAATCGCCGTCAATATCAAACCGCAACACGATGCTTATCCCTCATCTTTGTCCATTAAAATGGGCCAAAATTTCAGCCTCGGCCGAAACGTCAATTATTTTAACAAGCTAAAACCTAATGAGGAAAATATCTTGATGTTCTGGGCATCGTGGTGTCAGCACTGCGAATCTCTCATAGAAGATATGCAACAACTTGATAATTTCGCAGCCTTAAGGAAGAACCTTTTCACTGTTTCCGAGGACAGCACAATTGAAGAAGCCTCGGTCCATGAAGGAGACTTTCCCATATACATAGATTAAGATAAGACCGTGTATGACAAATATGAACTTGAGCATATTCCGTCCGTATTCATACCGGATGATCAAGGAAACATCATCGGCTTATCCGAAGGAGAGGAAGAACCTCTTGCCTTAATAAAGAAATACGCCAAATACAACGGATATAAAGCGGAAGGAGGCGACATCAAGTAACTATCAAAGGCCAGATTAAGGAGCCAGCCATGAAGAAATGCCTGCTCTCCATCGTCTCAGCAGCTCTTTGCCTCTCCCTTGTCATGACACCATTTGTGCCCGTTGCGGCAGCCTATGCCGACGAGGGGTCTCCCGCCGAGAGCAGCGAGATCTACGTCGGAGACAACTACGACGAAAATTACGATATATCCCTTTTTGAGCGCGGACGCTGCACGGATTCATATTCCAAGGCGTGGTGCGATTCTCACGGATTTGCAAATAACCGCACCGTCCCTCACAAGGTCAAGCTGAACGCGAAGGAGGAGGCTTGCCTGCGCGATCCCTACCTTGCTGGCACCGCTGAAGTTATCGCCGGTCTCGTGACAACCGGTCCTGGCGGCGGCTTGTTTGCAACCGCAAGGGCATCGTACCGACTTTTCACTTGCCTGTTCTAAAAGGAAGTTGCCATGCTGTCGCAAAATCACTCGAGATACTTGACCACAATCGGCTTTGCCCTGCTTGCATTACTCTTTGCTAGCGACCTTTTGCTGAAACCGCCCAAGGAACTCGTTTTGCTTGCCATAGACTGCATTTCCGCCCTTTACTTTACGGCAACCCTATTCGTCGGACTAAAGGAGAGGAAAAAAGGCGCAGTCGCCGCATCCGCCGTATGCTTGATCATAGCCATTGCATCATTCTTTATCTGACACATTGGTGATCTAGGGGCGATATCGTAGGAATACGACCGGGAGAGCCGGGACCAGATTGCCCGGGTTGCCCGGTCGGCTCGCGCGACGGCGCGGCGGTTCCACAGAAAGCTCTCCGGACTTCACGCCGTTTCTGATCGCATTGTAGACAGCCATCTCGTCTTCGCAGTCGGCGAGCACGCGGTGTGCGTCGTCGTTTTGGATGTCCAGTAAATCTCGAAGGTCCTCCATGCACCAGCGTCCGAGATTTGGCCATGCGCGTTGCGCGAGCTGATAAGTGTCGATTGCGATGTTGTAGTTAAAGTCCAAGCCAAAGCCGTCCCAGGCAGAACGGCTTTGTTTCCTTGATTATCAACTTCATCCGGACACTTCCCGCATTCATCCGTGTGTGTACGGATGAATGCGGGGTTCGATACCCCGGCGGCCTGATCGGCAGACCGCCGGGAATTCTCACTCCTCGATAAAAGCCGGCGCTCGGTTAGTTCTGCGCATCTTGAAATCGTCAGTTTCGTGGGAGACGTAGAGGATGCCGTCCATCCCATCTCGCGATGCATATGAAAGGTGAACAGAACCGCAATCCGCTCCATCATTGTCGAGAAGATCGAACGAATTCGGGTCGCTCGTTGCGGCCAAACGACCACTCAGACAAGAGCCATCGTCATTACAGATTTGCCATTCCATGTCTTCGCCTGCAAGAATCGCCATAGAAGTCCTGGTCGCGCCATCGTCGACATACATCCCGTCTATGCCAAACCCATTTTCAGCGCCATCGATGAACGACTGCTCGGACCTATACCTCGCAAATGATGCACATAGCACCATTGCAAGACAAAGTACAAAGCCAACAATCGCTATCTTTGCATAGCTCTTGCCTATCATGTCATTCACCTCGCTCGTATGTATCGAGGTATTCCTGCTTGAGCGTCTGCGAGGACGACTCGATCTTT
>CALHWR010000113.1 GCA_938036665.1 uncultured Collinsella sp. | reverse complement strand
ACGTGCCTGTGCGACCTCATCGGAAATCGGCGCCGAGGAGTCAGCTGCAACGGTGCGCTTGGCGCGCGTCGTGCGCGTGGTACGGCGCTTGGGCTTGGTGACCTCCTCGCCGTCAGCGGCAGGCCTGGTCGTGCGGCGCGTACGCTTGGGCTTTGCCGGAGCAGCCTCCTCACCAGTTGCAGGCACGGCCTTCTCAGCCGCTGCAGGCGTAGGCGTCGAAGCAGCCTTAGGCGTCTCAGGAGCCGAGGCTTGCGCGGGCGCCGCGACCTGGTCCGACGCAACCGGTGCAGCGGGAGCGGCCTGCGTCGTCGTTATTTCGTTTTCTTGCTGTTGATCAGACACAGTGTTTGCTCAACTTTCTTTTCAAGCCCTGTGATCACATGCTCCCTGCATAAACCTTCAGGGCGGCTAAACAGTCTAGTTCCGTTCAAAACGACGGACATCATTGATCTGTATCGAGATGATTGCGTCATATACGCAGCGTTAGTGTAACACAACCGCAACCACCTGCAACTTAGTCATTGGACGTTCTTAAACGCCCAGTCATCAGGGACACTCCTCCTCAAAAGCGCCTTGAAATGTCGCGCCAGAGGAGTGAAGCCGTGGCACCCGGAATAGCCGCGCCACAAATCGCGCCCATCTACTACGTTTGCACCCGAGCCCCTGACCATACCCTTGTTTTTTCAAAAACAACGAGTCTGCTACCTGCGGTTTTAATATCGTACTTTTCGGCATGGTTCGGGATATGCGTCCAAACGTAGGAGATGAGCCCAATTCGTGGCGGACGGTATCCCGCCACCCCTCCGCGAGACAAAAATGATCCATTTTCCTCCGTCCCCAAGGGACAATTTTCAAAACTACGCCGGATTACGGGGCCAGAATGCTGCAAGCCAACCATGCCCTGCATTTTCTAGAAACAATAAGCCATCTACCTGCGGGTTTAATTTTGCCATTGGCACCATGGTCGCCAGTTGGCGATTCAGCCCCGTAAACCGGTATAGTTGCGATTTGGTAGCATTTCCCAGCAAACCAAATAGTCTCACCAAACGCAAAAAGCCCGACCTCCATATGGGAGATCGGACTTTCAAGGCTCAGTTAAACCAAACCTGCGCGGTCAAATGACCCGTAGCTTACATCTGCTCGGGAGCGGAGACACCAACGAGGGTGAGCACCAGGGCGAGCGTCACGCGGACGGCGTCGCAAGCGGCCAGACGGGCACGCGAAAGCTCGGGGTCGACGGGACGGCCCTCGCTCGGCAGCACCTGGCAGGCAGCATAGAAGCTGTGGAAGTCACCAGCGAGTTCCTCGGCAAAGTGCGTCAGACGGAACGGGGCGCGGTCGCGAGCGCAGCTGGCGATCAGGTCGGTGAGCTCGTTGAGCTTACGCGAAAGGGCGAGCTCGGTCGGGTCGGTCAACAGCGAGTAATCGACGTTCTCACCGATGGCCTTGGCGGCAACGGCCTTCATGCCCATCTCGTCGGCCTGCTCAGGCGTTACGTCAGCGGCACGGCGCAGGATGGAGCAGACGCGAGCGTGAGCGTACTGCACGTAGTACACCGGGTTGGAGTTGTCGCGCTTCTTAACGGCCTCGATGTCGAAGTCGACCATCTGGTTGGAGCTCTTGGAGATGAGCGTGTAGCGAGCGGCATCGGAACCGACCTCGTCGACGAGCTCCTGCAGGGTCACCATGGTGCCCTTGCGCTTGGACATACGGACGGGCTTGCCGTTGCGCAGCAGGTTGACGAGCTGGCCCAGCAGAACCTCAAACTTTCCGGGATAGCCAAGAGCGTCGCAGACGCAGCGGACGCGCTCGATGTAGCCGTGGTGGTCGGCGCCCCAGATGTCGATGACGTGGTCGACGCGCTGGAACTTATCCCAGTGATAGGCAACGTCGGAGGCGAAGTAGGTGTACTCGCCGTCGGACTTGATCAGGACGCGGTCCTTGTCATCGCCCAGGTCGGTGGAGCGGAACCACAGGGCGCCGTCCTTGGTGTAGAGGTAGCCCATCTTGTCGAGCTTCTCAAAAGCGCGGTCGACGGCGGAGGTGCCGGCGGTCTCGCCCTCGGTGTCCTTCACGTACAGCGAGCGCTCGGAGTACCAACGATCGAAGTCGCAGTTGACGGCGTGGCAGAGGTCGCGCATGTTATCGACCATCTTTACATAGCCGCGCTCGCGGAAGCTCTCCATGCGCTCCTGAGGATCGGCGTTGACCCACTTATCGCCGTCGGTGCGCCAGAACTCGGCGGCCTCGTCGATGATGTAGTCGCCGCCGTAAGAGTCCTTGCCCAAGGTCTCGGCAAAGTTGTCCTGATACGGATGGGTCTCGGGGTGCTCGTCGTTCTCGTCGGCAACAAAGGCGTCACGGTCGGCGATCAGCAGCTTGTGAGCCTCCTCGATATCAACGCCCTGCTTGGCGATGATGTCGGCAAGCTGCATATAGCGCGTGCTGATGGAGTTGCCGAAGGTGTTCATCTGAGAGCCGTGGTCATTGATGTAGAACTCACGCTGGATGTCGTAACCGGCGTGGTCCATAACGCGGCAGAGCGAATCGCCCAGCGCGGCCCAGCGGCCGTGGCCGATGTGCATGGGGCCGACGGGGTTGGCGGAAACGAACTCGACCTGGGTCTTCAGACCACCACCGACGTTGGACTTAGCGAAGTCCATGCCCTTCTCGCGAGCCTCGCCAAAGATGGCATTCTTGACGGCAACGGAGAGGTAGAAGTTGATGAAACCGGGGCCTGCGATCTCAACCTTCTCGATCGCGGGATCCTCGGGCATATGGGCAACGATGGCCTCGGCGATCTTGCGCGGGGCGCAGTGGGCCAGCTTGGCGGACTTCAGGGCCATGGTAGAGGTCCACTCGCCATGAGAAGTGTCAGCCGGTCGCTCGATAGCGCAATCGTCAAGTTCAAATGCGGAAAGGTCGCCGGCCTCCTGGGCCGCAGCAAGCGCAGCGCGTACCAGCTCTTCAATCTTCTCGGGCATAGATCCTCCTTGTGTTAAAGCCCCCGAGCTCTTGGTCGCTCGTAGGGCAAAAGCCAGAGTTTGTAGCACTCTATCACAAGCGACGGGCACTGTCGCAGGGTAAAGCCAATCGAAATTGCATATGCACAAAATTGACTACAGCTTGTATGGACTCACTCAAAGATGCCGGTCTGCCTGCAGATTATGCACGCGTTGAAAATGCATAAAGGTGTGAACGAGCTGTGTCTTTTATCGAATACTCTTACCTATCGGAGTTGTGTGCTTTTCCTGCATAAAGCGAGGATTTGCGCACGTCAGCGTGTTATTCTAGACATACGTAAATTCGTATAAGTTGGAGGTAGCATGTTCTCAATCGGTCAACACGTCATTCATCCGGGTCAGGGAGTCTGCACCGTCGTCGGTTTTAGGGACGACACGCCGCAGCCCATGTTGTTGCTCGAGGCCAAGCAGGGGCATGCGCAGACGATCCTTATGTACCCCGTGGCGCAGGCCGACCGTCTGCATGCCGCCATCTCTCAGCAAGATGCCGAGCATCTGCTGAGCCACTATGACGAGCTGGAGTGCGACACCTTTACCGAGCGCAACAGCTCGCTTGAAGAGACACACTTTAAGCAGCAGCTCAAGCTGGGCGCGCCCGAGACGGTCCGCGTGGCAAAGACCATGATGCACCGCATTCGCCAGGCCGAGGAAGCCGATAAAAAGCCCAGCTCCTACTACATGCGCGTACTCAAGGAGGCCAAGCGCCGCTCCATCGAGGAGTTCGCCGTGGCCTTGGGCGTCACCGAGGAGGACGCCGAAGCTCGCCTAGCCCGAGCCGCCCTCAACTAACCCATCCGCGCCAAAAACCACCACAAAGGGAACAGGCACCTTTGTGGTGGTTTTCTTGTTCTAGTAGTATTCATTCTTATCGATACCCACGAGCACAAGGAGTCTCTTATGGCAGAGCCGCTTACCGCCGGAATCACCCGCGACCGCGCGTTCGAACTGCTCAACGAACACAACAAGGACCCGTTCCACATCACCCATGGCGAGACGGTCGAGGGCACTATGCGCTACTTTGCGCGCGAGTTCGACCCCGAGAACGAGGAGTTTTGGGGCATCGTCGGTCTGCTGCACGACCTGGATTGGGAGGAGCATGAGGACGACCCCATGAACCACACCATCTATGCTGCCGAGATTCTTGAGGGCGAAGGTGCGTCTCCCGAGCTCATTCGCGCCATCCAGACGCACACGTCGGACTTCAACACCTCGCTGCCCAAACCCGAGCTGCAGATGGAAAAGATCCTGTTTGCCTGCGATGAGCTCACCGGCCTGATCGGCGCTGCAGTCATCATGCGCCCGAGCAAGAGCGTTATGGACTTTACGACCAAGTCGCTCAAGAAGAAGTTCAAGGACAAGCGCTTTGCCGCCGGCTGCTCGCGCGACGTGATTTCGCAGGGCGCCGAGATGTTGGGCTGGGAGCTCCCCGAGCTCTTTGACCGCACCATAGCGGCCATGCAGTCCTTCGCCCCCGACCGCGATACCTTCCAGGCCTAACCGCCCACGCCACCTAAAACCGCCACAAAGGGGACAGGCACCTTTGTGGCGGTTTTCGTTTACGAGGGGTTTAGGGGCGGACCTGGCCGGTGCCTCGGAGCTTGTATTTGTAGGTGGTGAGGGCCTCGGCGGCAAAGGGGCCGCGGGCGTGGAGCTTTTGGGTCGAGATGCCAATCTCGGCGCCCAGGCCAAACTCGCCGCCGTCGGTAAAGCGCGTGCTGGCGTTGGCATACACGGCCGAGGCATCGACCTCGTCCAGGAAGCGCTCGCAAGCATCCGTGTCCTCTGCAACGATGGCCTCGGAGTGCATCGTGCCGTAGCGGTTGATGTGCGCGATGGCCTCGTCCTCGTTCGCCACGACCTTCACGCTCATCTCGAGCGCCAGATACTCGCGGCCCCAGTCCTCCTCAGTCGCGGCAACATAGTCGTCGCCCTCGGCAAGCCCGGCGGCAGCGCATGCGGCGCACGTGGCCTCGTCGCCGTGAATCAGCACGCCGTGGTCGTGCAGCACGGCAACGACAGCCGGCAAAAACGAATCCGCCACGGCACGGTCGACCAGCAGCGACTCGGCGGCATTGCACACGCCCACGCGCTGCGTCTTAGCGTTGACGATAATGTTGAGCGCCTTGTCAAAATCGGCGGATTCATGCACGTAGATGTGGCAGTTGCCTGTGCCCGTCTCGATCACCGGCACAAGCGACTCGCGCACGCAGCGCTGGATCAGGCCCGCACCGCCACGCGGAATGAGCACATCGACAATACCGCGGAGCTTCATGAGCTCGCCGGTGGCCTCGCGGTCGGTGGACTCGATCATCGAGATAGCTTCGCGTGGAAAGCCCTGGGCCTCAAGCGCATCGGCCAGCAGTTCGGCAATCATGGCGCACGAGTGATAGGCCAGCGAACCGCCGCGCAGGATGCAGGCGTTGCCGGTGCGGATGCAGATGCCCGCGGCATCGGCCGTCACGTTGGGGCGCGCCTCGTAGACCATGGCAACCAGGCCCAGCGGCACACTCACGCGCGTAAGGTCCACGCCACTCGCAAGCACACGGTGATCGAGCACGCGGCCCACGGGATCGGGCAGCTCGGCGAGCTTCTCCAGGCCGGCGGCCATGCCCTCGACGCGCTCGGGCGTCAGCAGCAGACGATCGAGCAATCCGACCGAGGTGCCCGCATCACGCGCAGCGGACATATCGAGCTCGTTGGCGGCGACGATGGAGTCGATACCGTTGCGCAGTGCTGCGGCCATGGCGCGCACGGCCTCCTGGCGCTGCTCGTCGCTCGCCGTGGCAAGCGAGGCCGACGCTGCCTTAGCGGCAACGGCAAGATCGTGGACATACGTGGCTATATCGACCGACATGGGCGGCCCTTTCTCCTAGAAGTTTGCAACCATGGTAGCCGATTTGCGCATGGCCTCGCCCGCGGCGGTAGAATTGGTCAACCCGAAACACCGCAACGAACGGAAGACTCACATGGCCCTCATTACTTCGTACCACGTCCCCGGCCTGTATGTCGAGGACCACAGCATCGACGTCCCCCTCGACTGGCGCGGCCTGGAGCCAATGCTCCTGGCCATCGGCAGCACCATGCGCCGCGGCGCTATGCCGGCACCAATCGCCGGCGCGCCCGAGAGCATCAAGCTCTTCTACCGCGTGGTTTGCGCGCCCGACCGCATCAACGACGATCTGCCGCTGCTTCTGTTTTTGCAGGGCGGCCCCGGCGGCGAGAGCCCGCGTCCGCTGTCACCCACAAGCGATGGCTGGATCGAGGAGGCCGTCAAGCACTTCCGCGTGGTCCTGCCCGACCAGCGCGGCACCGGACGCAGTAGCTGCGTGGACGGACGCACGATTGCCACCTTGGGCGATCGCGCCGAGGCAGCCGGCGCCGATGCGGCCCGCTCGCAGG
>CALHWR010000112.1 GCA_938036665.1 uncultured Collinsella sp. | reverse complement strand
GAGGCTCCGCTGCGCGCTTCGCGCGGCGGAGCCCTTTGCGTCCTGCGGAAATGTTTTGGAAAGTAACCCAAAGCGGCCCGGCGGGGGTCCTGTGTAGTCACCCTTTAGGCGGAACTCTCCTAATTATTTGGATGAGTCGTCTACTTACTTGTGCCGTTACCGTCTTCCCGCTGTTGTTGGGGTATGCTTTGTTCGTATGTAAACGTATGACATGTTGATGGGGGAGGGTGCTATGGCTCGCGAGGGCTCTCGTTCTAAGGATTCTGCTAAGCCTGGCATCAAGGAAGTTGCAGCGGTGGCGGGGGTTTCGCCTACTACGGTATCTCGCGTGCTTAATAATCGCGGCTATATTAGCCAAGAGACCCGCGATAAGGTCCATGCCGCGATGGAGCGCATCAACTATACGCCCAACGATATCGCCCGTGCCATGCTCAACGGCCGTCTGAACCTTATCGGCATGATCGTTCCCTTTGTGAGCAGCCCGTTCCATGCTCAGGTTGTGCAGGCGGTCGAGCGCACGTTAGCGGAAAACGGCTTTAAGATGTTGCTGTGCAACAGTGCCAATCGACCCGATCTTGAGCGTTCCTATATTGACATGCTCCGCCGCAATATGGTCGACGGCGTCATCGTCAACTCCCTCAATATCGGTGCCGAGGCATATGCCGAGATGGGCTTGAGCCTGGTTGGCATCGACTGCGATCTTGGCGAGGGCTCTGTCCAGATTGCAAGTGACAGCTATGGCATTGGCGAGCTCGCCACGCGCCGTCTGATTGATGACGGCTGCAGGCGTATCCTGTGCCTGCGCAGCAATAGCCGCATGCGCATGCCCGCCAATAAGCGTACCGATGCCTACCTCGATGTTGTTGAGCAGGCCGGTTTGTCCGCGCTTGTCCGTGAGGTTGAGTTCGTTAAGCCCGACGACGAAAAGGGCGCGGTCGTTGCGAAGATCCTCGATGAGAACCCCGATATTGACGGCATCTTTGCGGGAGACGATACGATGGCGGCCATCTGTCTCAACGTGATGAAGCAGCGCGGCTTGAGCGCTCCAGACGATATTAAGGTCGTGGGCGCGGATGGTGCCCGCCGAACTATGACGTTTATGCCTGACTTAACAACCGTACGTCAAGATATCGATCGCATCGGAGAGCTCGCGGCGCAATCCATCATCGCTCTTATTAACGGCGATAATCCCGAATCGAATATCAAGCTCCCCGTTGAACTCATTGAGGGCAAAACCGCGTAGTTCATCCTGTGCCAAAAGAATTCCTCAAACGCCTCCGATGACCGTTCGCCGGCATATGTCAACCGTTTACCGACGACTGGAACTGCGAAAAGACGTATTGATATGAAAACGTTTGACATATGAAAACGATTGACATATCTTGCCATTGTACCGAGTTAGTATGTCGTGGAAAGGAAGTCTCGGATGCACAAGGTGTATTACCAGCCTGAGGGAATTTGGGTAGGCGACATCATGCCGTACGGCGAGGACGGCACGTTCTATCTCTATCATCAGCGTGACACGCGTAACCCCGAACCTTTCGGAGAGCCGTTTGGCTGGGCACTCGCTACGACCAAGGATTTCGTCAACTACAAGGACTTTGGCGAGAGCCTTGAGCGCGGCGGCGACGAGGAAGTCGACCAGTACATTTATGCCGGCACGGTGTTTAAGGTGGGCGACAAGTACCATGCGCTCTACACTGGTTGCAATCGCGATAAGGTCCGCGCACGTTTGATGAAGCAGGTTCTTCTTCACGCAACGAGCGACGACGCCGTCAAGTGGGAGAAGAACATCGCCGAGACGCTGCTTCCGCCCCAGGAGGGTTACGATGACCGCAACTGGCGCGATCCCTTTGTGCTTTGGGATGAGGAGAACGAAGAGTACATGCTCATCCTCGGCACGCGTGTGGGCGAGGACAAGCGTCTGATGACCGGCCGCCTGGTCAAGTTCACCTCCAAGGATCTGACCAACTGGGAGTTCCAGGGCGACTGGTGGAACCCAGGCCTGTACACCATGTTTGAGATGCCTGATCTCTTTAAGATGGGCGACTGGTGGTACCTCGTCTTTTCCGAGTACAGCGACGGCAACAAGACCCGTTACCGCATGTCCAAGTCCATCAACGGTCCTTGGATTACCCCCGCTGACGACTCCTTCGACGGCCGCGCGTACTACGCCGCTCGCACCGCATTCGATGGCGAGCGTCGCGTTCTCTTTGGTTGGGTTCCTACGCGTGACGAGGGCGACGACCCCAGCTCTTACCTGTGGGGTGGTACCTTCATGCCCCTCGAGATCGTTCAGCGTGCCGACGGAACGCTCGGCACCAAGCTTCCCGACAGCATGCTCGGCGCCTTTGGCGAGGGCAAGGCTGTCGAAGCCTTCGAGCTCTCCTGCGAGTCGGGCAAGGTCGAGCAGGTTTTGTCTGCAGACGCCGGCTCCACCTACTTGCTCGATACCGACATTGAGCTCGGCGGTAACGCTGCCGGCTTCTCGGTCAAGTTCGCCGAGGACGCCGAGACCGGTCTTGCCTATGAGTTCCGCGCCAACCTGCGCGAGGGCAAGCTCGAGTTCACGCCGGCTCCCCAGTACCCGTGGTTCCAGGTCAACAACATGGGCCTCGAGCGTCCGTTGTTCTTTAAGGGCGAGGGCACTCATCATGTGCGCCTGGTCGTTGACGACGATATCGCGACCATCTTTGTCGATGATGTTGCGCTCAACGCTCGCTTCTGCAACAAGCAGGGCCAGGGTGTGGCGCTTACCGTCACCGACGGTGCGCTCAAGTGCGCAAACGCAACGATCGCGTCTCTGTAGCGGCAACGAACCGTTTTATGATTTAGAAAAGGAATGGAGAGGAACATGGACTACAAGGCAGTGTCCCAGCAAGTCGTCGACAACGTCGGCGGACTGGAGAACATCGAGGGCGCCACGCATTGCGTGACCCGTCTGCGTCTGGTGCTCAAGGATACGAGCAAATACAACAAGGCCGAGCTCGAGAACATCGATGGCGTCAAGGGCGTGCTGTACAACAGCGGCCAGCTCATGATCATCTTCGGTACCGGTACCGTCAACAAGGTTTACGATAAGTTTATGGCTCTGACGGGCGTTAAGGAGATCAGCGCTTCCGAGGTCAAGGGCGCCGAGGCGGACAAGAAGGGCAAGTTCTTCTCGGTCCTCAAGGTATTCTCGGACATCTTTATCCCCATCATTCCCGCCTTCGTCGGCGCTGCAATCATCATCGGCCTTAAGTCGCTGATCGTTGCCAACGGCCTCTTCGGCATGGAGGGCAGCCTCGCCGATCACAGCGAGTTCCTCAAGAACCTCGCAAGCTTCTTTGCCATTATCGCCACCACCTTTGACTACCTGCCTGTCCTGGTTATGTATAGCGCGGTCAAGCGTTTTGGCGGCAACCCGATCCTGGGCATCCTCGTCGGTATCGTCATGGTTCACCCGAGTCTTATGAACCGTAACACGTTCGTTATGGACCCGACGGGTGCTGAGTACTGGAACTTCGGTCCGCTCTCCATCCCCATGGTTGCTTTCCAGGGCGGCGTGTTCCCTGCAATCCTGACTGCCTGGTTTATGGCCAAGGTCGAAAAGATTGCCCAGAAGTACATCCCCGAGGTCGTCTCGTTTGTCTTTGTCCCGACCGTTACCCTGATTCTTGCTAACGTTGCCCTGTTCACCGTGTTCGGCCCGCTCGGCAACCTGATCGGCGACGTCCTCGCTGGCGTAATCGATGTCCTGTACAACAGGATGGGCGTCTTTGGTGCCTTTGTCTTCGCCGCGTTCCTGCAGCCGCTCGTCGTTACCGGTACGCATCAGTTCATCCAGGGTATCGAGGCAAACCTCGTTGCCACGACTGGCTTCAACTACATCCAGGCCATCTGGTCGGTCTCCATCATCGCCCAGGGCGGCGGCGCCATCGGCATGTACCTCATTCACAAGAAGCACTCCAAAGAGCGCAACATCTGCATGTCGTCCTTTATTCCGACGCTGGTCGGTATCTCCGAGCCCGCTATCTTCGCTGCAAACATGCGCTATTCGATCATTCCGTTCATCTGCGCATGCATCGGTGCAGGCTGCGGCGGTGCCTTCGTGAAGTTCTTTGAGGTGCGCGCCATCGGTCAGGGTCTGACCGGTGTGCTTGGCCTGCTCATCGTTACGCCCGAGACTCTCGTGTGGTATGTGGCTGGTAATCTCATCGCCTTTATCGTGCCGATCGTCTTGATCTTTGCCTACAACAAGGCAAAGGGCGTTCCGACCACCGATGAAGAGGGCGCTGGTGCTGGCTTCGATGTCAGCTTCTAGTTGAGCCGTTCAGCGTAATGTGCGGATAAGTCCATTTGAGGAAGGGCGCTCGGCTCGTGCGAGTCGAGCGTCCTTCCCTATAGACGAGAAAGTCAATGGCGATGTTTAATCAAAAAAATAAGGTGACACGCGCGGACTATGAGCAGTGGCGTGCCGGACAGGATGAGACGGCTGGTCGCATCGCGTCCGACCCCGATAGGCTCCTGTTCCATGTGGAGCCTGAGCTTGGCTGGCTCAACGACCCCAACGGTTTGGTTCAGATTGGTGATACGTATCACATCTATCATCAATACGATCCGTTCGATGCTGCGCATGGCGGTCCAGTGCTTTGGAACCATCTGACGACAAAGGATTTTGTGACGTACGAGAATCATGGCTCCGTGCTGTTCCCCGATTCCGATTTGGATTCGAACGGAGCGTATTCTGGTTCTGCCTTTGTACGCGATGGCAAGATTCACTACTTCTATACCGGCAACGTCAAGCATTTTGACCGCGATGATTACGACTACGTGTTGACGGGTCGTGAGCAAAACCAGATTCATATGGTTGCCGAGAATCCCGACGAATTGGGCGAGAAGTGCATAGCTGTTGGACCGGTCGATTACCCCGACGATATCGGTACGCACGTGCGCGACCCCAAGATCCTTGAGCACGACGGTATCTACTACATGGTTCTGGGCGCTCGTACGAAAGACGATCGCGGCTGCGTGCTTGTCTATACCTCGCGCGATCTAGAGGACTGGAACTATGCGACGCGTATTGAGCTGGGCGAGAAGTTTGGCTTTATGTGGGAGTGCCCCGATCTGTTCGAGCTCGATGGTGAGCTTATTCTCGTTTGCTGTCCGCAGGGTGTGCCTGCCGATGGATGGCGTTACCGCAATCCGCATCAGTGCGTGTGGTTCTCCATCGAGGCCGATTGGGAGGCGCCGAGCTTTAAAATCGTCGGGCAGGGCATGCCCCCGATGGTCGATGCCGGTTTTGATTTCTATGCTCCGCAGTCCTTTGAGGATGCTGCAGGCCGGCGTTTGATGATCGGATGGTCGGGTTGCCCCGACGCGACGGCAGAAAACCCGACGGTGGCGCGCGGGTGGCAGTGCGCGTTGACGGTGCCGCGAGAGCTGAGCATGCGCGATGGTAAGCTCTGCCAGCAGCCGGCGCACGAGATTGAGAGGATGCGCGGCGACTGCGTTCGCGCGACAGGCGGTGAAACCGTTGAGGAGCCGGGCCGCCTGTTTGATGTTGTGGTTTCCTGTGAGGGCGCCAAGATGGTCGAGCTCGAAATCCGCAAGGGTGTCTTTGTGCGCTATGCAGACGGGATGCTTACCCTCGACATGGGTGACGAAGGCTATGGGCGCGACCAGAGGTCGATCGAGCTCAGCGAGCTTCGCGACCTGCGCGTGCTTTCGGACACTACGATGGTCGAGATTTTTGCAAATGGCGGCGAGGCGGCACTTACGAGCCGTACCTATTCGCCGGCGGTTCCGGCGATGGGGTTGCATGCCGAGAGTGCGGCGTCGATGGATTTCTACCGCCTCGCGCATTAACCATGCGTGAGGCACGATTGGACTTGCTGGGCGGAATGTGTTGCAGTTGCCGCAGCGAACTACCGTTTATCGCGTATAGCTACCGTTTGCGGGATAAGTAACACTCATTTATAAACCGTGTAAAATCTCAGCCAAGCACGGAGTTTTCCAGGGAGACGCTGTCCTTTGTTATGTGCAAGGGACGGCGTCTCTTTGGCGCTTGGACGCCGTTGTGCAACAGTGCGGCGGCGCGTGCCATGTATTGAAAAACCAATGTCGAGATGGGTCGTGATAAGAATGGGCAAGTACGTAATCGTGGTTGAATCTGGTTCGGATGTGACGCCAGAGCTCTGCGAACGCTACGGCATCGTGCGCGTGCCCATGCATGTCACGATTGGTGACGAGACCGTCGAGGACGGCTCGATCGATCCGCTCGAGATTTATTCGCGCTGCAACGAGTTTGGCGTGATGCCCAAGACCAGTGGCTGCGCACCGGCAGATTTCTCCCGTGTGTACGACCGCATTCACGCCGAGCAGCCCGACGCGACTATTCTGCATCTCGCGTATTCCGAGGCCACGACCTGCTCGCATCAGTCCTCAAAGATTGCGGCCCAGGGGCGCGACTACGTGTTCTCCATGGACACGCGCTTTGTCTCGGTGGGCCAGTCGCTCGTTGTCGTCGAGACCGCCAAATACATCGAGGCTCACCCCGATGCCACCGTCGACGAGATCTTTGCATTTACGAACTCCGTCATGGACCGCGTGCTGTTGGGCTTTGTTCCTACGGACCTTGCCTTCCTTAAGGCGGGCGGTCGCTTGTCCAACGTCGCGTTCCTAGGCGCCCATCTGCTCAAGATTAAGCCCTGCATTGAGGTGACGGGCGGCAAGTTCGTGGCGACTAAGAAGTTCCGCGGCTCTATGCTCAAGTGCGCCCGCGCCTTTATTGACCACATGGTTGCCAAGGGCGAGATCGACTACTCGCACATTGGCCTGGCGTATTCGGTGGGCCTTTCCCAGGAGCTGCGCGACGACATGGAGGTCTATGCGCATGACCTGGGCTTTAAGGATATTACCTGGACTCAGGTTGGCGGTGTCATCTCGAGCCATTGCGGCCCGACCGCCTTCGGTGCGGTGCTCACGCTTAAGGCGTAAGGCCTGGCGTCTATCGATTTCTATTGCCTCGGCGACGGGCGGGTTGTGACAACCTTCCCGCCGCTTTTGCGTGAAGTAAAATAGGACGACCTAATTGACCCCTAAACCGTTTTGCCATCATGCGTATGGGCTAGAATGGCTCTGACATTTATGTAACTAAAACCAATGAGAGGCAAGGTAGCGGGAATGGCTGAGATGACGCTCGAGGGTGTGGACGCTCGTCCCGAGGACTCTGCGTTTGCCCTGGGCCGCGTGCATTCGATTGAGACGATGGGTACGGTCGACGGTCCCGGCATCCGCTTTGTGGTGTTTGTTCAGGGCTGTCCCATGCGCTGCGCGTATTGCCACAATCCCGATACCTGGTCTGTTAACGGTGGCACGATGGTGACCGTCGAGCATCTCATGGACGAGTTCCAGAGCAACCATGAGTTCTACCGTAGCGGCGGCATTACCGTTTCGGGCGGCGAACCGCTCCTGCAGCCCGAGTTTTTGGCCGACCTGTTCCGTGTGATGCACAACAACCCCGATGGCCGCGTACACACCTGCCTAGACAGCTGTGGCTATGCATTTGATCCCAAGCATCCGGAGAAGTTCGATGCTGTTCTCAACGAGACCGATATGGTGCTGCTCGACATCAAGCATGCCGATCCGGTTGAGCATAAAAAGCTGACCGGTTGCGATCCTGCGCGCATCCTGGCGTTTGGCGATGAGCTTGCCCGTCGCAAGATTAAGGTTGTTATTCGCCATGTGGTGGTGCCGGGTATCACCGACACGGCGGAGGAATGCGAGAAGCTCGGTCGCCTGATCGCTCCATGGCACAACGTGGTGGGCCTGGAAATGCTGCCGTATCACACGATGGGTGTCGTCAAGTACGAGCAACTGGGTATTCCCTATAAGCTCGAGGGCGTGCCCCAGATGGATACCGCGCGCATGCCCGAGCTGCGCAACGCCGTCATGGCCGGCATGAAAAAGCGCCGTGCGGAACTCAAAAACGCCATCGGCTAGCAGCACTCATTGGGGACAGACTTAAATGAGTGCCCCGGGCACATAGTTGATCGCTAAAGAGCCCCGTCAAGTTGCGGTGGAATAGTTCTTGTGTATCGGCCTATGCCGTCCAAACAGGAACTATTTCACCGCAACTGCGTTTTGGGCAGAGATGCGCAACAGAATCGTGCCATTTGGATAAATACGCCTGTGGTTTCTTTAAAGACGCCTTAAACGGTGTCAAACAATTTGGGAAAGAAATGGCTGCTCAGTATTATGCTGCTCGTATATGAACGGGCACAATCAGGAGACCACGTGCGAAAGGGCAAATCGCGGGACGAGTATGTGCCGCAGCATGGCAGCAGATATGAGACGAAGGGCATGTCTTCGCGCGGCCTTGCCGACGCTCGCTTTCGCGGGGCGAAGATTGCCGCCATAGGAATGCTAGCGTTAGCGGTTTTTATCCTCGGAATTGCCGTTAAAACCCACGCCTTGGAGCGAACGGTGCGCTCAGATGCGTCAACGGTACAGCTGCAAAACGAGAAGGTTTCAAAGTCCAAAGCGTCGGCAGATCAAGCTCTGTCGACGGCAGATCTCAAGACGAGACTTTCGAAGGCGGACTTCAACGATATCCCTTCGGGTGATACCGTTCAAACCTTCTCGTTGGTGGATAACAAGACTCCTACCTTGGAGGATCAGAGCCTTACCTCGCTCCAGGATGCCCTGAGTCGGGCGCAGGAGCTGGGCGACGTAGGCGTAGTGTTCTACGACCTATCGAGCGGTAGGGGCGTGACGTATAACGCCGATGTCGCGGTGTATGGAGCGAGCAGTTACAAGGCGCTGTATGCGCTCTATATTTGCGAGACGTTGGTCGAATCGGGGCAGGTGTCGCTCGATTGGGCTTTAGCCACGTATGGTGGTTACAGCATGGGCTGGCAGACGGTACGCGACCTTATCGAGAATGCCGTCGTCAACTCGGACAACGATTCGTTTATCGCGTTACGCGCGGCGTTTGACCATGATGGCTATGAGGATTGGATTGCCAACCTGGGTGTTGATAACGAAACGGCACTGGATCCGATGAGTGATTTTCCGACCTACTGCCCGCGCACCTCGGCCAAGTTGTGGTGCGAGATGAGTGAGTATTTGAGCTGTGACACCGAGACGTCGCAATGGCTGTCGGGCCTTCTGACCTCTACGACCCGATCGTTTATTCGCGATGGCATTGCGGACGATCAGGTCTTGGTGCGCAACAAGGCGGGTTGGATCAGCGAGGACGGTTGCTATTCGACATGCGATGCCGGACTGATCGACGTCGACGGCCATAGCTATGTTATGAGCGTCATGACGTCGATGCCGTGGAGCGATCGCTCGAGCGAGGTTACGGCTGCGATTGCAAAGGCGCTCTATGATGTGCGGTCCTCGTTGGCCTAGCGACTTCGTAAAAAGTGAAAGAACCAAAATGCTGGTACCATACCGTGGATAAGCAATTTGCACGAATTTGGGGGGATGGCATGGCAACCATCGCGATCATAGGCGCACTCGAAAAAGAGGTTACGCAGATTAAAGAAGAACTGAACGGCGCTCATGTGTCGCAAGAGGCGGGCTTGACCGTTGTAAGCGGCGAGCTTGACGGTCTGACAGTAGTCGCCACGACCGCTGGCATGGGCACCGTGAATGCCGCCGCCGCAACGCAGCATCTCATCAGCAAATACGCCCCGCGGGCAGTTGTGTTTTCGGGTATCGCGGGCGGCCTAAACCCTAAGCTCCATATTAACGACGTGATTATTGGCAAGTGCCTGCGCTATCTGGATACTGACACGGCACTCATTGCCGAGTCGGCGCCGGGGCTCGAGGAGTTTGTCTCGACGCCGGCGTTGGTTGATGTTGCTGCCGCCGTGCTTGCCGAGCATGGATTTGTGGATGCCTCGACGGAGGAGACTTCTGCGGAGAAGGACCCCAAGCAGTTCCTGTGTGGCACTATCGCCACGGGTGACCGCTTTGTTACGGGTGACGCCATGCGTAACGCTGCGATTGAGGCCACGCATGCCGATTGCGTCGAGATGGAGGGCGCGGCAATTGCGCACATCGCGGCCAAGAATGGTGTCGATTGCCTGGTGCTGCGCGCTATCAGCGATAATTGTGACGAGGCATATGACGCGTTTTGTGAGCGCGAGTTCGATCTGGATGAGTACGCTCGCACCGCGAGCGGCATCACGCTTGACATCGTTCGTCGTATTGCCGCCGCGCAATAGCGCGCCCGTTTTGTAAAAACCTACGACCAAGGAGTGTCCATGGCCGATTCCATTAACTATCAGCTTGCCAAGTTCGTCGCCAGCTATGGCAAGGTTTCGCAGATTCCCGAGTCCACCTGCCCCGAGGTGAGCTTTGTCGGCCGCTCCAACGTGGGCAAGTCGTCGATTATGAACAAGCTTTTTGGCCGCAAGAACCTGGTCAAGGTTTCGAGTACGCCGGGCAAAACGAGCAACATCAACTTCTTTGAGGCCGATGACGTGCATTTTGTCGACCTGCCGGGTTACGGTTTCGCCCGTCGCTCCAAAGCTGAGCGCGATCGCTGGGCCGAGCTTATCGGCGACTTCTTTGACTCCGAGCGCAGCTTTAACCTGGTTGTATCACTGGTTGACATTCGTCACGACCCCAGCAAGCTCGATCATGACATGATCGACTACCTGCAAGGCAACGAGTTCAACTTTATCGTCTGCCTCACCAAAGCCGACAAGCTCAGCCGCACCCAGCAGGCCCGCCAGTCAGCAGCCATCAAAAAGCAGCTCAACGTCCCGGCCGAGAACGTAATCATCACAAGCTCCCAAACCGGCACCGGCATCGACGAACTCAAACGCCGCATCGCCGAGGCCTGCCTCTAGTAAGGGCTCCAGCCTAGCAAGAGCCCCTACCAATAAAAGGCCATAATTTCAGCCCGGCGCCCCTTCAAAGCGTGGGTCCCTGTAGACATCGCTAGTCACGTTACCATAGGGCCACCCAGGGGCATCCCCTTAAAAACATTCCGCACGAG
>CALHWR010000111.1 GCA_938036665.1 uncultured Collinsella sp. | reverse complement strand
CAATCGAATACTTCGGCAGATGGACCGGTGCGCCCGCCACGTTCGTCGCATGCATCGCGTCCCTCGACTCAGGCACACGACAAATCGAGCAGGCCTTCGAGCCGTCTTTCGGGCTCGGACTTTATGCGCTACGCCAACGACAATGCGGTGGTCAAGGCAATCTATGACTTTACGCATGGCTCTCTGCGTCCGCTGTTTATCGGTATCGTGGTGGCTCTGGCGCTCGTGAGCCTGTATTTCCCCGTGCGCGACCTGTACGTTGCAAAACGCTCGAACGACATCTTGGCCAAGCAGGTCGAGATTCGCGAGCAATACAAAGATGAGATGAAAAAAGACACTGACAAGTGGCTCTCGGAAGAGGGCATTAAGGATCGGGCACGGGAACTGGGCATGGCGATGCCCGGCGAGAAGAGGATTGAAGTGCTGGGCCTGGACGATGATTCGGATTCGTCGTCGAGCAAAAAGTCCTCAAACGCCAAGAAGGCCAGTGAAGTGGCCAAAGAGATCGAAGAGGTCGGCAAGGACGCACCGTGGTACATCCAGACGCTCGATATGCTGTTTGGATTTAACGGCGTCGAGGGCCAGACGGTCGCGTCCAGCGGCGAGTAGGCGAGTAGCGCCCGGAGGGGAGCCCGCAATGGCAGATTGCAAACGATATAAGGTGGCCGCGATCGACCTGGGAACGGTGTCGTCGCGACTGGTGCTGGCGCAGGTCGAGGCCGGGGCGATCGTGGAATCGTTCAAGCATACCGAGATCACCGACTTGGGCGAGGGCGTGGACGCGACGGGCCGCTTTTGCGAGGCGGCGGTCGAGCGCGTGCTCGCCGCATGCCGCATGTTTGTGGACGAGGCGCGCACCTTTGGGGCCGCGTGCGTCTGCACCACCTGCACGAGTGCCGCGCGCGATGCGTCCAACGCCGCACTGCTGCTGGACGGCCTGCGCGAGCTGGGGCTTGAACCGCAGGTGATTCCGGGCGAGGTCGAGGCACGCCTGACATTTTTTGGCGTGGCGCACGACTTTGCCGGTGAACGCATTATCGTCGCCGATTCGGGCGGTGGCTCCACGGAGCTCGCGACGGGCGTATACGCTCCGGAGCGCGGGGTCTTTGCGCTGGAGGGAACGCGCTCGCTGGACATCGGTTGCCGTCGCGTGACGGAGCGGTTTTTCTCGGCGCTGCCGCCCGCGGACGGCGAGCTCGCGGTTGCCGCCGCGTGGGCGGGCGAGCAGTTCTCCGCCTATTTTGAGGGCCTGCCGAGCAATTATGAGCGTGCAGAGCGCCTGGTCGCGGTGGGCGGTACCGTCACTACGCTCGTGGCGCTGGTCCACGAACTGGAGCCGTACGACTCGAGCTTTGTGCACCTGCGCGAGCTTTCGATGGAGCAGATTTCTGCCGCTATCGAGCGCATGTCCACGCTGGACGTGGAGAGCATTGCCGCGTTGCCAGGCGTGCAGCCCAAGCGCGCGGGCGTGATTCTGGCCGGCGCCGTGGTGATTCGCGAGCTCATGCGCGCCGGTGGCTACGATGCGCTCACCGTAAGCGAGAACAGCCTCCTCGCCGGCATGGCCGCCACCATCAACGAGGTTCTCGACGGCGCGACTCCCACCATCGCCTGGACCCCGAGCCTGAGCGCCCTTTAACCATCCCCTCATAAGTTGCGGTGAAATGCGGACTAAAATCGCCCTTTCGGGCCCCAACCAGTCCCTATTCCACCGCAACTCAACAGCCGGCACCTAGGGACGTTTTTTTCTGCTGGCACCTGGGGACAGTCCTTGCTGAGCGCCTCCGCAGCCTTTATGCCAGTTTGTCGATTTGCCCAATTTCCCAAAGCGGAATATTGACGAGCGTGTCCTCGTCTCTATATGCCGCCAGAGAGCTCCTCACGCAACGCTCGAGTTTGAATTTTTCGCAGGCTATTTTCAGACTCTTCGCTTTAAGGTTCTCTGCCGCCTTGACCTCAAGCGGAAGCACGGTTCCCGCATGGTCGATGGCAAAGTCGGTTTCGGCATTGCCAGAGGTAGAGGACCAATACACGGGAGTTTTGTCCTGGAGCAAAAGCTCCTGCGCGACGTATTGTTCGGTCAGCGAACCTTTGAACTCGGTAAAAACAGCGGATCCGTTAAGAACGATGGCCGGAGAGAGACCGGAGAGCGCTCCGAGGATGCCGGTGTCGATGCAGAACAGTTTGAAGCCCGAGAGGTCTTCGTAGCTCGAGAGCGGTGCCTTTAGAGCGGAAACACGTGGCACCTTATGAACGATTCCGTAGTCCGTGAGCCACTGGAGGCTTTCCTCAAAATCGCGTGCGCGCGCTCCGGGGCGAAGGGCGCCATAGACAAACTTCTTGTTCTCCTTGGCAAGCTGGCCAGGAAGGGATTTCCAAACCAACCTCATGCGCTCGACGATGCGGGCGGGTGCATGTTTGCCAAAATCGGATTCGTAAGCCTCGATGATTTGCTGCTGAAGCCTTCGGGCTTCAATGAAGTCGCGTGTCTCGGCGAAAGCGGAGACAACTTCGGGCATACCACCGACAACAAGGTATTCCTTGAGCAAGTGCACGAGCTTTTCGGTGACGTTTGCTAGAAGGTTCATGTCTGCGGCAAGGATGGCGTCGGCGAGCGGGTTGCCGTCGACGGCGCGAACGAACTCGGCAAACCCCATGGGACGCATGGTGAGCTGGTCGATTTTGCCGACGGGAAATGACTCGTTTTCGCGTCGGAGCGCGAGGCCCATATAGGAACCGGCTGCTACGATGTGGTATTCGGGTGCAAGCTCGTTGAAGTACTTGAGCGAGGTGATCCCGCGTGGCGCCTCTTGGATCTCGTCGAAGATGATGAGCGTGTCTGTCGGCGTTACGGTTTGGCCACGTAGGAGCTCTATCTGGGAGATGATGCGCTTGGGGTCGAGGTCCCCATCGAACAGCGAGCGTGTGCTCGGCTCGAGCATAAAGTCAAAACGAATGACGTTTCGATACTGCTGGCTTGCGAATTCGTTAAGAAGCCAAGTCTTTCCTGTCTGGCGGGCTCCCTTAAGCAAGAGAGGTTTGCGATTCGCCCTTGATTTCCAAGCGATAAGTTCACTCATAAGCTGTCGTTGCATATTGCCTCCCAACCCTCTCGGCTAGTATAAGGCCATTTGGGCGTTTCCATCGGAAAATGTGCGAGACAACCACGTTTTTCCATCGGAAAATGTGCGAGATAACCACGTTTTTTCATCGAAAAATGTGTGAGGAAACTCATTGGGTGAGTGGAAAAAAGTAGTCAAAAAAGCCCCGTCCCAAATTAGCTGTCCTGCAGTTGACGGCATCTAAAAGAAACGGGCCCGCATCCCAAAGGGATACGGGCCCGTAAACAATACGTGGTAGGGGCGGTGGGACTCGAACCCACAATCCTTGCGGCGAGAGATTTTAAGTCTCCTGCGTATGCCAATTCCGCCACGCCCCCGTGAGACTAGAAGTCTAGCACAAGCCGTCCGTTACGCGTTGACGGCCATCGAGTGCTGGCCTGACTTTTCCAAGTACTCGGCAAACTTGGCTTCGTCGCCCTTGTTCTGGTACTGCAGGGCCAGCAGGTACTCCAAGCGGCAGCGCTTGACCGGGTCGTCGCCGACATCCTCGAGCATGCGCTCCAGCTCGGGAATGTCGTTGTGACGCTTGAGGATCATCGTGTCGTACATCAGCTGGCACTCGTGCGCGACCGCCTCGGCCTGACCGCCCTCAAAGCCCTTGATTTCGTGCAGCAGCTCCTTGGACTTTTTGCGGTCCTCCTGGCCAACGTAGTAGTTAAAGGCCTTGATCACCAGGTCGACGCGCTGCATCTTGGGCAGGTTGAGTCCCAGCAGCAGGTCGAACATCTCGCCGGCGCGCTCGTGGTCCTCGCGCAGCAGATAGGAGTTTAGACGCAGGTAGTCGCGGTTGTAGCGCGGGTACAGCATGCTGGTGAGTTTGCCGTCGAGCAAACGATCGAACTCGGCCCACTGTTTGGCGGCCATCAACTGTTGCAGGCGTTTAAACGTAGTGCGTTTTTTGACGCTAAAGAACACCGATACGGCGATACAGATGATAACGACGGCGGTCCAGAGTGTGCGGGAATCGGGCATATTGGGATCCTTAGTCGCTCATATAGCGAGCGGTATGACAACACGTACTAGATGTATTATACGCAGCGCGCAAGCAAACTGGCATAAAAGCTCATCGAGGCTGAGTGCCATCGCTCGCTGCGGTACACTTACCTAAAGTAAACCATGAAGGGAGACATTACCTATGAAGAAGATCGTTTTGGCTTGCGGTGCTGGCGCTGCTACTTCCACGCTCGTTGCCCAGAAGGTCGCTACCATGCTCGACGCCAACGGTTATGCCGGCAAGTATGAGATCGTGCAGTGCGCCATCTCTGAGGCCAAGGACGCTTGCGACGAGGGCGCCGACCTGCTGATCGCCACCACCGTTGCCCCCGAGGGCCTCACCTGCCCGTACGTGAGCGGCGTGCCCTTCATGACCGGCATGAACCGCGTCGCTGCCGAGAAGGCCGTTCTCGACGTTATGGCTCAGTAGGCGCTGCCTGTAATGAATGAGCAGAACGCCAACCCGGTAGAGCTCTTTGGCATGCGCGTCGCCCACGTGGGCATTAACGCCACCGACCCGGCCGATGCCCTGGAGATCGCGGAGCTGTTCTCGACGATGATGGGCCTACCCGTTATCGAGACCCCGGTTTCGTACTTTAACGATTCGCTGATCGAGGTCATGAAGCAGAACGGTCGTGGCACCAAGGGCCACATTGGCTTTGCCGTCAACGACATCGATGCGGCCGAGAAGTGGTTTGCCGAGCGCGGGCTCGAGGTCAACGAGGAGTCGCGCGTGCTGCTGCCCGACGGCGGCACCAAGCTCGTGTACTTTAAGCGCGAGTTCGCCGGCTTCGCCGTGCATCTGTGCCGCGAGTAGCGCACAGGCTGCTATAGCTAGCAAAAAGGGATAGAGCCGCCTGGCCCTATCCCTTTTTTATGCCGAGGGGCTTCCTACCGCGGCAGGCGAATCGTAAAGCGGCTGCCGACGCCCTCGACTGAGGTCACGCCAATGACACCACCATGGCTATCGACGATCCACTTGGCAATGGCAAGCCCCAGACCCGAGCCCTGCGCGCCGGCATCGCGTGCGTTGTCGGCGCGGTAGAACCGTTCAAACGCGTGAGCTGCGGATTCCTGGTTCATGCCGATACCCTCGTCCTCAACACTTATGTCGATCGTGCCTGCGCCCGCATCCGGCGCTACGCCAAACGAGATGGGCGTGCCCGCGTCCGAATACTTGGCGGCGTTTTGCACGATCACGCGCAGAGCCTGCTTCACGAGCGCCACGTCAACGGGCGCGTCGCAGCGCGGGTCGCTGACAAGCGCAGCGTCGTACGCCAGTCGATACGTGTGCGCGGCATCGATCATCTGTGACTCCTCGCATACCTCGCCGACCAGCGCGGCCAGGTTGGTATTCGCACGCCGCAGGACCGTGCGTCCGGCGTCGCCGCGTGCCAAAAACAGCAGCTGTTCCACGAGCTCTTGCATGTGCTCGCTTTCGGCCTTGAGGGACGCGATGGATTCTGCCAGCACGTCCGGGTCGTCTTTGCCCCAGCGGTCGAGCATGTTCACGTAGCCCTGAATCACCGCGATGGGCGTGCGCAGCTCGTGGCTCGCGTCGTTGACAAAGCGCATCTGCTGCAGCTTGGCCTCTTGCATCTGGCGCAGCAGGCGGTTGAGCGCGACCTCGATGCTTGCCAGGTCGGCGTCGCCGGTGGTGACGCTCGGCGAGTCGACGCTTGCGCGCTCGATGGCCTGCTCGAGCGTTTCCATCTTGCCGCCGGAGAGCTGCATGCGGCCGAGTTCGTCCACGCGCAGGGCCAGATCGTTGAGCGGCGCCATGGTGCGGCGCACGCGCCGGGCGCCGCCGAGCATGTTGAGCACGCTGATGACCTGCCAACCCACAACTACAAGGTAGAGAGGCCATAGCGTGACGAGGTCCTGCGCGAGGGGGAAAGTCTTGGTGGTACGCGCAAGCTCGACGGTATAGGTGAGCGTTGTCAGGTCCCAGCCGCGCGCGGGCGTCAGCGACATGCTGCGAACGGTGGCGCTGGGGATCCATCCTGCGGTAAACGCGCCGTTGGGCAGCGTCTGGTTGTATCCATAGACGAGGATCGCCACCGCAATAACCAACAGCAACAGATCGAGCCAGACGTAGCTCATCAGGCGGCGCCACATATAGCTCCAGTTGATGGCGCGGGCGATGGAGGTGACGCGCTTGGCCTCGGCATTACGCGCGGCAGACATAGCCCACCCCGCGCACGGTCTGGATGATGCGGGCACCGCCGGCGTCTTCGATCTTGGCGCGCAGGTGCGCGATGTGCACGTCGACGTTGTTGGTGTCGCCTACGTATTCGTAGCCCAGCGCCTCGTGCGCGATGCGCTCGCGCGTGAGCACGGTTTCGGCATGCGTCATAAGCAGGGCGAGGACGTCGAACTCGCGGGCCGTGAGCGCGATGGGCGAGCCGCCGACCGTGACTTCGCGGCAGTCGGAATCGAGCGCGACCGAACCCACGGCGAGTGCGGCGGGGGAGGGCGCGGCAGCGGTC
>CALHWR010000110.1 GCA_938036665.1 uncultured Collinsella sp. | reverse complement strand
TTTACCCCCGAGGCCCGCGACTTCTACCGCCTCGAGAAGCTCTGGGGCGACGCTCCCCAGCTCCCCCTCAACCTCCTCTAGGACCTTATTTGGGCCGGGGCTTCTCTAGAGCCACCTTCTACCGCTCGCCGGGCAGTTGCGCTACCTGCAGCTGCCCGGCTTTCTTTTTGCCCAAAACGCAAATCATTGGGAGGAGAAGCGGGATTGGCGGCCGAAGGATAGGGCGGTGTCTCCGAATTTGTCTCGGACGGCGTCGATGGCGACGGAGAGGTCGCGGCGGTCGCTGGATTGGGCTCCGCGGTCATCGATCTCGCAGAATAGGTCGGTTTGGATACCGCCTTGGTGGTCGAAGTCGCTCATGCCGATACCCGCTAGACGCACGTGCATGCCTTCTTGCCAGATATTGTCGAGCAGCTCGAGCGCTACGGCCACAAAGATATTCTCGTCGTCGGTGGGGTGGGGCAAGCGGCGCTGTGCCGTGCGTCCGCTGCCGTAAGAGTATTTGAGCTTGAGCGTTACGGTTCCGCCTGTCAGCCCCTGACGGCGCAGGCGGCGCCCAACCGACTCGCCGAGCAGCGCGATCGCCGCCTCGATATCCCCACGCTCAGTCAAATCCTTCGCAAAGGTGCGCTCATTGCTCACCGATTTAACCTCGCGTTCCTCGTCCAGACTCGTGACTTCGGAAACCTCGAGTCCCAGCGCACGCTGGCGCATGCGTTCGCCGTTGACACCAAAAATAGAGGCCAAGGTGGATTCCGGTGCACGTGACAGCTCGCCGAGCGTGTAGATGCGCATGCGGCGCAGTCGCTCCTCGGCCGAGCGCCCGATGCCGCTCATGGCAGATACCGGCAGCGCGGCCAAAAAGCGCTGCTCGGTTCCGGGGCGCACGATGGTCAGCCCAAACGGCTTATCCCGCTCGCTTGCGATCTTTGCGACCGTCTTGTTGCAGCCCACGCCAATGGAGCAGGTCACTCCCAGCGCTGCCACGCGGTCGCTTATGCGCCGCGCAACCAGCAGCGGGTCTTCGGGCGCAAAGCGGCCCGGTGTGATATCGATAAAGGCTTCGTCGATGGATACGCGCTCCACGCGCGGCGTCTCCTCGGCGAGAATCGCCATGACCTGCGCGCTGACCTCACGATAGCGATCAAAATGCCCATGCGTCCAAATGGCTTGCGGACAGAGGCGCCGCGCCTCGGCCGAGGGCATAGCGGAGTGCACGCCAAAGCGACGTGCCTCATACGAACACGTGGACACGACGCCACGCGAATCGGCATCGCCACCCACGATGAGTGGCTTTCCGCGCCATTCGGGATGATCGAGCATTTCCACGCTCGCAAAAAACGCATCGAGGTCCATCAGGCCCACCGCCGGACCCGTCCAGGGAGGCGGCGTGACGCCCATGGCATCCTCATAACCGTATGTATGTTCGCGTCTTTCCATGTCATGAGTATACCGCGCAGCTCATGTGGGGTGCGTGTATGTGCTTGCAAATCCCGAATTCTTGTCTAAGATATGGATTTGCCCTCGACTACACCGAAGAAGTTGGTCTCACGGACTTCACCTGCCCGCGTCGATGGCGTATTATGTTCAACTGTTTGTTTGTAGTTGCAGCCTAAAGCTGCTTGGTTGGAGGAGTTTCCTTTGGCAGTCAAGATTCGCCTTGCTCGTCACGGCGCTAAGAAGCGTCCGTACTACCGTGTCGTCGTCGCCGATTCCCGCGCCCCGCGTGACGGTCGTATCATCGAGGAGGTTGGCCGCTACAACCCGATGACCGCCCCCAAGACCATCAACCTCGACCTCGAGAAGATCGCCGACTGGCAGTCCAAGGGCGCTCAGCTCACCGACGCCGTCGCCGCTCTGGTCAAGGCCGCCAACGAGGGCGAGAAGACCGAGACCGTCGTCAAGAAGTCCAAGAAGCAGCTCGCCAAAGAGGCCGAGGCCGCTAAGGCTGCCGCTGAGGCCGCTGAGGGCGCCGAGGAGTAAATCGTGCCTGAGGTTGACGCTGCACAGCTCGAGGGTGAGGCAATGCTCTCAGATCGCATCGCCGATCTCGTCGAATATCTCGTTGTTCAGATCGTCGACGACCCGGATTCCGTGAGCCTTGAGGTCATCGATGGTGACGACGCCTCTACGATCGAGGTTTCTGTCGCCGAGGATGACGTCGCTAAGGTCATCGGCCGTCGTGGCCGTACCATCAAGGCCATTCGCACGCTCGCCCGTGCACTGGCCGCTCGCCTCGACACTGCTGTCGAGGTAGAGGTTCTGGGCTAGGACCTTGAGGTCCCAGTACAAAAACATCGCCCGTGTGGTCAAGCCGCACGGAAGGAAGGGGGAGGTCCTCGCGCAACCGCTGCGGGGGCTTCCTTCTGTATTAGAGCCGGGTATGCGCGTCGCCCTGACGCCGCCGGCGCTCAAGCGCGATCGCTTTTGCACGGTCGTGTCCGTCACCGATACGGGCGATGGCGATCTGGTCTCGTTTGAGGGCATTGACGACTTGACGGCCGCCGAGGGCATCACAGGATGCTATGTGTTGGCAAATCGTGACGATTTTGAGCTCGATTCACTCGACGCCGCCTATACCGACCTGATGGGTCGCGAGGTGGTCGACGAGCGCTTCGGTTCACTCGGCACGATCGTCGAGATCATGTCGACGCCCGCTAACGATGTTTGGGTTGTCGAGGGTGATCGGTACGGCGAGGTACTGATTCCCGTGATCGAGCAGGTTGTGCTCGATCTTCCCGACACAGGAACAATTTCCGTCCACGTTATGGACGGCCTGATCGATATGGACAAGTAGGGAGGACAACATGCTGATTGAGACCCTTTCGGTCTTTCCCGAGATGTTTGAGCCCGTCATGTCCACATCGATTTTGGGCCGCGCCCGCAAGGCCGGCCTTTTTGATTTTAAGGCGTATAACCTGCGCGACTGGACGCACGACCGCCATCGTACCGTCGATGACGAGCCGTACGGCGGCGGGCAGGGCATGCTCATGAAGGTCGAGCCTATTGTCGAGGCCATCGAGGCTATTAGCTCCGAGGGTCCTAAGCCCACCGTGGTGTTTTTTACCCCCTGTGGCGAGCCCTTTACACAGCATGTGGCCGAGCGCCTGCTCAAAAGCGAGCGCTTGCTGTTTGTGTGCAGCCGTTACGAGGGTGTCGACGAGCGTGCCTATGCGTATGCCGACGAGCGCCTGTCGATCGGCGATTACGTGCTCACGGGCGGCGAGCTTCCCGCTATGGTCGTTGCCGATGCCGTCGTACGCCTGATTCCCGGCGCCCTTGGTGACGAGATGAGCAACGTCGACGAGTCGTTCTCGACCGCCGAGGACGGAGGCCTGCTCGAGTATGCGCAGTACACTCGCCCTGCTGAATTCAACGGCGAGGGCGTGCCGCCGGTGCTCGTGAGCGGTGACCATGCCAAGGTTGACGCCTGGCGTCGCAAAAACGCCATCGAGCGTACCTGTCGTTGGCGTCCCGATCTTATCGAGACGGCACGCCTTACGGTAGAGGAGCGCGCGTACGCGCAGGAGATCCTGGACGCTTCGTATTCACAGAGCGAGGAGTGAGAATGGTTCCATCGCAGCATTCCGTGCTAAAGGGTGCGTTTGAGTGGATCGTGGTCGTCGCGATCGCACTGGTCGCCACCTTTTTGATTCGCTCGTTTGTGGTCGAACCCTTTGTGGTGCCTACCGGTTCCATGGAGTCCACGATCGAGATTGGCGACCAGATCCTGGCGCAAAAGGTCAGCCTCGAGCTTGGGCAGCCCGTCAAGCAAGGCGATATCGTGGTGTTCCACAACCCCGATGCCACGTCCGAGCATGACGTGCTGGTAAAGCGCGTTATTGCCACGGCCGGTCAGACGGTCGACCTGCAGGACGGCAAGGTTGTCGTCGACGGCCAGGCGCTCGACGAAGACTATACAACCGGCATGAGCTGGCCGCTTTCGGCCCAAGCCCCCGGCGCTCAGGTGAGCTATCCCTACACCGTCCCTGACGACTGTGTGTGGGTGATGGGCGACAACCGCGAGAACTCTGCCGACTCCCGCTACTTTGGCCCGGTCGACCGCTCCGACTTGATAGCCGTTGCACTTGTGCGCTACTGGCCGCTCAACCGTATCGGCGCTATCGACTAAAAACCGCTATAGTACAGTACCTAACCGTGTAATCGTTTCGACGAGGGGATATTAGAGGCATGAACGCTTCATCGCTTTCCTTCCAAGACATCATCCTGCGCCTCCAGCAGTACTGGGGCGAGCAGGGCTGCGTCATTATGCAGCCCTATGACTCCGAGGTCGGTGCCGGTACCTTCCATACCGCGACCACGCTGCGCTCGCTTGGTCCCGCCGAGTGGCGCACCTGCTATGCGCAGCCCTGCCGCCGTCCCGCCGACGGCCGCTACGGCGAGAACCCCAACCGCATGCAGCACTACTATCAGTTCCAGGTGCTCATCAAGCCTTCGCCGGTCAACGCCCAGGAGCTCTACCTGGGTTCGCTGGCCGCCATTGGCCTGGACCCCAACGACCATGACGTCCGCTTTGTCGAGGACGACTGGGAGAGCCCGACGCTCGGCGCCTGGGGCCTTGGCTGGGAGGTCTGGCTCAACGGCATGGAGGTCACGCAGTTTACGTACTTCCAGCAGGTGGGCGGCATCGAGGTCGATCCCGTGCCCGTCGAGATCACCTATGGCCTGGAGCGTATCGCCATGTACGCCCAGGGCGTCAACTCGGTCTACGACCTGGTGTGGAGCTACCTGCCCGACGGCACGCCCATGACCTACGGCGACGTGTTCCTGGAGAACGAGCGCGAGTTCAGCGCTTACAACTTTGAGGTCGCCAACGTCGAGATGATGCGTCAGAAGTTCGACGACTACGAGGCCGAGTGCCACTCCTGCCTGGAGCGCAAGCTGCCGCTGCCGGCGTACGACTGCGTCATGAAGTGCAGTCATGCCTTCAACCTGCTCGATGCCCGCGGTGCGCTGTCCGCAGTCGAGCGCGCCAACTACATCCTGCGCGTCCGCGCCGTCGCCAAGGCGTGCTGCGAGGCCTATATGGCCGAGGTCGCCGGAATCAACGAGAATGCCGACCAGGAAGGCGAGGTGGCGTAAGCCATGGCAGACGCTAAGGATTTCCTGTTTGAGATCGGTACGGAGGAAATGCCCTCTGCACCGCTGAACAATGCCGTCAAGCAGCTTGGCACCATTATCGCCAAGGGTCTCGACGAGGCCGGTCTGGCCCATGGCGAGGTCCGCGTGATCTCGAGCCCGCGTCGCCTGGCTGCGCTCGTTGCCGACGTCGCCACTGCGACCGATGAGGTTCACGAGGTCAAGCGTGGCCCCGCGGCCAACATCGCCTTCGACGCTGACGGTAACGCCACCAAGGCCGCCCAGGGCTTTGCCCGCAAGTGCGGTGTGGCTGCCGAGGACCTGGTCCGTCGCGAGGACACCGACGGCCGCGAGTACGTCTTTGCTGAGAAGAACATTCCTTCCGCCCCGGCCACCCCGATTCTGACGGCCCTGTGCGAGAAGACCATCGCCGGCCTGCAGTGGCCCAACTACCGCAGCCAGCGCTGGGGCCACGAGCACGCCACGTTCGTGCGTCCGGTCCGCTGGATCTGCTGCCTTTTGGGCGAGGACGTCGTGCCCGTGTCGTTTGCCGACGTGACGAGCGGCAACACCACGCGCGGCCATCGCGTGCTCGGCCCCGGTGACCACGTTGTCGCCAGCCCCGCCGCCTACGAGCAGGTACTCGAGGGTGCCGGCGTGCTTTCTGCCGAGCGCCGTCGCGAGGCCATCCTTGCCGGTATCTCCGAGGTCGAGGCCGCTCGCCCCGGCTGCCATGTCGATACGCCCAAGAAGGTCTTTGAGGAAGTCATTAACCTCTGCGAGTGGCCGACGGTGCTCGTCGGTACTTTCGACGAGGAGTTCCTCAAGGTCCCGCACGAGATTATCTGCGAGTCCATGCTCACCAACCAGCGCTACTTCCCGATCTATGACGGCGAGGGCAAGCTGACGCGTGAGTTCGTGGTCGTCTCCAACAGCAAGCCCGAGAACGCCGAGCGAGTGATCGACGGTAACGAGCGCGTCGTGCGCGCCCGTCTGGACGACGCTAAGTTCTTCTACGAGGAGGACCTGAAGATCTCCCTCGACGAGTTCCGTGAGCGTCTGTCCAAGGTTGCCTTCCAGGAGAAGCTCGGTAGCGTGCTCGCCAAGTCCGAGCGCATCGAGCAGCTCGCGCTCGCTATCGCCCGCGAGGCTCACCTGGGCGCCCATCTTGCCGCCGACGCCGCTCGCGCCGCACACCTGTGCAAGGCAGACCTGGTGTCCAACGCCGTCGTCGAGTTCACGAGCCAGCAGGGCGTGATGGGCGGTTATTACGCGACCGCGATGGGGGAGAACGACGAGGTCGCCCATGCTATTCGCGATCACTATCGTCCCCGTTTTGCCGGTGACGAGCTGCCCGAGGGCACCGCTGGCTGCATCGTGGCCTGCGCCGACAAGCTCGATACCATCGCCGGTATCTTTGCCATCGGCGAGCCCCCGACCGGCTCCTCCGACCCCTACGCGCTGCGTCGTGCCGCTATCGGCATTATCAACATCCTGCGCGACCGTCTGCCGATCGACCCCACGTCGCTCATCGACTTTGCCCTCGAACTCTACAGTGAGCAGGGCATTGAGTTCGACGCCGCCGAGGTCGCCCAGCAGGTTCGTGACTTCTTCCATGGCCGCCTGGTGAGCATGGCCCGCGACGAAAAGATTCCGGCCGATACCGTCGCCGCCGTCTCCGCGGTGCACATCATCGCCCCGTCCGTCTTCTTCGCCCGCTGCGCCGCCCTCGACGAGGCCCGCAAGAACGACGCTGAGACGTTCGACAACCTGGCGACCGCCTATGCCCGCGCCGCGCATATCTCCAAGCCCGAGCTGGGTGCGGAGTATGACCGCAGCCTGATGGGCGAGGTCGAGCTTGCGCTCGCCGACGCCTCCGAGGCTGCTCAGACCGCCGTCGATGCCGCCCTTGCTGCCGAGGACTACCCGACCGCATTTGCCGCCCTCGCCGCCCTGCGCGCGCCCATCGACCGTTTCTTCGATGAGGTCATGGTCATGGACAAGGACGAGCTGCTTCGCGATAATCGCCTTAAGCTGCTCAACCGCTTCGAGGCCGTTTTCTCCGGCATTGCCAACATCGGTGAGCTTGCCCGCAAAAAGTAAGCCAGCCTGCGCATAAGCGCAAAAGGAGCCCCGCATGGATTGCCCGGTCACCGCTCGTCCCACCGTTATCGTTATCTCCGACTCGCTCGGCGATACCGCTTGTGAGGTGGTGCTTGCGGCGTCCGGGCAATTTGATGAAGGGGCTTTTCGCGTTTTGCGCCTGCCCAAGGTGACCTCCGTGGAGCAGGTCAAGTCATTTGTGGGGCCGCGCGTCGATGCCGACCATCGCGATGTCGCCGTGTTCCATACCATTGTCGATCCGGCGCTTCGCGCCCGCGTGCTCGATTACCTGGGTATGCTGCATATCCGTTCGGTCGACCTGATCGGCCCGACGCTTGCCGTGCTGTCGTCGCTCATCGGTGTGCCGCCCAAGTGCGTTGCGGGCGTGATTCACAAGACCGATGACCGCTATTTCCATCGTATCGAGGCCATGGAGTATTTCGTTGAGCACGATGACGGGCGCGGTTGCGACGATCTGTCGGGTGCCGATATCGTGCTGCTGGGTGTGTCGCGTACATCCAAGACGCCGCTGTCGATGTATTTAGCCTATCAGGGCTACAAGGTCGCCAATGTCCCACTGGCGCATGGCATGGAGCCGCCGAAGTCGATTTACGAGGTTGACCCGATGCGGTTGTTTGGTCTGATCTCGACCGTCGATGTGATTTCCGAAATTCGCGATAGTCGCTTGGGCGATGACTACGCCCGTGCCGTTGCCGGCTCCTATGCCGAGCCCGAGAGTGTGCGCAGCGAGCTTGAGGAAGCCCGTGCCCTCATGAAGCGCCTAGGCTGCTTTGTGGTGCGTACCGATGGCAAGGCCATCGAGGAAAGCGCTGCCGAGATCATTAGCCACTTGGAGGAAATCCAAGATGCCCGTGCCCGCCGCGCCGCCCGCCGAGCCCAGCAAAGCTAGCTTATTGGGGTAGCTAAAAATGCCCGTCTCTAAAAGACTACCTAAAAATAATGCACGATATTGGTAAAGCGATTTAGCAATAAACTAGCATTTGACCTGCAAGCATCTTGCATTGGTATCTTCATAAGGTAACCAACTTTACCTACCGTTTACCGCCATATTTACCACGTTTACCAACCCCCGCGCCCTCTGCGCAAGCCCGCCCAAAACCCGCCGTATAGTACCCTCACGGCTCGCATTCGGCGGGTCGATTCGTTACCACGGTCGTGCGCGTAAGTGCATGGAAGGGGAAGTATCGTGAGCGATTGCAAGAGGGTTTACCGTTTTGGAACCGACGCCCAGGGCACCTGTGTCACTGAGGGCGACAAATCCATGAACTTCGTGCTTGGTGGCAAGGGCGCTAACCTTGCCGAGATGAGCCGTATCGGCCTGCCGGTTCCCGGTGGCTTTACCATTACCTGCCAGACCTGTGTCGAGTACTCCGGTGCCGGCAACGTCTGGCCCGAAGGCGCACTCGATGAGATCGTTGCCGCCGAGGCGGACCTCGAGGCCCGTTGCGGCAAGAAACTCGGCGATGCCTCCGATCCGCTGCTCGTGTCGGTTCGCTCGGGCGCTCCGTTCTCTATGCCCGGCATGATGGACACGGTCCTCAACCTGGGCCTCAACGACGATTCCGTCCAGGGCCTTATCGCGCAGACGCAGAACCCGCGCTTTGCCTGGGACAGCTACCGTCGCTTTATCCAGATGTTCTCCAACGTCGTCATGGGCGTCGATGCCGATCAATTCGAGAACGCCCTGACCCAGGCCCGCCTGGTCGCTGGCGTTCGTGTCGATTCCGAGCTTTCGGCCGAGGATCTGCAGGAGCTCGTCGAGACCTTTAAGGGCATCTTCTCCGAGAACGTCGAGGCCGTCCTGTATCCCGAGCTCGAGGTCGCCGACGGCAAGCCCGTCTTCCCGTACGATCCTGAGCTTCAGCTGCGCCTTGCCATCCAGGCCGTCTTTGGCAGTTGGATGAACGAGCGCGCCTGCATCTACCGCATGCAGCACGGCATTTCCGACGAGCTCGGTACTGCCGTCAACGTCCAGGCCATGGCCTTTGGCAACAAGGGGGAGACCTCTGCGACCGGCGTCGCCTTTACGCGCAACCCGGCCGACGGCACCAAGGAGTTCTACGGCGACTTTCTGGTCAACGCCCAGGGCGAGGACGTCGTCGCCGGCATCCGTAACACCGAGCCCATCGCCGACCTCAAGACTACCCCGGGCCTCGAGTCTGCAGGTGAGGAGCTCGAGCGCGTGTTCCTGACGCTCGAGGATCACTATCGCGACATGTGCGATATCGAATTCACCATCGAGCAGGGTAAACTTTGGATGCTTCAGACTCGCGTGGGCAAGCGCACCGCTACCGCCGCGCTGCGCATCGCTATCGAGATGGTCGAGGAGGGCCTCATCACCCGCGAGGAGGCCGTGAGCCGCATCGATCCCGCGCAGCTCGATCAGCTCCTGCACCCGCAGTTCGACGCCTCCAAGAAGTACGAGGCCCTGGCCAGCGGCCTTAACGCCAGCCCCGGTGCCGCCGTGGGCGAGGTCGTGTTCTCGAGTGACGACGCCGTCGCGCGCGCCAACGAGGGTCACAAGGTCATTCTGGTTCGTTGGGAGACCAACCCCGATGACCTGAAGGGTATGGTCGCCGCCGAGGGCATCCTGACCAGCCATGGCGGCAAGACGAGCCATGCCGCCGTTATCGCCCGCGGCATGGGTACGCCCTGCGTCTGCGGTGTCGAGCGCTTCCATATCGACGCTGCCGAGAAGGTCGTGCACATCGAGGGCAGCGACCGCGTGCTGCGCGAGGGTGATGTCATCTCCATCGACGGTACCCAGGGCATCGTCGTCGACGGCGCCGTCGACCTGGTTTCGGCCGAGCTCACCGGCGACCTGGACACCATCCTGTCCTGGGCCGACGAGATTCGCTTGGACGAGACCTGCGGCCACGCCAACCACGTGCGCGTCAACGCCGACAACCCCGAGGATGCCGCGCTCGCGCTCGAGTTTGGCGCCGAGGCCATCGGCCTGTGCCGCACCGAGCATATGTTCCTGGGCGACCGCAAGAACATCATCCAGAGCTTTATCCTGTCCGATGACGAGGCCGTAAAGCAGCAGGCCCTGGCCGACCTGCTCAAGGTCCAGACCGAGGACTTCCTGGCGATGTTCAAGACCATGTCCGGTCGCGATGTGGTCGTGCGTCTGCTCGATCCGCCGCTGCACGAGTTCCTTGACGATCCGCGTGAGCTTGAGGTCGCCATCACCAAGAAGGAGGCCGCCGGCGCCAGCGAGGAAGAGCTTGCCGCCCTGCATGCCCGCCTGCGTCGTATCGACGGCATGGTCGAGTCCAACCCGATGCTGGGCTTGCGCGGCGTGCGCCTGTCCGTCGTCTTCGGTGACCTGCCGCTCATGCAGGTCCGTGCCGTGGCAACGGCTGCCGCCCGCCTTATCAAGGAAGGCGTCGACCCGCGTCCCGAGATTATGGTCCCGCTCGTTTCCATTACGGCCGAGCACGTTCAGACTCGCGAGGTCATCGAGCGCGTGATCGCCGAGGTCTCCTCCGAGGAAGGTGTCGAGCTCAACATTCCCGTGGGTACGATGCTCGAGCTGCCGCGCGCTTGCATGGTCGCCGACGAGATCGCGCAGCACGCCGACTTCTTCTGCTTTGGCACCAACGACCTCACGCAGACGACTTTCGGTTTCTCGCGTGACGACGCCGAGGCTAAGTTCATTCCGCTGTACCTGCACAAGAAGATCCTGAAGGACAACCCCTTCGAGACCATCGATACGGCGGTGCTGGAGCTCGTGCGCATGGCCGTCGAAAAGGGTCGCGCCACCAACCCTGGCATGCACTTTGGCGGGTGCGGCGAGCACGGCGGCGACCCCAAGTCCATCAAGGGCCTGTTTAACGTGGCCGATGTGGACTATGTGTCCTGCTCGCCTTACCGCGTGCCCCTGGCGCGTCTGGCTGCCGCTCAGGCCAAGCTCGAGGCCAAGCGCAACGCCTAGCGCCCTGCGCATCGACGCCTGGCATAGTCCCCCTTCATACCGCCCGTCTCATTCGTGAGACGGGCGGTTATCATGTGCGGGTTTTGTCTTTTTGTCTGCGTGAAAAAATGTTCTTGCAGCAGAAACCCGCGCGTGTATACTCGAATACGTTTGTTCAACTACGTGCCGGCCAAGGTGGTACGGCACCTCTAGAAGAGTAAGGAATTGCACATGGATTACATCCGCGCAATCGAGCGTCAGCAGATCCGCGAGGACATTCCTCAGGTTCGCGTCGCCGACAACGTCAAGGTTCACTACCGCATTAAGGAAGGCGACCGCGAGCGCATTCAGGTCTTCCAGGGCGACGTCATCCGCATGGCCGGCGCCGGTGCCCGCGAGACCTTCACCGTCCGCAAGATGTCCTTCGGTGTCGGTGTTGAGCGTACCTTCCCGCTTCACAGCCCCAAGATCGCCAAGCTCGAGGTCGTCCGTCATGGTCGCGTCCGTCGCGCCAAGCTGTACTACCTCCGCGACAAGGTGGGCAAGGCTGCTCGCATCCCCGAGAAGCGCTAAGAAGATCGCAGCGTCTGTCCACTCGTTTGGACACAAGGGTCACCTTCGGGTGGCCCTTCTTTTTATCTGATTTGCATGCAAGGAGGGCCTGGTATGGCCAACATGACGAGCTCGGTTTCGGCATCGCAGGTTGCCGGTGAGTTGGCGAGCGCTACGTTTGAGGAGATCCCCGCCCTCGTGGAGCATTATCGCGAGGACCCGCGCCAGCAGGTGATCAAGGCTTGTGAACGCGCCCTCAAACGCCATGACAAAGAGCTTGCCGAGCGCGAGCGCGTCAATGACATGTACGAGCTTATGCATGAGCTTGGCGGCGATGGGGTGGTCGTTGGTGTCGACGAGGTAGGTCGCGGATCGGTGGCCGGCCCTTTGACGGTATGCGCCGTCTGTCTTCCTATGGAGCCGCGCGTCTGGGGTATCAACGATTCCAAAAAGCTCACGCCCGCGCGCCGCGAGTTGCTCTCGGTGAAGATTGCCGAGGTGGCGACGGCAATCGGTTTTTGCCATATCGCGCCGAAGGATATCGATGAAATGGGCATGGCCCGTGCTATCCGTACCGCCGTTGCGGGCGCCGTGGCCGATACGGGACTTGAACCCGACTGCGTCCTCATGGATGGCAACCCCTTGGGCGCCGTTCCCAACGAGCGCGACGTGGTGAAGGGCGATGCCAAGATCGCCTGTATCGCCGCGGCGTCCATCATGGCCAAGGTCACGCGTGACGAGATGATGGTCGAGTACGACGCCGAGTATCCCGAGTACCATCTGGCCGAGTCGAAGGGCTATGCAAGCCCCGAGCATATCGAGGCCATTCGCAAACATGGACTTTGTCCACTGCACCGCGTGAGCTTTTGCGGAAACTTTCTGCAGACTGAGCGCCTTTTCTAGGTCAATTGTGGAGACAGGGACCTCAGGGGTTTTATAAACCTGCTGGTAGCGGGCCGTATGCAACACCATTGCTGCGTACGGCCCGTTTTTTGACGGCATTTGGTCAGCTTTTGGTTTGCTTCCGGTACTTACCCGCATGAAAGGTGCCCTCATCATCGGGGCAATGCAGCGTGCGGGAAAGGAGACCCCATGAGTGCCGCAAGCAAAAAGAGCAAGACGCAGCAGCTCAAGGAGCGTTGGGAAAACGGCGAGCTCGACTGCGGGGCGATGACGCCCGAGTTTATCAAGGGACTCAGTCCCCGCGAGCTGGGCATGCTGGGCGAGCTGATCACCATCGACTACTTTAACGAGCGCGGCTACACCTTGCTGGAGCAGGGTTATCGTTGCACCGAGGGCGAGGCCGATCTGGTGCTGCTCGATGAGCTCGACGATGTCGTGGTGATGGCCGAGGTCAAGACCAGACGCGTCGCACTGGATTGCAACACGCGGGTCTTTCCCGAGGAGGCCGTGGACGCCCAAAAACAACGCCGCTACCGCCGCATCGCAAGTTGCTATCTCATGGAGCATTATCCGCTCAAGGCGATTCGCTTCGATGCCGTGGGTGTCACCATTCGCGGCGGGCATATCGCCGAGATCGAGCATCAGTACAACGCATTCGATTGGCAGGTGTCGTGATGGCGTTCGAGACGTTTGCCGTTCACGCGGCCTGCATCCGCGGCGTCGAGGCAATTCCCGTCACGGTCGAGGTCTCGCTTGCCGGCGGCGTTCCGGGTATTCAGATGCTCGGCATTCCGAGTATGGAGGTGATGGAGTCACGCGGTCGTATTCGCTGTGCGATGCGCTCCGCCGGGTTCGAGATCCCGCGCTCGGGCATTACGGTCAATCTGGCGCCCGGCGATATTCGCAAGACCGGTAGCGGCTTTGATCTGCCCATCGCCATCGCGGTGTTGGCGGCCGATGGGCAGATTCCCCGTGACAACCTCGATCGCTGCCTTATCGCCGGCGAGCTCGGCTTGGACGGTACGGTGCTTCCCGTCAAGGGCGAGGTGGCGTTTCAGCTGCTGGCTCGTGACATGGGGCTGTCCTTTATCGCCGGCAGGTCCGATCAGCATGTGCCGCTTGCGGGCGTTGATTGCGGCTTTATCGATCATCTGTCTCAGCTTGCTCGCGGCATGGGCGATGCCGTGCGTCATTATCTGGATTCCGAGGGTGTTGAGACGACCTTTGAGCCCGAACTCGACTATGCCGATGTGCTGGGGCAGGAAGTCGCTAAACGCGGCATGGCGCTTGCGGCCGCCGGCGAGCTCGGCCTGCTCATGATCGGCTCGCCCGGTTCGGGTAAGACCATGCTCGCGCGCCGTATGACCGGCATTCTGCCCGAGCTTTCCGTTGAGGACCAGCAGGAAGCGCTGTGCATCCATTCGGTTTTGGGTGAGAACATCGATGGCTTATTGGCAGGTCATCGGCCGTTTCGAAGTCCCCATCACAGCATATCAACGGCTGGCCTCATTGGCGGAGGGCGCCCGGTGCATCCGGGTGAGATCAGCCTGGCTCATGGCGGCGTGCTCTTTTTGGACGAGCTTGCTGAGTTTCCCACGGGTGTGCTGCAGACGCTGCGTCAGCCCATCGAACGCGGCTACGTCAGGATCGTACGCGTCGACGGGGCCTTTACCTTCCCGTCGCGCTTTCAGCTGCTGGCTGCGAGTAACCCTTGCCCCTGCGGCTTCTTGGGTGATCGCGAGGTGCCGTGTCGCTGCTCGGCGGCGATGGTCGAGCGCTATCGGTCTAAACTGCGCGGTCCTTTGGCCGACCGTATCGACATGATGATCGATGTGACCCGTCCCGACCCCCAAGTGATTATCGAGGGTGCGGAGGGTATGTCGTCTGCCGAGTTACGTGACTACGTTGTGCGCGGTCGCGCTTTTCGCGCTTGGCGCGAATCCCGTATGGACGATGCGGATGCCGAGGCCGAGGATGACGAGACACGGTCCATTGACGGCGTCGTTTCGACCTTTGAGCTCGATGATGCGGCGGAGAAGTGTGTGCTCGGCCTGTCGAAGCGCACACATCTCACGGGTCGCGGCATTGTGCGACTGGTGCGTATCGCGCGTACAATCGCCGACGTCGCCGAGAGCGAGCAAGTGACGCATGACCACGTGCTCGAGGCAGCGATGTACCAGGGAAGGAGGGACCAATGATGGCCGAGGGGACCTACGAGCTGCATCCAGGTGATGCGTTGTATCCCGAGACCGTTTTGGAGCTTTCTGATGTACCCCAGACGCTCTATGTGCGCGGCAACCCCGAGGTGCTTTCGACGCCCGCGCTCTCCATCATCGGCGCGCGCAAGGCCTCGCCGTATGGTCTTGCCGTGGCAGAGCTTGCGGCAAAGGTGGCGGTCGAGGCGGGAGTGACGGTAGTTTCGGGCGGCGCGGTCGGTTGTGACCAGGCCTCGGGTTGGGCTGCGGTCAACGCCGGCGGCAAACACGTCGTGGTGCTGGGGACGGGCGCCGACGTGGTCTACCCGCGTTCGAGCGCGGGGCTTATTATGCGCACGCTCGATACGGGTGGCGCGGTCGTGTCGATCTCTCCGTGGGGCATGGGTCCGCGCAAGTTTGCCTTTCCGCGCCGCAATCGCGTGATCGCGGCCCTGTCGCAAGCCCTCTTTGTTTCCGAGGCGGGTATGCCTTCCGGGACGTTTTCTACAGCCGAGGCTGCTATGGATTTGGGGCGCGAACTTCTTGTCGTGCCGGGGTCGATCCTATCGCCCGAGTCGCGTGGCACGAATTACCTCATTGCGAACGGTGCTTGCTGCATCATCGACGAGGAATCTATCGAGATGGCTATCTCACGCATCTACGGCACCCTGCGCTACTCGCGCCCCGATGCTCCCGGCATTGCCGACCTGGATCCAACACAGCAGACCGTGATGCATGCGCTCATCGCCTCTCCGCTCAAGGTCGACGACATCGCGGCGCTTGTCTCGCTCGATGCTGTTGGCGTACTCAAACTCTTGGGTTCGCTTGAACTCGAGGGCCTTATCGAGCGCATGATGGATGGAAGGTATGCGCCCTCCAAGTTTGCCCTTCACGCCCAGACACCCTTCGGTCACAATGGAAAACGTGTCAATTAGAAAGGTGTTTGCAGATGCAGTTCGATCAGGTGACGGTTATCGGTGGCGGTCTGGCGGGTTCGGAATGCGCGATCCAGCTGGCAGACCGCGGTTTTGCCGTAAAGCTGTGCGAGATGCGCCCCCAGGTGAGCTCCCCGGCTCACCATACCGATCACTTGGCAGAGCTCGTCTGCTCCAATTCGTTTAAGTCGACCCGTCCGGATTCCGCGGCTGGTTTGCTGAAGGCCGAGCTTAAGCGCATGGGTTCAGTCCTGCTCGATTGCGCCCATCGCGCGGCTGTTCCCGCCGGCGGTGCCCTGGCGGTCGACCGCGTCAAGTTTTCCGAGCTTGTCGAGGCCGAGGTTGCCGCCCGTCCCAATATCGAGGTCGCGCACGGCGAGGTCACGCAGATTCCCGAAGGTCACGTGGTCATTGCCGCCGGCCCCTTGTGCTCGCCGGCGCTGAGCGAAGAGGTCATGAAGCTCGTCGGTGGCGACGCCCTTGCGTTCTTCGATGCCGCGGCGCCGATCGTCGATGCCTCCACGCTCGATATGGACGTGCTGTTCTCGCAGTCGCGCTACGAGGAGCAGGGGAGCGGCGACTATCTCAACGCTCCGCTCAACAAGGAGGAGTACGAGGCCTTTATCGAGGCGCTTACCACGGCCGACCGCGTGGTGCTCAAGGACTTTGAGGGCGGCGATCTGTTCCAGGCCTGCCAGCCTGCCGAGGAAGTTGCGCGCACCGGCAAGGACGCCATTCGCTTTGGCGCCATGAAGCCCGTCGGCCTCACCGACCCGCGAACCGGTCGTCGTCCCTGGGCGGCGATTCAGCTGCGTGCCGAGAATAAGGAGAAGACCGCCTATAACCTGGTGGGCTTCCAGACCAACTTGACCTTTGGCGAGCAGAAGCGCGTCTTCCATATGGTGCCGGGCCTGGAGAACGCTGAGTTCTTCCGCTACGGTGTCATGCACCGTAATACCTTTGTCGACGCCCCGCACGTGCTCGATGGCACCTTTGCCGTGCCCGGCACCGGCGTGCGCCTGGCCGGTCAGATCACCGGCACCGAGGGGTACATGGAAGCCGTGGCGACCGGTCTGCTCGCGGCGCTCAACACCTATGCCGAGGCTATCGGCGTCGCGGGCGTCGAGTTGCCCCGCGTGGGCGCCCTGGGCGCGCTCGTGGGCTATGCGACCGATCCTGCCACCGTGGGCTATCAGCCTATGCATGTCAACTTTGGCCTGGTGCCGCCACTCGAGGATGGTAAGCGCCGCAGCAAGCGCGACCGCTACCAGGCCTATGCGGACCGTGCGCTCGAGTCCCTTGATGCCTATCTGGCCACTCGCCCCGATCTATTTGGAGGCGACCGGTCATAGCCTTTGACCTGTACGACACCGTCGACTCTTTTATCGCCTATATCGCACGCGTCGAGGGGCTTTCTCCCAACACGGTGACGGCCTATGGCTCGAGGCTGGAGCGCTTTGCTGCCTGGTGCGAGCGTGAGGATATCGATGCTTTCGCTGCCGACGTGCGCACCATTCGTCGCTATCTTGCTGAGCTTTCGCGTGAGCAGGTGGCTCCCCGAACGCTTGCGGCGCACCTGTCGGCTATTCGATCTCTCTATCGCTGGATGGCTGCCGAGGGGGTCGTGGAGGGCGATGTGGTCTCGGCAATTTCCTCGCCCAAGCTCCCGCGCGATCTACCTGGTGTGCTGACGACCCAACAGGTGGAGGCGCTGCTCAAGACGCCTGATACCTCAACACCCGCGGGACTGCGCGATGCGGCGATGCTCGAGCTGCTCTATGCCTCGGGCGCCCGTATCTCTGAGCTCGCAGCACTCAATGTGGAGTCCATTGCGTGGTCCGAACGCACGCTGCGCCTGTGGGGCAAGGGGAGCAAAGAACGTATCGTCCCTCTGTATCGTCGTGCGCTCGAGGCGACGCGTCTCTATATTGAGGAGGGAAGGCCGGAGTTGCTCGCTCAGGCAAAGCGTCGTGACCCCGTTACCGGGCCGCATCCGCTGCTTATATCGGCGCGCGGTAATCGCATGAGTGCCGCCATGCTCAGGCGGCGGTTTCATACGCTGGCGACGCTCGCCGGCATGCCTGCCGACATCGCCCCGCATGCGATGCGCCATACCTTTGCGACCGACTTGCTCGAGGGCGGTGCGGACCTGCGCTCGGTTCAAGAGCTGCTGGGCCATGCGAGCCTGTCCACGACGCAGATCTACACGCATCTCACACCCGATCGGCTTAAGCGGGCTGTGGCTCAAGCCCATCCCCGCGGCGAATAGTGGCTGGGACGTCCCGCGCCGCGCTCAGGTGTGTGGTTTTGATTGCGGGTTGGCAGGAAGATGCATTCCTGCTATCATTCATCGGGTTGCTTCACGGCAACAGGTTTTTATCACACACGCGCGGCTACTTCATACCGTGGTGCCCGGGCTTTGGTAGCACATGTCCGGGTTGGTTTTGGAGGATGACCCCGCGCGGAGGCAAACCACAGGAGGTTTAACATGGCTACCAAGATTAATATCCGCACCCTGCTCGAGGCCGGCTGCCACTTCGGTCACCAGACCCGTCGTTGGAACCCCAAGATGAAGCCGTTCATCTTCGGTGAGCGCAACGGCATCTACATCCTCGACCTCAAGCAGACCATCCTCGACGCCGACCAGGCCTACACCTTCGTCAAGAACGTCGCCAAGGGCGGCAACGTGCTGTTCGTCGGCACCAAGAAGCAGGCTCAGGAGGCCGTCAAGAACGCTGCTGAGCGCGCCAACATGCCTTACATCAACCAGCGTTGGCTCGGCGGCATGCTGACCAACTTCGTCACCATCCGCTCCCGCATCAACCGCATGGAGGAGCTCGAGGCCATGGTCGAGGACGGCCGCATGGCAGTGCTCCCCAAGAAGGAGCAGGCTGTTCTCGGCAAGGAGCTCACCAAGCTCCAGACCAACCTCGGTGGCGCCCGCGACATGAAGGGTCTGCCCCAGGCTCTCTTTGTCATCGACACCAAGCGCGAGGAGAACGCCATCAAGGAGGCTCAGCGCCTGAACATCCCCGTCGTCGCTCTGATCGACACCAACTCCGATCCCGACGAGGTCGAGTACGGCATCCCCTGCAACGATGACGCTATCTCTGCTGTCACCCTTATGTGCGAGCTCATGGCTGACGCCTGCCTCGCTGGCTCCGGCAAGGAGCAGGTCTCCGAGGCCGAGATGGCCGCTGAGCCCAAGGCCGAGTAAATCAGTCTTAGTTAATTCTTTTTCATCTCTTTGAAAGGAACCACAATGGCCCAGATTACCGCCGCTATGGTCAAGCAGCTCCGCGAGATGACCGACTCCCCGATGATGGAGTGCAAGAAGGCTCTCGTCGAGGCTGACGGCGACATGGACGCCGCTGTCGACGTTCTTCGTAAGAACGGCCTCGCCAAGGCTGCCAAGAAGGCTGGCCGCGAGACCAACGAGGGCGCTGTCGCCGCGTTCGTCTCCGAGGATGGCAAGACCGGCGCTCTGCTCGAGCTCTCCTGCGAGACCGACTTCGTTGGCTCCAACGCCAAGTTCACCGGCTTTGCTTCCAAGGTCGCTGAGGTTGTCGCTACCACCGAGCCTGCCGATGTCGACGCTCTGCTCGAGAAGCCGATGGGCGAGGAGACCGTTTCCTCCGAGCTCACCGAGATGATTCACATCATGGGCGAGAACATGAAGATCTCCCGCTTCGCTGCCCGCAAGGCCGAGAACGGCGCGCTCGCTTCTTACATCCACATGGGTGGTAAGATCGGCGTCCTCGTCGAGTTCGCCTTCGAGAAGGCCGAGACCGCTCAGGCTGAGTCCTTCAAGACCTTCGCTCACGACGTTGCCCTTCAGGTTGCCGCCGTCGCCCCGATCTGCGCTACCCGCGATCAGGTTCCGGCCGAGACCGTCGAGCACGAGAAGCAGATCTACATGGCTCAGGCTGCCGAGTCCGGCAAGCCCGAGGCTATCCAGGAGAAGATGGCTGTCGGCCGTCTGGAGAAGTTCTACAAGCAGTCCGTGCTCACCGAGCAGGAGTTCATCAAGGACAGCTCCCTCACCATCAAGAAGTACGCTGAGCAGGTCTCCAAGGAGCTCGGCGACACCATTACCGTCGTTGCCTTTGACCGTCTGGTCCGTGGCGAGTAAATAAGCTCTTGTAGCTGGTAATGAGCAGGCTGTGGGTTTTACTCACAGCCTGCTTTTTCATGGCTCTTATCAGAGCCTTTGATATCATATTGAGAGTCTAATTAAAGGAGGATCGCTTTGTCCGACATCCGATATAAACGCGTGCTTCTTAAGCTTTCCGGCGAAGCACTGATGGGCGACGGCCAATATGGCATTGACCCCAAGGTTACCGACCATCTTGCCAAGCAGGTCAAGGAGCTGCTCGCCGTTGGCCATGAGGTCGGCGCCGTTGTCGGCGGCGGCAATATTTTCCGCGGCATGGCCGGCGCTGCCGGTGGCATGGAGCGTGCTCAGGCCGACTACATGGGCATGCTGGCAACCGTTATGAACGCGCTCGCCCTGCAGGATGCCTTCGAGCATAACGATGTTCCCTGCCGCGTGATGAGCGCTATCCAGATGAACGAGATCTGCGAGCCCTATATTCGCCGTCGCGCTATCAACCACCTTTCCAAGGGCAACGTTGTTATTTTTGCCGCCGGTTCGGGTAATCCGTACTTTACGACCGACACCGCCGCGGCTCTTCGTGCGTGCGAGATCGGCGCCGAGATTCTGATTAAAGCCACCAAGGTTGACGGCATCTACGACAAGGATCCCGTCAAGTGCGCCGATGCCGTCCGTTTTGACAAGATTACCTATCACGAGGTTCTCGTTCGCGGCCTGCAGGTTATGGATTCCACGGCTACGGCTCTGTGCCAGGATAGCCGTATCCCTATTTTGGTCCTCACCATCGATGGCGAGGACACCGTCAAGCGCGCGCTCGCGGGTGAGCCCGTCGGCACGCTCGTCTATCAGGAGGATTAAGCATGGCAGAGAACATCACCGCCCATATGGACAAGTCGCTCGAGTCCCTCAAGCATAACTTCTCCAAGGTTCGTACCGGCCGCGCCAATGCCAACATTCTGTCCGACATCACCGTCGATTATTACGGTGTTCCCACGCCGGTCACGCAGGTTGCCGCCGTCAAGACCCCCGAGGCCCACATGCTGCTCATCGAGCCGTGGGACAAGGCGCTCATCAATGCTATCGTCAAGGCCATCGGCGCTTCCGATCTGGGTATTACCCCCAACTCCGATGGCACCGTCGTTCGTCTTCCGTTCCCGGCTCCCACTGAGGAGCGCCGTCGCGAGCTCGTCAAGGAGTGCCGCGAGTACGCCGAGCAGGCCAAGGTGTCTATCCGTAACATCCGTCGCGACTTTAACAACAAGCTCGAGCGCGATGAGGAGCTCACCGAGGACGATGTCCGTCGCGAGCAGGCCAAGGTCCAGAAGCACACCGATGAGTATGTCGCCAAGGTCGAGGAGCTTCTGAAGGAAAAAGAAGCCGAGGTCATGGAGATCTAAGGTGCAATACGACGAGCATAAACTGGTCGAGTACTTTGCCGACGCCCCTGCGGGCGTCGGTTTTTCCGACCTTGACCTCAATAACATTCCGCACCATATCTCGTGCATCATGGACGGCAACGGTCGTTGGGCCACGTCGCGCGGTCTTGCGCGCACTGAGGGCCACAAGGCGGGTATCGTCTCCCTTCGCGAGATCATTACCGCCTGCGTGCGCCTGGGCGTCGACGTGCTTTCTGCCTATGCGTTTTCTACCGAAAACTGGAACCGTCCGCAGCATGAGGTAAACGTCTTGATGCATCTGTTTGCCAAGACGTTTATCGACGAGCTGCCGCTTCTGAAGCGCGAAAATGTGCGCGTTGTCTTTTTGGGTGACATTTCCGCGCTGCCCAAGAAGACCCGCGACGTTTTTGAACGCGGCCTTGCCGAGTGCGCCGATCACACCGGTATGACGCTGGCGCTTGCCGTCAACTACGGCGCGCGTGCCGAGATTACCCGCGCTGTCCGTCAAATCGCACTCGACACTGCCGCCGGTAAGATCGATCCTGCCGCAATTGATGACGACATGGTGGCTTCCCACCTCTATACCGCCGGCCTTCCCGATCCTGAGCTTGTGATTCGCACTTCTGGTGAGCTGCGCCTTTCGAACTATCTGCTGTGGCAGGTGGCTTATTCCGAATTCTACGTTACCGATACCTATTGGCCCGACTTTGATCGTTGGGGCCTTGTCGACGCCATTTTGGCCTATCAGGGCCGTGACCGTAGGTTTGGTGGACTGAGCAAGACCGAGGAGGCTTAATCGTGTCCGATCGTCCCAAGGCATCTGCTCCCAAGACGCCAGTTTCCGCGGCGCCTGCGCGCAAGGCTGCCGCTGCGGGAGCACCTGCAGCAAAGAGCGGCACCGGTTCGTGGCTGGCGGGCTTTATTACCCGTGCCGCCGCCGGTATCGTCTACGCCGTTGTCTTTATCCTGTGCCTGGTTTTGGGTATCGTGCCCACGGCCATCTTTGTTTCTGTCATGAGCGGTCTGTGCTGCTATGAGTTTTTCCGTATGACAAGGCTCGATGGCAAGATGGCTAACGAGCGCATGGGTATCGCTGCCGCCATACTCTTTCCGCTGTCGGCGTTGGGCGATTCGATGTTGCTGAATGCCCTGCTTTTTGCCTTGATGCTCGCTGTGGGCATTTGGTATGTCTGGTCGCCGCGTACCCGCATCTCTGATGTGGCCGTGACGCTCATGGGTCCCATCTACACTGGCTTTATGCTGTCGGCTATCGTGCTGCTGCGCGATGCCGTGCCCGGTTTTGCCGGCGCCCTGCTTTCAGTGGGCGTTTGCGCGTCCCTTTGGGTCTCCGATTCGTTTGCCTACATCGTGGGCAGCCGTATCGGCAAGCACAAGATGGTTCCCAAGATCTCTCCCAAAAAGAGCTGGGAGGGGTTTGCCGGCGGCATCTTGGGCTCGGTTTTGATTTGGCTCATCCTGTGGGCGACGCACTTCTACAAGCTCAGCCTGCCCTATGCGCTGCTGTGCGGCGTGGTCGTGTCCATTCTGGGCGTTATCGGCGACCTTATCGAGTCGCGCATCAAGCGCGGTGTGGGCGTCAAAGATTCCGGCAACCTTATCCCGGGCCACGGCGGAATGCTCGATCGTAGCGATTCGCTTATCTTCGGCTGCATCACCGCGCAGCTGTTGCTGATGATCGGAGGCGTGCTGTAATGTCCTTCCAGACGACGTATGGCCCCGATGGACGCCTTCGCGTTGCCATCCTGGGTTGTACGGGCTCTATCGGCACCCAGGCGCTCGATGTGTGCCGCCAGCATGCCGATCGCCTGCAGGTGACGGCGCTGTCCGTTAACTCCAGTACCTCCGAGCTCGTTGCCGCTGCCCGCGAGTTCTCGGTTCCGGCGGTTGCCGTGGCCGATGTCGATCATGGCGATGACGCCGTGCTGCAGGAGTTGCCCGAGGGAACGAAGCTCGGCGTTGGCGCGCAGGCGGTTTGCGAGCTCGCGCATCGCGACGATGTCGACTGCGTGCTTGTCGCTATTGTGGGCGCCGCCGGTCTCGAGGCGAGCCATGCGGCCTTGACCTCGAATAAGCGCCTTGCCCTTGCCAACAAGGAGTCCCTCGTCGTCGGTGGCGACTTGCTTATGCCGTTGGCACAACCGGGCCAGCTTATTCCGGTCGACTCTGAGCATTCCGCCATCTACCAGTGCTATCTGGGGGAGAACCCGCGCGAGGCCCACTGCATTTGGCTCACCTGCTCGGGCGGTCCGTTCTTTGGCCGCACGCGCGACGAGCTCGATCGCGTGACGCGTGCCGATGCCCTCGCGCATCCCACGTGGGCCATGGGTGCCAAGATTACCATTGACTCCGCCACCCTCATGAACAAGGGCCTGGAGCGCATTGAGGCCATGCATCTGTTTAACTGCGACCTCGATTTCATTAACGTGGTCGTGCAGCGTCAGTCCAAGATTCACTCTATGGTCGAGTTCGCCGACGGCTCCGTGATGGCGCATCTCGGTGCATCCGACATGCGTATTCCCATCCAGTTCGCGTTCTCGTATCCCGAGCGTTGGGATACTCCGGCGCCTCGTATCGATTTCCGCGAGCTGGGGCAGCTCACGTTTGATGCTGCCGACATGGATACCTTCCGCTGTCTGGCACTGGCCGAGCGTGCCGGCAAGACGGGTGGCACCATGCCGTGCGTGCTCAATGCCGCCAACGAGGTCGCCGTCGATGCCTTCCTGCACGATGGCTGCAGTTTTACCGATATCGATCGCATTGTGGAATCCTGCATGGACGCCCACGATATGCAGGTGGTCGATTCGTTTGAGCAGCTTCGCGACACCGATGCGTGGGCGCGTGAAAAGGCTGCGCAGGTGCTCGCCGCAACCCGTTCCTAACCCATAAGGATTGCTTTTTCGTTTTATGGATACTGTTCTGAGCGTTCTCTCATCGGTCTTTTGGGGCCTGCTGATGCTTTCCGTCCTCGTGTTTTTGCACGAGGACGGCCACTTTTTGGCGGCGCGTGCCTGCGGCGTCCGTGTGACCGAGTTCTTTTTGGGTCTGCCGTGCCGCTTTGACATCCATTACACGTCGCGTCGCATTGGAACCAAGTTTGGCGTGACCCCGCTGCTGCTGGGTGGCTACGCTGCCATCTGCGGTATGGATCCGACCGACGTCTCGTGTGCCGATCGCGTGCTCGCGGCCATCTATCGCCACGGCCGGGTGACGGTGGCCGATCTTGCCGTCGAGCTCGAGCTGTCCGAGGAGGATGTGCTCGAGGCCTGTGCTTTGCTGTTGGGCTGGGGCTCTATCGCTCCCTGGTATGAAGAAGGGGAAAAGCCTTCGCCCAGCTACTATCCCACCAAGTACCAGACTCTGCCGCGTGACGCGGCGGGTTATACCACCTTTGACGGCCGTCGGTTCGATCGCGGGCATGCGACTGCCGAGGGCGATGTATGGGAACTGCCGTGCGACGAGGCCGAATTCCTTGCGCGCGAGCGCTCGCACACCTATTTGGGCCAGGGCTTTGTCAAGCGTGCCTTTATGCTGCTTGCGGGCATTATCGTCAATATCCTGACGGGTTTTTTGCTCCTTATGAGCATCTATTCCATCGCAGGTATCACCGTGCCGGTGGATACCAATGTGATTGGCCAGGTTGACGAAGGCTCGATTGCCGCCTCGGCGGGAATCGAGGGCGGCGACGCGATTCTTTCGGTCGACGGAGTATCGTGCTCTACCTGGATGGACGTTTACGATGCCATCGGCAAGGCTGCCGGTAAGGACGATATTGCTATTGAGTATGAGCGCGATGGCAAGCAGTGCTCGACCTCGGTCGCACTCAAAGAGGACGAACGTCTGGGCGTTTATGCCTCTACGCAGGTGGTCCGTTTGGACCCCATCACCTCGGCGCGCCTCTCCTTCTCGTATGTTGCGCAGACAGCGGAGGGCGTGATGCGCCTGCTCCAGCCGCAGCATACGATGGAGATCCTCGATCAGTCCTCTTCGATCGTGGGTATTAGCGTCATGTCCTCGCAGGCAGCTGCTGCCGGTCCCGTCATGTTCTTGTCGTTTGCCGCGCTCATTTCGTTCTCGCTTGGCTTTATGAACCTGCTGCCCATCCCACCACTCGATGGCGGCAAGCTGCTTATTGAGATCATTCAAAAGATTGCTGGCCGCGAGCTGCCGCTCAAGGTCCAGACGATCGTGAGCTATGTGGGCATCGCGCTCTTCGCATTGCTGTTTGTCTATATGCTTCGTTCCGACATCCTTCGATTTATTCTGTAGGGGAGTGTTTGGATTGTCTTTATCCCATCCTTTGCCTCGCGAGTTGACGCGCCCCGTGCATGTGGGCGGCGTGCAGATCGGTGGTGGCGCTCCGGTCGTGGTTCAGTCTATGACCTGCACCGATACTGCTGATGCTCAGGCAACGCTTGCGCAAGTGTGCGCGTTGGCGCAGGCTGGCTGCGATATCGTGCGCGTGAGCGTGCCTACCGAGGCTGCGCTCGAGGGCTTCCGCACCATCTGTGCCGAGTCTCCGGTGCCCATTGTCGCCGATATCCACTTTAACCATAAGCTCGCCATTGGTGCCGTTGAGGCCGGTGCCGCCAAGCTGCGCATCAATCCCGGCAATATCGGCGATTGGGCCAAGGTTGACGCGGTGATCGATGCTGCGGGTGCCGCGGGCTGTGCGATTCGCATTGGCGTGAACGCGGGCTCGCTTGAGCAAGATATTGCCGAGCGCGACGACCTCACGCAGCCCGAAAAGCTCGTGATGTCGAGCGAGCGCTTCGTCAAGCACTTTGAGGATCGCGGCTTTACGAACATTGTGCTTTCGGCCAAGGCCCATAGCGTGCAAACGACGCTCGATACCTATCGAGCCCTGTCACGTGAGATTCCCCACGTTCCGCTTCACCTGGGCGTGACGGAGGCGGGGACCAAGCTTCAGGGCACCATCAAGAGCTCTGTAGGCTTGGGTATCTTGCTTTCCGAAGGCATCGGCGACACCATGCGTGTGTCGCTCACGGCCGATCCGGTTGAGGAGCCGCCGGTCGCCTGGGGAATTCTACAGTCGCTGGGCCTGCGTCGCCGTGGTCCCGAGATTGTCTCGTGCCCCACGTGCGCCCGCTGCCAGGTTAACCTCATTCCCATCGCCGAGGAGGTCACCGAGCGGCTTAAGAACTATTCCGCGCCGCTTTCGATTGCCGTCATGGGATGTGCCGTTAATGGCCCCGGCGAGGCTTCTGATGCCGACCTGGGCGTTGCTTGCGGACGTGGTCAGGCCTTGCTCTTTTCGCATGGCCAGATCATTGGTAAAGTAGCTGAGGACCAAATTGTCGACGCGCTTATGGCAGAGGTCGACAAGCTTATTGAGGAGAAATAAATGACCCGAGCAATGTATATGTCTAAGCTCTATGCGCCGACGCTTAAAGAGGATCCGGCGGACGCTGAGCTCGCCAGCCACCGCCTGCTGCTCCGTGCCGGCATGATCCGCAAGGAGGCCGCCGGTCTGTATTCCTACCTGCCGCTCGCATGGCGCTCGATTCGCAAGATTGAGAACATCGTGCGCGACGAGATGGACGCCGCCGGCGCCCAGGAGCTTATGATGCCCATTATGGTCGACGCCGAGTTGTGGCGTGAGTCCGGCCGTATCGATGCCTATGGCAAGGAGCTTGTGCGCTTTGACGACCGTCATGGTCGCGAGTTCGTGCTGGGCCCCACGCACGAGGAGACCGTCACGGCCCTGGTGCGCAACGAGCTGCGCTCCTATAAGCAGCTGCCAGTGAACCTCTATCACATCCAGGATAAGTTCCGCGACGAGTTCCGTCCCCGTTTTGGCCTGATGCGCGGTCGCGAGTTCATCATGAAGGATGCCTACAGCTTCTCCGCCACGCAGGAGAGCTTGCAGGAGGAGTATGACAAGATGAAGCAGGCCTACGCTAACATTTGCGAGCGCTGCTACATCAAGGCCTTGCCTGTCGTTGCCGACTCCGGCGAGATCGGTGGCGATACCTCCGTCGAGTACATGGCTTTGGCCGACGCCGGCGAGGCTTCTCTCGTCTATTGCGATGACTGCGGTTTTGCCGCCGATGATGAGGCTGCAAGCACCAAGGTCGTCGTGACTGAGGGTCCCGGTGACGGTACGCTTACCAAGGTCGAGACTCCGGGCATGGGCACCATTGAGGCCGTTGCTAAGTTCTTTGGGTTCCCCGAGAACGGCACGCGCAAGTCCCTGGCGCTCATCGATGCCGAGGGCAAGCCCGTCGTGGCCATCGTCCCGGGCGATCATGAGCTCAACGACTGCAAGGCCGAGCATGTCTTTGGCAAGGGTTATCGCATGATGACGGACGAGGAGCTTCAGACCTACGGTCTGCACAAGGGCTTTATCGGACCGGTTAACTTGCCCGAGGGCATCCGTCTGGTGTGCGACGAGAGCCTGCGCGAGTCCAAGCAGTGGGCCTGCGGTGCCAACGAGGTCGATTATCACTTTACCGGTGCCTGCCCCGAGCGCGACTTTACCGTCGATGAGTGGGCAGATCTGGTCACCGTCGTTGCCGGCGATCCCTGCCCGCACTGCGGCAAGCCGCTCTCTGCTGCTCGCGGCATCGAGGTCTCGCAGGTCTTCCAGCTGGGTACCAAGTATTCCGAGGCCATGGGCGCCACCTTTATGGACGAGGACGGCAAGGAGAAGCCGCTTATCATGGGTTGCTACGGCGTGGGCGTGTCCCGCTCGCTTGCTGCCGTCGTGGAGCAGCACAACGACGAGCACGGTATCGTCTGGCCGGTTTCCGTTGCCCCGTACGAGGTCGCTGTGATTCCGCTCGATCCCAAGAAGGAGGAGTGCGCAACCGTCTGCGACCAAATCGTCGAGGGCTTGTGCGCCGAGGGTATCGAGGTCGTCGTCGACGACCGTGACGAGCGTCCCGGCTTTAAGTTTGCCGATAACGACCTTATGGGATTCCCGTATCAGGTGGTGCTTGGCAAGCGTGGCCTTAAGAATGGCACCGTTGAGCTCAAGGACCGTGCCACGGGCGAGCGCGAGGACGTGGCGATTGACGAGGTCGTCGCCAAGGTTGCCGAGCTTGTTAAGGCGGCCCGCCGTTAATCGACGTTTCTGCTATTAGATGTAATTGCGGGACTGCTCCGTATCTCTCTTAGGAAGAGATGCGGAGCAGTCTATTTTGTTGCGTGAATAAACTCGATGGGTAAAGGAAAACCCCACAGCCCATATGAGCTGCGGGGTTTTCTTGTGCCTCCGATGCGAAATAAATCGCTCAGATATTACTGATAATCGACGACGTCGATCCAGTTCTTCAGGAACTCATCGTTCACGTTGCGCTTACGAGCGAGCTCGGAAGCGGCGACGATGCTCGTCCACTGACGCACGACCTGCATGGGCATGTCGGCGCGGTCGCAGTAGAGCTCCAGGTAGGCCTCGGCCTGATCCTTGCTGTTGAGGGCGAAGAGCAGGTAGGTGGTGGCAACGTCGGCAGGCAAGGAGGAGACTTCCTCTTGTGTCAGTCCCAGTTCGTTACTGCCGA
>CALHWR010000109.1 GCA_938036665.1 uncultured Collinsella sp. | reverse complement strand
CCGCGGACGCCATCGTCATTGGGCCGCAGACGGCCGCCGTGACCAAGCTGCGCGCGGCGCGTCCCCAGGCCGTAGGCGCCGATCGTGTCGCCAACGCCGTCGCTGCCGAGACCTTCTACGGCGCCCCGGCGATCGTGGTGGACTTTGGCACCGCGACCAATATCGACGTCATCGACGAGGACGGCTATTACATTGGCGGAGCGATCGCGCCGGGCATCCGCATTTCGATGGACGCGCTCGCCGCCCGAGCCGCCAAGCTCGCCAGCGTTCCGCTCGAGGCGCCCGAGCACGCCATCGGCCGCGATACCGAGGAATGCATCAAGGTCGGTGCCGTAATGGGCGCCGCCTCCATGGCCGAGGGCCTGGTCGCGCGCATGAAGCGCGAGCTGGGGCGCGAGGACGCCACCGTTATCGCCACGGGCGGCCTCGCCAGCATCGTCGCCGATTCGACCGACGCCTTCGACATAGTCGACGGGCAGCTCACCATCAAGGGCATCTGCGAAATCTACCGCCGCATGCAGGAGCTGGGGTAGGACAGGGGCTTAAGTCGAGCATGCCCGATGCCACAGCCCCCGCAAACGTTCGCCAAGCCTATTCCTCAAAACTGAATTATTTTCAATTATGAGGAATAGCGGCTCCTCGAATACACCCAGCACAGCGATATCGTGCATGTTTCCTATTCCTCAAAAACGATAATTTTTCAGTTTTGAGGAATAGGGCGCTGGCAACCCATTCACCAGATAGGCGAAACCCTCCCCGGCACAGGCCGAAGAGGGCTTCGTTGTCATCGTTATCTTTGAGCGCGGGCGCCTCGCGTTACAGTCCGCGAATCCGTACGGCCTCGGGCGGAAACTCCTGCTCGCCGGCATCGGTCTTGATGGTCGCGCGGCCCCAGATGTCCAGGCCCGCAAACACACCGACCGCAAGCGGCAAACCGTTGGGCGACACCGCCGCGACCTGACGACCCAGCAGTGGCACCATATCGAAGTACTCACCCAGCACCGGAGCCAGCGGGCCGGCAGCGCCCTGCGGCGTGTTGGCGGCAACCGCCCAGGCGTCAACGCGGGTCAGCACAGCGGCGGCCAATGCCTCGATCAGCGCCTCATCTGCCATATCCACGCCAAGCTCACCCAACGCCGCACGCTCAATATCAACCGTCACCGCGGCAAACATGCCCGCAGCACCGGCACCGCCGTTCACGGCAACACGCGCGAGCGACGCCTCAAACGCAGGCGCACCGCACACGATATCGCTCGGCCACTGGATACCCACTTTACCGGCAAGGCCCAACCCCGGCATCGAAGCCGTGCCCACGAGCGCGTCCATCATGCCCATCGCGGCCACAAACGGCAGGCCGTGGAAGGCATGCATGTTCACATCGGGGCGCACAACCAGCGAAAACGTCAGCGAAGCATCGCCCACGCTCCACGCGCACCAGCCCGCGGACACGCCCTCGCGACCCGCGTCACGCGCCGCGTCAAGCTCAGTGGCAGCGACTACAGCGTTCATCTCGATCATCTACATACGCCCCAATTCACCCACGATATGGCCCACACGATCCTCGGGCTCCTTGACCTCGACACCGTTGTAGCGGAAGAACCGCGCCGGGTCGTGCATCAGGTCCTCGAGCGGCACCAGCACAAAGTCGCGCTCGCCGATCAGCGGATGCGGCAGGCGCAGCTTCTTGCCGCCGTGGGTCTCGCCGTCCATCCACAGCAGGTCCAGGTCGATGGTGCGCGGGCCGTTTGCCTTGGCCTTCTTGGAACGGTCGCGGCCCAGCTCGGCCTCGATCTTCATGAGCTCGTCAAGCAGCACCAGCGGAGCCAGCTCGGTCTTGATCTCGATGACGGCGTTGGCAAACGCGTCCTGGCGCGTCTCGTAAGCCGGCTCGCTCTCGTAGATGCGCGAGCAGTTGGACACGCAGGTGAGTGGAATCTCGGCAATCATGTCGCGTGCGGCGCGGATGTTGTCGCAGCGATGCCCCAGGTTGGAGCCCACGGCCACAAACGCGCGGCGCGGCTGCGGCTTGGCGACGGCCCAGTAACCGTTCAGGAACTGCGCAAAACCCGCGGCGTCGTGCACGCGCACGATGTTGGCACCGGCCTGGATGGCGCCCAGGCACACGCCAAACGTAGCGGCATCGCGCTCGGCGGCCTCGGTCACGCCCGAGACGGCGCCCACAAAGCGCTTGCGCGACACGGCGCACATGAGCGGATAGCCCAGTGACGCCATCTTGGCAGTCTCGCGCTGGATGACGATGTCCTCGTTAGCCGACTTACCAAAGCCCGGGCCAGGATCGATGCAGATGCGGTCGCGCGACACGCCGGCGTGGATGAGCGCGCGGGCCTGGTCGGACAGAAAGCCCATGACGCGGCGCATGATGGGCGCCGAATCGGGCAGGGTGAAGCGGCGGAGCTGCGAGGTGGGCACGTAGGCTTCCTCGCGGCGGGCGCTGCGGCGCATCATGGCGGCCAGGCGGTCATTGGGCTCCGATGCGGCCT
>CALHWR010000108.1 GCA_938036665.1 uncultured Collinsella sp. | reverse complement strand
GTACCGCCGGGCAGCGGCACGTTGAACATCATGAGCAAGAAGGAGAATGCGGCGCAGATGCCCAGGAACGCCATATGCTCGCGATCGAGCGTAGCACGCACCTTCTTGATGCAATGGACCCATACGGGCACCATCGCCACCGCCATGACGGCATCGGTCTGCGGGGACAGGTAGTTATCTGGAATGTGCATATACGCCTCCCGGTTGCCGGCACATGGGATTGCAGCGCCGCTTGAACCATTTCATCAGTGTTACGAGCTAGATGATTCGTAACACGCCGCAGGCTATGATAGCAAAACGGCGCGCCGCCACAAAAGCAGCACGCCGTTTTGTAATGCGCGTGTCATATATGCAGGGTCAGCGATGCCTTATTCCGAACACCGCGGTCGCGCAGAGCTCCGCAGCAACCGCCATCAGGCCCTACGCCCCCCATCGCAAGCCCTAGCCGCGGACCTCGCCGTTTACGCCTTTGCATACCTTGGTGACAATCTTCTGGTGCGCTTTCTCGACCTCTTCGCTGGTAAGCGTGTGGTCGTCGGAGCGATACGTAAGCGCAAAGGCCATGGACTTTTTGCCCGCTCCGATGCGGATGGGATCGCGGTAGACGTCGAACAGGCGCACGCCCTCGAGCAACTTACCGCCGGCGCTCGTAATGCGGCGCTCAAGATCCTCACAGGTCACGGAGTTGTCAACCACAATGGCAAGGTCGTGCTCAACGGCCGGGTACTGCGAGAACTCACGGTAGTTCTCCTGGTTGCGGGCGCCCTTGATCAGCTTGTCCAAGTCGAGCTCAAAGGCAACGACGACCTCATCGATGCCCATCGCCTCGCGCGCCTCGGGGTGAATCTCGCCGACCCAGCCCAGCACGGTTCCGCCGGACAGAACCTCGGCCGCACGACCCGGCTGCAAAAAGGCATAGCCCTCGCCCTCGACGGGACGGAAGCGAACCTTCTCGATGCGCAGCTGGGCGAGCAGCTCCTCGACGATACCCTTGCCAAAGAAGAAACGCAGTTTACGGTACTTCATGTTCCAAGACTGCTCGCTCCACTGGCCCGAGAGCACACCCGCGACGGACTTGGTCTCCTTGGGCAGGCTGGCGTTCTCGCGACCGTGGAACAGGCTGCCGACCTCGTACAGGTGCACGTTGGGCGTGCCGTGGGCCTCGTTATAGGCAACGGACTGCAGCAGGCCTGGCAACAGCGAGCGGCGCATCTCGGTCTGCTCGGCTACCAGCGGGTTCATGAGCACCACGGGGCAACCGCGGCCTTCGGTGGACATGCCGATCTTCTCCAGGTCGCCCGGGGCGGCAAAGCCAAAGGTCGTGGTCTCGTTGAGGCCGCAGGCGCGCAGGATCTCGCCGACCTTGCGGGTGAGCTTCTGCTCGCGGGTCAGGCCGCCGATGTGGTTCTTGGCAGCCGGGATGGTCGCCGTCACACGGCCCATGCCCCATAGGCGCAGGACCTCCTCGATCAGGTCAATCTCGCGCGGCAGGTCGGGACGGAAGCTCGGCGGGGTAACCATAAAGTCCTCGCCGTCGCGCTCGACGGTGCAGCCCAGACGGGTAAGCGAACGCTCGATAAAGTCGGGCTCGATGTCGGCACCGCAGATGGCATGCACGCGGGCCAGGCGCAGCTTAATGCTGTCGATGGTCTTGGGCGCGGGGAAAACATCGACATAGCCGGGAGCAACCTCGCCGCCGGCGATCTCCTCGATGAGCGCGCAGGTAACGTTGGCGACATCCACGCAGCCAGTCTCGTCAACCTGGCGCTCAAAGCGAATGGAGGCGTCGGAGATCAGCGACAGATCGCGGCTGGTGTGCGAGGTGCGACCGGCGTTGAAGCAAGCGCTCTCGACCATCACGTCGACGGTGTCGTCCTCGATCTCGGAATCCATGCCGCCCATAACGCCGGCCAACGCCACGGGGCGCTCGCCGTCGGTGATGAGGCCCATGCCGGCATCGAGCGTGCGCTCCTCGCCGTCGAGGGTCGTGAACTTCTCGTCCTGCTGGGCAGCGCGAACCACCACGCGGCGACGGCCCTCGCGCTCGGCAAAGCTGGACAGGTCAAAGGCGTGCAGCGGCTGACCGGTGAGCATCATCACATAGTTGGTGATGTCGACGATGTTGTTGTGCGGACGCACGCCCAGGGCGTTGAGGCGCTTGACCATCCAGTCGGGCGACGGGCCGACCTTCACGTTGCGCACGATGCGAGCGACATAGCGGTCGCACAGGCCCTCGTCGGCGATCTCGACGGAAAGCTCGTCGTCGGTCGCGCGGCCGGTCTCGGCCTGGATGGCGGGCAGCTCAACGTGGAAATCGCGGTCGAAGATGGCACCGGTCTCGCGGGCCATGCCGATCATGGACAGGCAGTCGGGGCGGTTGGGCGTGATCTCGCAGTCGAGCACGGTATCGCTCGAGCCCACATACTCGGCAAACGGCATGCCGCAGGGCGTATCCTCGGGCAGGATCATGATGCCGGAGTGGTCGCCGCCCAGGCCGAGTTCGCGCGCGGAGCAGTTCATGCCCATGGACACGACGCCGCGGAGCTTGCTCTTCTTGATCTTGATGTCGCCGGGCAGCTCGGCGCCGATCATGGCCGTGACGATGTGGTCGCCGGCCTCAAAGTTCTGCGCGCCGCAGACGATCTGCAGCGGAGCGGGGTTGCCGTCAGCGTCGAGGTTCTTGTCGCCCACGTCGACCGAGCACACATACATGTGGTCGCTATCGGGGTGCGGGGTCTTGGTGAGTACCTTGGCGGTAACCACGTGGTCGAAGGACTCGCCCACGGCATCGATCGCCTCGACCTCGGTGCCGGTACGGATATATTCGTCCGAAAGGGTCTTGGGATCCTCCGGAATATCGATCATGGTCTTGAGCCAGTCGTAAGAAACGCGCATGTAGCTCTCCTAGTTCTTAATCTCCGCAAAGGGAGGAATATCAAATGAAGACGTTCGCCTTAGGGTTGTCCAGGTGCCCCAGGTTGGCGTGAAAGAGGAGCGACGCGTACTAAAGGTACGCGAGCGACGGTTTGAACGCCAAGATGGGGTGCCTGGGCAAGCCTAAAATTGGTTCAGGAAGCGCATATCGCCCGTCATGAGCGTTCTGAGGTCCGGCAGGTCGTAGCGCAGGGCCGCGACGCGCTCGGCGCCAATGCCAAAGGCGAAGCCGGTGTACTTCTCGGGATCGATGCCGCAGTTGATCAGGACGTTGGGGTCGACCATGCCGCAGCCCAAGATCTCGATCCAGCCGCTGTGCTTGCAGAAGTTGCAGCCCTTGCCGCCGCACACGTGGCAGCTCACGTCCACCTCGCAGCTGGGCTCGGTGAAGGGGAAGAAGTGCGGGCGGTAACGCGTCTTGCGATCCTCGCCAAACATGCACTTAACAAAGTAGTCGAGCGTGCCCTTCAGGTCGCCAAAGGTGATGCCCTCGTCGACGACCAGGCCCTCGATCTGGTTGAACTGCGGCAGGTGGCAGGCATCGGCCGTGTCGGGACGGTAGACGGTGCCCGGGCAGATCATGTAGATGGGCGGCTTCTGCGACTCCATAGTGTGGATCTGCACGCCCGAAGTCTGGGTGCGCAGCAGCACGTCGGACTCGCCGTGGGCGTGAGCCTCGGGGTGCGCGACGCTGCCGGGGTTGTTGTCGACCACATAGAAGGTATCGCGGGCCGAGCGGCTCGGGTGATCCATGGGAGCGTTGAGCGCGGTGAAGTTGTAGTAAGAGGTGTCGACCATGGGGCCGGACTCGACGGTGTAGCCGATGCCGCAGAAGATGTCCTCGGCCTCCTCGATGATTTGCTTGATCAGGTGCTGGTGGCCGATCTGCGGACGGATGCCCGGCAGCGTGATGTCGACGGCGTCGTGCTCGAGTGCGCGCTTGAGGGCGGCGGCCTTCATCTCGGTGTTTCGCTCGTCGAGCATGCCCTCGATCAGCTGGCGCATCTCGTTGGCGCGCTTGCCCATCACGGGACGATCCTCGGGGGCGAGCTTGCCCATCATGCGCATCAAGCCGGTGATACGACCCTTGCGACCGAGCAGCTCAACACGCGCAGCCTCGAGCTTGGCGGCGTCATCGGCGCCTGCGACGAGCTCCTTGGCCTCTTCCTCGAGTTTGACCAGATCATCAATCAGACTCATGTCTTCCCTTTCGTCTCTCGCGCATCCACTTGCCGCGGCGGCTGGAGCCACCCGGAGCTGCGGATGTGCGGCCCGGTTCGGTAACAAAAAACCGCCCTCGGGCATGTGCATTGCCCAAGGACGGTTGAATTCCGCGGTACCACCTTGTTTGACCCGGCGGATGTCTGGCCCGCCGCGCCCACTCTGTGCCCCTTGTCGCGAGGCTCACGGCTTCCCTACTGGGGCTTCGCCGCCGCTGGCCGCGTGCCCGTTGAGGTCGCTGCTCGGGAGTGAACGCTTGGCCCTTGTCACCGCAGGAAGGCTCGCAGCCCATGACCTTCCCTCTCTTGCCGGCGACGCGGCGGGCAAAACCCTCTCCGTCAACGCATTGGGCTATAGGATAACACATTCTGCGTGTGCATCGCCGCGTTCCGTTTTGTTCGCACTGGGTACAAGGCAGGTAGCTGTGCAAACTGGCCGCACGCCCACCCGTGGCGCTCGACCTGCGAGATCAAGGATATAGGTATGGGAAAGAAACTCGATAAGAAGGCCAAGGCGGGCAAGAGCATCAAGAAGCTCCGCAAGCTCGAAGGCAAGCTGTGGACTCGTGAGTACCTGCTCAAGATTGCCGAGTTTGACGGCGCGACCATTGCCCCCGCCAACGGCGCAGCAGCGCGTGCCGACGCCATGGGCACGCTTGCCGGCGAGCATCACAAGCTGCTGACCAGCGAGAAGTCCGTTGAGCTCGTACGCTCGTTAGCGCGCGAGACCGTCGCCGGCGGCAAAATCGACGACCCTCAGCTGCTCGACGAGATCCGTGTGCTCGGCCGCGATCAACGTGAGGCAAGCGTTATTCCTACCGAGGAGGCCGAAGCCTGGACCAGGCTCACCTGCGAGGCCGACGCCGTGTGGCACAAGGCCAAGACGGCCAATGACTGGGCGAGCTTTGAGACCTATGTGGATAGAATCGTCGCCCAACTTAAGCATCAGGCCGAGCTCATGGACCCCAAGCGCGATCCATACGACGTTTGGCTCGACCAGTACGAGCGCGGCCTTTCCGCCAAGAGCTTCGACGCGTTTTGCGACGAGGTCAAGGCCACGGTCGTGCCGCTCGTGCACGCCATCGGCGAGCGCGGCCAGCAGCCGGCTGCCGACTTTTTGCACGCCCACGTGCCCGAGGCTGCCCAGCGCGCCATGAGCTTCGACCTTATGAAGCTTGTCGGCCTGGACCTGGACGACACCACGCTTGCCTTTACCGAGCATCCGTTTAGCGAGGGCTTTGCCGTGGGTGATGCGCGCATCGCGACGCACATCTACGAGGACGACTGCATCTCCAACGTCTACAGCATCATCCACGAGGCGGGGCACACCATGTACGAGCTGGGCGTCAATCCCGCCTACGCGCGCACCTGCCTGGAGGGCGGCACCTCCATGGGCATCCACGAGAGCCAGAGCCGCTTCTTTGAGAACACCGTGGGTCGCAGCCGCGCCTTTATGGGCCCGCTGCTCGAGGTGCTGCGTCGTCACGCGCCCGAGGTCTACGGCGACGTCGACGAAGACACGCTCTACCGCGCCGTGAACATCGCGCAGCCGTCGTTGATCCGCACCGAGGCCGACGAGCTCACCTATCCGCTGCATATTATGGTGCGCTACCAGATTGAGCGTATGCTGTTTGCCGGCGAGGCTGCGGCCAAGGACATCCCCGCGCTTTGGAACCGCTTTATGGACGAGTACCTGGGCATTCCCGTTCCCGACGACACGCACGGCTGCCTGCAGGATACGCATTGGAGCGGCGGTTCGTTTGGCTACTTCCCCACGTATGCGCTGGGTAGCGCCTACGATGCCATGTTTGTGCCGGCCATGTGCCGCGACGGCGTCGACCTTACCGGTGCCTGCGCGAGCGGCGATCTGGCGCCCGTCCGCGCCTGGCTGGGCGAGCACATTTGGCAGTGGGGCCGCGCCAAAGACGCGCCGGAACTCATCAAGGGCGCCTGCGGCATGGCCTTTGACGCCCGCTACTACTGCAGCTACCTGCAGGACAAGTTCACCACACTGTACGAGCTGTAAGGATTGACCAGCACGCCATCGCCAACGCCAACTATGTTGACGCCAATGTCTTGGCAACGTCAGCGAAAACGACCCTAAGCGAGCAAGGTGACGTGAAATGAAAGGGCGCTGACCTTCTGGTCGCGCCCTTGAAATTGAACGTCAGATTGCCGCTTAGGGGCGTTTGCAGCGTCGAGCAGTTACGCGGTTTGGTAAAACCGCGTAACTACAGAGCCTCGAGTGCGTTGGCGATGCGCTTCATGGCGGCATCGGCGGATGCTTGGTCGGGCGCCTCGGCCAGCACGCGGATAACCGACTCGGTTCCGCTCTTGCGTACGAGCACGCGGCCCTCGCCTGCCAGCGCAGCCTCGGCCTCGGCGATGGCGTTCTGCACGCCCATGTTCTCGAGCGCGGCGTCCTTGTCCGCCACGCGCACGGCCACCTGCGCCTGCGGTAGCAGCTTGCACGGAGCCGTGAGCTGCGAGAGCGTCTCGCGCTCGGCGCGGATCACTTCCATCAAGCGCAGCGAGGTCATAATGCCGTCGCCCGTGCGCTCGATATCGCCAAAGATCGTATGGCCCGTCTGCTCGCCGCCCAGGCTGTAACCGCCCTCGCGCATCTTGGCATACACGTGGCGGTCGCCCACACCGCTGGTCACGGCACTTAGGCCGGCAAGCTCCAACGACTTGATCAGGCCAAAGTTGCTGGCAATCGTCGGAACCACGGTACCGCCCGAAAGGCGACCGTGCTTGTTCAGGTACACGCCGCACACGTACAGGATCTGGTCGCCATCGACCACGCGGCCGCGCTCGTCCACGGCCAGGCAGCGGTCGGCATCGCCGTCATAGGCAAAGCCCACGTCCAAGCCCTGCTCCACCACGTGGCGCTGCAGACGCTCCATATGCGTGGAGCCGCAGTCGACGTTGATGTTAAAACCATCAGGCGCGGCATTGATCACGCGCACGTCGGCGCCCAGCGCGTCGAACACCGGCTTGGCCACCGAGGACGCCGAGCCGTTGGCGCAGTCGATGCCGATCTTGACGCCCTGCAGCGAAAAGTTCGCGCTGGCGATGAGCGAGGCAATGTAGCGGTTGCGGCCCTGCATGTAGTCCACCGTGGCGCCGATGTGGTTGCCCGTGGCCAGCGGCACCTCGCTCTTGCCATCGACGTAGTCCTCGATGAGCTCCAGTACGTCCTCGTCCATCTTAAAACCGTCGCTATTGACGAGCTTAATGCCGTTATCGCAAAGCGGGTTGTGGCTCGCGCTGATCATGATGCCGCAATCGAAGCAGCCTTCCACGGTCTGATGCGCTACACCCGGTGTGGGGATCACGTGCAGCATATAGGCGTCCGCACCGCTCGCGACCAGGCCACTCACCAGCGCCGCCTCGAACATATAACTCGAGCGACGCGTGTCCTTACCCACGATGACGCGCGCCTTGCGCTCGCGGTTGGCGCCGTAATACCAGCCCACAAAACGGCCAATCTTATAAGCGTGCTCTACCGTCAGCCCAACGTTAGCCTCACCGCGAAAGCCGTCGGTGCCAAAGTACTTCATGCGCTCTCCTTACAAAATAGGGGCGAACAGATTGCCTGTCCGCCCCAAAATGGTACTCGATTATCTGCGCTACCAGAAAAACCCTACGCCGACGCGCTGTCGCGAGCCGCCTGGCATGTAGGAGTCTGACGCAGCGTAAGCGGCTTGTCCCCCGCCTCGGCTGACGTGGTCAGCGTATATGTGATCGTCGTCGTCTCGCCAGCATGCAGGTCAACGGTGCCCGAATAGAAGGGGATTCCATGCCACGTAGCGGCGCCAAGACCAAACTGGGTGCCCTCGACGGTCAGATCAGTAATGTTGCCGCCCGTCGGGGCAAACAACGAGACATTCAGACGCTCGTCGTCGCGCGCGGCATCGGGCGCGCTCGCCGCGACGTAGTCGGGCAGCTTGCCGGCCTCCTCCTGCGTCATGATGTTCGTCAGGGTAACGGTGATGCGATACGAGCATGTGCCGTCACCGTTCTTGATGCCCTGGCCAATCTGCGTATCGGCATTCAGGTACCAGTCGAGCTTGGAGAAGCTCAGGTTGTTAAAGTAGACACCAGCAACGGGATCTTCACTCGGGTCATCCGGATCGGGCAGCGAGGCGTCGATGTTCATCTCCTTGATAGCGTTCTGCTCGTCATCGTTTTTCATCCACGCGATCAGGCGGCCCTCTTCGGCACCGCGCTCAACGGCGCTGACAAGCTTCGTAACATCGACATCGCCGATACCGCCAAGGATCTTGTCGAAGGCAGCGCTGGCGACGGATGCAAAGATGCCGTCCGACTCCTCGACCGGATAGTTCCAGTACACATCGTGCATGAGGACCTTTGCGGCGTTGGTGCCGTCGACAACCGTTCCGTCGGGCAGCGACACGTTACCGACCAGGCCCAGCAGATACTGCAGGAACACCGGGTCGATACCCACGACGCCGTCAACGTCCTGGCCATATTGAGATTTCCACAGGGCTGCGACACGCTGCGAGTTGCGGGGCCAATCAGGCGAATAGGTATTGCCCGAGTTGTACAGGTTACTGTGGTTGCCGAACAGCGCCTCATCCTCTTCGTCGACGCTCTCGACTGCCTCATCCTCGCTGAGTCCAATGCGGGGAACAAACTCGCCAATCGACATCTGGCCGTCGGTGACCGAAATCAGGCCCTGCGAACCGCCAAAGCCGCCGCAGGCACGAATCTCGACGTTGTTCATGGCGTACACAAGGTAGTTGCGCGTCTGGCCGTTGGCGCCGAGCATCTGCGGAAGGACGGGGGCGACCTTCTCCGCCGCGTCAACCGCGCCGTTGAGGGTGGCAAAGCCGTCCTTGGCCTTATCGACCAGCTCGGTCACCTGGGAAATATGAGTATCGCCAATGCCCTGGATCTTCTCGTTGGCGCTCTTGAACACCTTCGAGCTGCTGGAAAGCGAATCGGCGACCGCCTGCAGCGCGGACACGTTAATCATGCCGTCCTGAAACAGCTTGCCGGGCGTGGCCTGCGAAAGGTTATCGGCCATGGGAACCAGCGCATTGCTCGAGACATCGGACAGGGCGTCGATCATGGTGCGGGCCGCATTGATGTCGCTGCCATACACCGGGATAAACGAAGCCGCCGTCCACAGCGGGCTCGAGGTCTCCGCCTTCATGCTGTCGCAAAGCTCATCAATCTTCTTCGCGTCGTCAGGCAGCGTCGAAAAATCGCCCGACGTGACCTTGTCCTTAAGGCCACCGACAATCTCGACGGCCTCCTTCGCTTCACTCTTTACGGTCTTTGCCGAGTTAAGCAGCATAAAGCCGCTTGCGCCAAGCGCAACGAGAAGCACCGCGACTACAGCGGCAATAATGGCGCCGGTGTGACGCTTTTTGCGTTCGCCCTTGCGATGGCGATGACGGACCAGACCGTCAGAGGTCGAACTCGACGAAGCGTCGCTACCGTAGTTCAAGCCAAAATCGTAATAATCTTCCTTGGAACCCGAGCCCGCAAACTCGGCACCGCTATCATCCAGGCGGGCGAACGTGCCAGTCTCGGAGGCACCGGTGTAAATCGTGCCAAGGTTACCCGTAAGCCCCGCGCCACCGGCAGAGGGAGTATTGTTGGCGGCCTTGCCGGCATTAACGTTGCCGGCGGCATTTGCGGCGTTGGCAGCACCTGCGTTGTTCGCAGGTACCGAAGGAGCCCCGCTCGGCTGCGACGCGGAGGTTGCACCGCCCGCAAAGACATTCCCTCTTGCACGGCCGGTCTTTTTCGCCTTTTGAGACTGCTCGTACAGAGCGGTAAACATCGCCGTCTCGCCCGGGGACACGCGCTTACTGGAACCGCCCTGTCCAGCGCCGCCCGGCGTGCCGGCCTTACCAGCCCCGTTCGGACGCGGCGGAACTGCAGGACGGCCGTTATCGCTGCCCTTAAAGTGATTACCAGCCATAAAGAAATCCTCGCAATTGAGTCGCAATGAAAAAATCCATAACGTTACTAGTTTATGGCATTTTGAGCATCGACAGCTAAACTCCAGACACGGACGTCAATTGGCGAAAATGCGGCACAACACCTTTTCTGTCTTGGCGGCGGCGCCAGCTACACCGTGAGGAACATCATCACGATGATCATGGCAAAGCCGATAAGGTCGGTCGGCAAAAACACCGTGCCCAGCATAACGGCGCTGGTGATGGTCGCCGAAACCGGCTCCACAGTTCCGATGAGGCTCGCACGCACCGAGCCGATGTCCTTAACGCCCTGCATATAGAGCATGTAAGCAAAAAACGAGCCGATAACCACGAATACCGCGAGCGCCTCGACGCCGGCAGCGTCGAGTGCCGGCATATGCGCCCAAGGCTGCACGAAGACGCACGAGACCACGCCCGCCGTGAGCATTGCCGAGCCCGTGACGATGGGGCTGCCGTATTCGGGCAGGATCTTGGCGGGAATCACCGCCATACACGTGGCGCTGACCGCACACATAAGGCCTGCGACCAGGCCAAGCGGCGATATGCTCAGACTGGTAGGGTCGCCGCCGGTAGCGATTAAAAAGGTGCCGCCCAGGGCCAACCCAATGCCAACGGCCTCACGCACGCGAGGCATGCGGCAATCGATCACGCAGGTGTAGCCCATGATGATAACAAGCTGCAGGCACTGGAGCACCGTCGCGGTTCCGGCGTTCGTCAGGCGCACGGCCGAAAGATAGCAAAACTGGTTGAACAGCAGGCCAAAGGCGGTAAAGAGCAGCAGCTGCTTGCAATCGGCGGGTGTGGTCCAGAGCTTAATCAGGCGCTCGCGGTCGCGCGTAACAACCACGGCCATAAAGAGTAGACCGGCGAGAATCTGACGCACGCTCATAAGCCACAAGGTATCGACGTGGTAGGTATCGAACAGAAAACTCGCGCTGGTGCCCGAGAAGCCCCAAAACGAACCGCCCACCAGCGTAGCCAAGACGCCCGTGATCATCTTGCGCGTCGAAGCGCTGTTCAGACGCCCGCGCCAGGCGCGGCGGGTGCTACGGCTGAGCTCGTCGGTGCCCTCGGGCACATCAATGTTCGATATATCGGTCATCGGCACCGAAGCCCCTGCGCCTTCGACCTGCTCGACACACTCTTTGCTCATTCCACTCCCCCGAAACAGTCTGGAAACAATTCGGCTTACCTTACCACGGCGAAGTCACCAGCTGGAGGCTTGTCCGCTTATCGGTAGGACAATTCCGCAGGCGTCTTTCCATAGCTCGATACCGCAATGGCCTTGCATTATGCGACAGCCAAATCGCGGCAGCAGGCTCTTTTGAAATGGATACGACAAAGCCCCCGAATTCCACAATGTAAGCGATTTTTAAAAATGTTCTTGCCACCGAGTTCAGGCTCCGTTATATTATCCCTTGCGCGCTTGCGCACCCTTGATCGGGCGTTTAGCTCAGGGGGAGAGCGCTTCCCTGACACGGAAGAGGTCAGAAGTTCAAATCTTCTAACGCCCACCAAATGTTCGCAGCTCAGAGGCTATGTCCTCTGGGCTGTTTTGTTTTATGTCGCCAAATCCGCTGGCTGCTCCAACCGCCCAAGCAACCACCCTGCCCATGCACAAAACCGCGTCAATAGCCACCGAGGCCGAGGCCAACGCGTCTCGAACCCATCCAAGCCGCAACTCCTCAGCAAAACGCCGCGATGTCTGCGCCCTGCGGTATCCTTGAGCCACTTACACCTGCAGCACCAAGGAGCCACCATGCGCACCGAGCTCGATGTCCCCTTTTCGCACAAAGAAGAAGCCAAGGCGCTGGGCGCCAAATGGGACCGGACCAAGAAGATCTGGTATGTGCCCAGTGGCGTCAACCCCGAACCCTTTGCCGAGTGGCTGCCCGGTGTTGACCGATCCGACCCCTCAGCGCCGTATATATATCTAGTACTGGGCAAGCGCGAGTGCTGGAAGTGTCACAAAGAAACCTCGGTCGCGGCCTTCGGCATTCCCTATCGAGCCGATAACGACGAGAGCATCGCCATCGCGCACGCGCCCAACGAAGCCGGGCACATTGCCATCGACACGGTCAACGCCAACGCACTCGCCATCGTGCCCGCTCTTGGCTGCGTGCCGGGCGAGATCCGCGACTACCTTCATAAGCGCTGCGGCTACAAGCCCGTAGGCGCGCGAGCCTCCAAAGCCCCGTCGCTCGGCAACACGTGCGCCAGTTGCGACGCGCTGCAAGGCAGCCGCTATCTGTTCGAGGAGCCCTCGTCCCCGTTTGCCCTCACTGCCATCAACAAGCTGCCGGCACTGGAGTTTATACGCGTCGAAGTTGCCGGCGTCTTTGGCGTCCCGGCCACGCGTACCGACTTTGACCAGGCGCTCTTTACCTGGGCACGCGACCATCACGCCGAGTTCCACAAGCAACTCGGTGAGGGGATTTATTTGTAGAGGCAAAAGACACTCGCAGCCAACTCCTCTGCATCACCTATCCCTCGTCGCCGGCGTCGTACACGATATCGAGGCCACAAACAGGGCATTTCTCCGAATACACCGGCATATGAACGCCTGTCCGTTTTCTCACTTCGTCGCTAAGTCTGTCGCGCGCATCGATGAACCGAATGTCGAGGCACGGTATTTGCGAGCCGCAGCAAGGACAGGCGACGACAAACGACCCGCAATCAACTTCTACGCTCGGAAACATTTTGTTGTCTATAAGGGCACACGGCAGTTTTCCGTACTTCCCCATCGCAATATCGCCTCGCCAGCTCACGCTCGCTCCCCTCTCGCTATACAAATCAGGAAGAGCATGCACCGGCAGGCGTGCGCGAGATTGCATCGCCACGCGATCCGATCAAACAACACGATCGTAAAAGACCGCCAAAGCCAAATACGCTAATACGGCAGAAGCCCCGCCTTTTCACGCTTCTTTTCCGAGCGATCGAACTCAATGCAATGGGCCTCAAGAAACACCGTATTGGGTCCAAACCATCCGTTTTCGAGCTCGAACCGCTCAACAAACGCAAGGCCGAGCACCTTATAGCTCACCTCGGTTGCAAGTATGACTCCGACTGGGACGCCACATTCCATGCAGTTGAGCATTTTACGGTTGTGATTCTGGTCTCGAAAACCAACGGTGCCCGGCGCTTGAACCGAGTACTTAATGACCCACGTACCGTCATCCAAATAGAGCGGAGGCACATCGTTGATGCTCTCGGTTTGCCGCTGGCGCGCTTGTACCCCACTACCCCACTCCCCTGTATACTGATGTAGCACGTGTTTCGTCCGGGCTTGTTTGGGCCGGATTGTTCATGGGAGGGTCTTATGGCTGCTTCGAATCCGCCTAAGGGGAGCGTTTCTTCTTCGTCCATTAAGCCGGTGACGCGCAAGGCCGTGCGTTGCCAGCGCGAGGTCGCTTGGCTTGTCACGCAGGCAGCGGGCAGGCTTGTGGCGACCACTCAGGACGTCAATGCGCCTACGCCGAGCTTTGTGTTAGCGGCGGCGCTGGATTTTGTGCGCCAATTGGAGCTTGCCGCACAGGATGCCAGCGGCCACCTCGACTACCAGAATGTTATGGCGCCCGACCTGCAAACGTTCTGCCACATGGCCAAGTTGCCCGCCGCGCCCAATGCGCTTTCGGACGCAGGCTACATGTTTACGCTCTCGGGCGCGGACCTTATCCGCGACATCTATGCATACTGCAGCGAGCTCGCCGAGCGCAGCGTCTTTGGCGCGGCTGAAGTCAAACCGGGATATGTCATCAAGCTGGTTCTTAGGCTGTTCTTGATGAATGGCACCGCAGATATCAATGCCAAAGTCGGAGAATAGCAGTGGCACCGGGTCGGGAAGACAATCCCGGCCCGGTGCCACCTAATATCATTTGTTGCCGTTGGCTTTACGCCGCCGCGAACACTCCCAAGCCCGTTCCGATGATGCAGATCGCAAAGATGCCCAAGATGATCCAAATGGTCTTGACGCCCTTTTTGTACAGGGCGACGCAGGCAAAGGTTGCCAGCAAGGGCAGCAGACCGGGGAAGATCGAATCGAACAGATCCTGCAGGACAATCTCCGAACCACCCACGTCAAAGGTCAAAGCCGTGGACAGCGAGACCTGTGCCGCAATCATGGCGCCGATAACGGTCATTCCGAGGACACCAGCAGCATGCGTCATGCGAGACATAAGGTTGTTCTCTTCGGACTGCTGCAAGAACTTGGTTCCCAGGTCGTAACCAAGATGGGCTGCGACGATACGCGTTGCAAAGTTAATCACCGAGTAGATGAGCGCGTACACGATGGGGCCGAGCGGGTTGCCCGTCGAAGCGATGCCAATACCAATGCCGGCGGCGACCACGCGGAACGTACCCCAGTAGAACGAATCGCCGATGCCGGAAAGCGGTCCCATGAGGCCGACCTTCATGGCGTTAATCGAGGACGTGTCGAAGTTCTTATCGGCAGCCGCCTGCTCTTCCATCGAAACCGTTAGGCCGGCTACAAACGGAAGCACATGAGGCGTGACGTTAAAGAACTCGGTATGGCGGTCGAGCGCCGCATAGTAATCGTCGTCGTTGGGATAGATCTTTCGCAGGGGCTTCTGAATGGTGTACATGAAGCCCATTGCCATCATCTTGTCGTACGACTGCGAGCACTGGCTCGTAAACTGGCGAAGGAACATGCTCCGATACATATCGGGAGTCATAATCGCGTCCTTCTTGGCCTCTTTGAGATCGGTGTTCTGGGTAGCCATTAGAAGTCCTCCTCTTCATCTTCGGCAACCGCCTGCGGACCGGCCGAGCCTTCGCGGAATGCCAGGAGCAGCGCAACGCAGATAGCGGCAGCGGCAACACCGATAACGTCCATCTTGAGGTAGATGACCATAATGAATCCCAGGAACAGCCAGGGAAGAAGCTTGTTATCGCCCATAGTCCTGATAAGAAGTGCGAAGCCGATGCAGACCATGACGCCGGACGCAACGTTGAGGCCATCCATCACAAACTGCGGAATCGCGTTGAGCGCATTGTTGATGAGGTCGGCACCAAAGAACAGCGAGCAAAACACCAGCAGTGCAGACGGAATGCCAATCGACAACGGAACGATGGTCAGATGGTACAGATTCGCCTTGGCAAGATCACGATTTGCCAGAGCGGTCTCAATCTTCTTGCAGGCAAAGGCACCCGGAACGGCGTAGCAGAAGTTGCGCCACACCTGAAGGAAGACGGAGACGGGAAGGGCGAGTGCGACGGCAGTTGCCGTGCCCGTACCCGTAATGACGGCAAACGCGCAGCCAAGCACGCCGGAGGCATAGACCTCGGGAGGAACCGCCGCGCCGACCATGATGGCGCCCATGAACATGGACTCCAAAGCAGCGCCGACGATAACGCCCTGCTGGACATCGCCAAGAATCAAGCCGACAAACAGGCTCGTAAACAGCGGACGACCAAGCATCGTAATGCCAAATAATTGCTCGTCCATGGACGCAATAAATGCGACCAGTGCAACTAGAAGATACTGGACAACCATTTCGATCAACCCCAGAAACAGGTCTGCAGGCGAGGCATTCTGCGCAGCTCGCCTGCAGACAACCGCAGCAATTTGAGAGGATTAGTAGTTCATCTGGTGATAGTAACGACGCGTGGTGAGCGGGTGGTTACGGACGTGCTCGAGATGGCAGCTCAGACGCTCGGTGATGGTGTAGGTGACCATCGGGGAGACGATCTTGCGGAACTCGGGGTCGCTGAACGGCAGCTCGACCTCGGCGGTGTCGAACTTGTTCACGCGGACATGGACGCTCTTCTCGTCGGCGAGCATGTGAGTGAAGTTGTCCACGCGGTCCATGAGCTTACGGGTGTCGTCCTCGCCGTAGAGCATGATGAGGCTCGTGCCCTCCTCGCACAGTTCGATGGTGCCGTGGAAGAACTCGGCGGCGTGGATAGACTTGGTCTTGATCCACTGCATCTCCTCGAGAATGCACATAGCGTAGTCGTAGGCCTCACCCCAGAGCATGCCGGAACCAATCACCATGTGGTAGTCGGTGTCCTTGAAGTCCTCGGCCATGGCGGCGCAGCGCTCGTCCTGAGCGTCCTTGGCCTTGATGAGGTACGGAGCGATGTTGCCGAACTCCTCCATGAAGGTGTCGTACTTGGGGAAGGCGCCGGCGTTCTTGAGGAAGCGGGCAACCAGCGTGATCTGGTAGGTATAGATGGCCTCGCACAGAACGTCGTCCTCGGCGAAGCTGAAGAACTTGTAATCGGCGTACTCGGTGGCCGGGGTGTTGTCGTTGGAGACATACATCAGCGTGCGGGCGCCCTGCTCCTGGCAGAACTTGGCGGCCTCGATGATCTCGGGGGTGGTGCCGGTGCGGGTGGAGAAGACGCAGACCGAGTCCTTGTTGAAGGTCTTGGGCGGGCATGCGAGGAACTCAGCGGCGATCTCGCAGTGGACGTCGACGTCGGCCGTGGTGGTCTCGACCCAATACTTCATCGGGAGCGTGTGGGCCCAGGTGCCGCCGCAGCCGATGAAGAAGATGTTGGAATAACCCTGCTCGCAGACCTTGTCCACGGCAGCCTCAATCTGAGGACGGAGAGCGAGGGCATCGCTCACAACCTTCTCGTAACGAGGCTCATCGAAATTGAACATCCCTTACTCCTAACTCACTTGGATGAACCCTTCATTCATCCCATGACGTTATAATACTTTATATAACTAACTATGCAAGAACTATTTCAGATTTTTTTGATTTTTCTTTAATAAAAAGCCCGCCGATCAAATGATCGACGGACATAGACATAGAGTATCGGCTCAATAAATACCGAACACCAGCATGTTTTCGGCTAAAAAACGTCCTTGGCAAACACCTTAGCGTCATTGGGAACCTGACGGATTTCGACGGCCACGCCATCGCCCAGGAGCTCTTGGATATGCTCGGCATCTTTCTCGGTCGCAAAGATTGCAGGGGTCGGATGAAGCGTGGTCTCAGGGGTCTTTCGGGTTCCACCCAGATTGATCTCTTTGATGTCTTTGCAACCCTTAGCGAGACGATAGACATCTTCAATCGTCTCAGTGATGATAAACAGCGAATACTTGTCGGTAACGCCGCTGTTGAGCGCCTCGATAGCAGCGTCAACATCCTTGATGACGAGTTTAACGCCGCTGGGGCGGGCGAGCCTCAAGGCCGCCTTCCTCATGTCGTCTTTTGCCACAGCATCGCTGGCAAGCAGGATGCAATCTACATCCAAAGCGTGAGTCCAGGACATGGCAACTTGGCCGTGAATCAGTCGGTAATCAACTCTCGTAAGCTTAATCATCGTTATCATCTCCGCACGTGATAAAGGAATGACAGGCGTGGCCCTTAGCTAGGGCTCGAACCAGAACTAACTAGAACTCTTCTTCCTCGGCGCCGGCAAGCATGTCCGCCGCCTCGCAAAGCTGAATAAACGGACGCGACCCCTCGACCGCGGCTTTGGCCTTGTCCGCATCCAGGGAATCCAGCTGTGTAACCATTTCCACCAGCAGCGGCAAGTTCATTCCGGTAATCAACGTAAACGATCCGGTGGTCTGTCTCTGAATGAATTCGTTGTTTACAGAGCCGCCAAAGATGTCAGTCACGACAAACCAAGAGTCGGCAGGGTCCCTCGTCTCCATCCATGCATCAATCAACGCCGCGACGTCCCTTGAATCGTCATCGACATAGGCGCACAGGCACTCGATTCGGTCGTTGGTGCCCATCAGAATCTCCAGAGAGCTTTTCATGCCTTGGGCGAGATAACCATGACTCGCTAGCAATATCTTATTCATAGTTCTCCAATACCAATAGGACGTACTATATTGTCATAACAAAGTATATTAGCAATCTGCCCTACGTGGTGTGTCTATTTTCCAAATCCGCGAACGGTAACAATTGGTCGGTAAACCGACCAATCTATCTCTAATTTACAAGTAGAACTTCAGTCGCTCGGTGCAGTACACCTGACGGGAGATGAAAAGCGGCTCGCCGCTTGGAGCATAACGTCTATCGACAAACAGAAGCAGCGAAGAGTCCAGCTCCACGTTAAGGTATGCCGCCTCGAGCTCGCTCGCATAGCAGACCTCGAGCGTACGCGTGTTGGGACCCATCTTGATCCCCTGGCGATCGAGTACCGCCATCAGCGAATCATCGAGGGATTCGTGCTCCAAAAAAGAAAGCGCAGCGGAATAGCTATTGGTTTCCAGCATCGTGGGCTTGCCATCCACAAGGCGCAGACGACGACTACGCAATACCTTTTGGGTATCGTCTACGCCCAGGAACTTCGCGTCTCGCAGGCTTGGGAAGTCCCAGCCCATTTCGAGAACCCTGGTAGACGCCTTTTTTCCCGCAAGTTGGCACGAATGGGTAAAGCTCTCACGGTCGTCCGCGGCATACATCTGTGTGTCCGACGAAACGAACGTGCCCTTGCCGCGGGCTCTCTCAACAAGCCCAGCATCTTCCATTTCTTTAATTGCGGAGCGAACCGTTATTCGGCTCACGCCAAATTGCTCGATAAGCTCCGCCTCGGTCGGGAGCTTATCTCCCGGACGGTACGTGCCGTTGGCGATCGAATCAGAAAGCGCACGGACAATCTGTTTGTACAGGGGGATAACGCTATTTGCTTCAACCATATCAACCATACCTTTGCAAGGAATCAGCAGGTTATAGATAGTTGATTTATATTGTATTAGAACTTTTTAGGAGTCCATATATTTCCTAAATGATTCGGTAAACGGGGTGTTATTTCACTTTAGCGGGGTGCAGCGGCTACCCGCGGCATGCGCCGTCAACCCAGCACAGCCGTCCACCAATATCGTTGCCAGTTCGCCGCAGAGCTGCGGCCCCATATGGGTATACTCTCGAGGATTCGACTCGATTCGCCCCCGCTGGGGCGTCAAAGGAGACTGCATATGCCCACCACCTCAACCGACCCGCGCGCCGCTGTTACCGCACTGCTGGTGCCCGGTACCATCTGTCACGGTTTTGCCGTCGAGCGCTGCGAGACCGTGCCCGAGCTCGACTCGGACGCCTACGTGCTGCGCCACACCGCATCGGGCGCTCGCCTGCTGTACCTGGCATGCGACGATGAAAACAAGGCCTTTGCCATTGGCTTCAAGACGCCGCCGGCCGATTCCACCGGCGTGTTCCATATTCTTGAGCACTCGGTGCTGTGCGGATCGGCCAAGTTCCCCGTCAAGGAACCGTTCGTGGACCTGATCAAGAGCTCCATGCAGACGTTCCTCAACGCCATGACCTACCCCGACAAGACCATCTACCCCGTTGCCACCACCAACGAGCAGGACCTGTACAACCTGATAGACGTGTACCTGGACGCGGTGTTCAACCCGGCCATCTATACCAAACCCACCATTTTTGAGCAGGAGGGCTGGCATTACGAGCTGGACCTGCCAGAGGGCGCCGAGGGCGAGGACGGCGACAGCTCCGCGAGCCTGCGCGAGGGCACGCTGCGCTATAACGGCGTGGTGTTCAACGAGATGAAGGGCGCGCTGTCCGACCCCATGAGCGTGCTGGACGACGCCGTCAACGCCGCGCTCTATCCCGACACCGCCTATGCGCACGAAAGCGGCGGCGACCCGCGCGCGATTCCTGCGCTCACCTACGAGCAGTTCCTGGACACGCACGCGCGCCACTACAATCCTTCCAACTCCTACATCACGCTCTACGGCGACCTGGACGTGGACCGCGCGTTAGCCTTTTTGAACGAGCGCTACCTGTCGCAGCCGAGCGCCGCAAGCCGCCGCATGGACGCAGCCGTTGCCGCCGGCGAGGACCCGTCCACGCTGGCACCCAATCCACTGGGCGTGCAGGCGCCCGTGACCTGCGAGTACAAGCGCATCGAGATGGCCACCACACCCGAGAACGCCTTGGTGGGCCTGGGCCTTGTGCTGGGCAGCGCGCTCGACCGCAAGCGCACGATCGCGGCGGATATCCTGTTCGAGGCACTGCTAGGTTCCAACGAGGCACCGGTTAAGAAGGCCGTTCTTGCCGCCGGACTGGGCGGCAACGTGGTGAGCTACACCGCGGCCGAGAGCCTGCAGCCCTACGAGCTCATCATGCTGCAAAATGCGCAGCCCGGCGTGGCGCGCGAGCTGCGTCGCGTATTCCAGGACGCTTGCCGCGACCTGTGCGAGCACGGCGTTCCGCGCGAGCGCCTAGAGGCCATCATCAGCAGCAACGAGTACGATCTGCGCCAGCGCGACTACGGTATCGCCGACGGCGTGGCCATTGCGTGCGATGCGCTGAGCACCTGGCTCTACGATGACGACGCCGCGACGCTGGCGCTCAAGTACGGCCCGGTGTACGAGGAGCTGCGTGGTGAGCTGGACGGCAGCTACTTTGAGGACCAGGACAAATTCCGCATGAGCGGCATTTTCCGTGATGTCTACCTGCTGCACCGACCGGAACAGTGCATCGAGGACTATTTCATCACCACCGACATCCACGGCAGCACCGCAGAGGTTGCTGTCCGCCTGCGTTACTACGATTCCGCCGTTGCCACCCGCATCACCCTCTACGATGCAGCCGGCACGATGGTCGGCAGCGTAACGCCCGTGGAAGCACCGGATGATGCGGAATTCCCCTATCATGCAGAAATCACCATTGTTGACCCGACACTCTGGAACGCAGAGCAGCCCTACTTATATACCCTTGTGTTGGACACGCCCAACGAGACTATTACGGACCGTGTGGGCATCCGTGAGGTTCATGTTGCCAACAACCAGATTTATGTCAACGGCCAGTCCATCAAGTTCCACGGTGTAAACCGCCACGAATCCGACCCCGTCACGGGATATGCTGTTGGCTTTGAGCAGACGAAAAAAGACCTGCTCATGATTAAAAAGCACAACTTTAATGCCATCCGCACCAGCCATTACCCGGATGTGCCTTACTTCTATCAACTCTGCGACCAGTACGGCTTCTTTGTCATTGATGAAGCCGACAACGAGAGCCACGGTGCGTCCGAATACTATTGCGAGGGCAACGAAAGCTGGCCCAACCACGTTGAAAACTGGAACAAGCCCATCGCAGACAACCCGGAGTTCACCGAGGCCACCGTAGACCGCACCCGCCGCTGCGTGGAGCGCGACAAGAACCGTCCCTGCGTCATCATCTGGTCGATGGGCAACGAGAGCGCCTACGGCTGCACGTTCGAAGAAGCGCTGGCATGGACAAAGAGTTTTGACCCCCGCCGCCTGACCCACTACGAGAGCGCCCAGTACCGCAGCAAGAACCGTAAATACGATTTCTCGAACATTGATATGTTCAGCAATATGTACCCTTCTCTCGAAAGCATTCAGGAATATCTGGACAACGAGCCGGACAAACCCTATATCATGTGCGAGTACAGCCACTGCATGGGCAACGGCCCCGGCGATTTGGAGGATTACTTCCAGTTCATTCAGAGCCATGATGGCTTGGTCGGCGGTTTCCTGTGGGAGTGGTGCGACCACGGTATTTATAAAGGGAAGATGCCAGACGGCCGCGGCATCTATTATTACGGCGGCGACCACAATGAGTGGCCGCATGACGGCAACTTCTGCATGGACGGTCTGGTTTACCCCGACCGCCGCCCGCACACCGGGCTGTTGGAGTTCAAGAACGTCTATCGCCCGGCGCGTGTTGTGAAGTACGACCGGGAATCCGGCATGCTCACGTTGCACAACTACATGGACTTTGTTGATTTGACCGAGTATGCCGCACTAACCTATCAGGTAAGTTGCGACGGCGAGGTCATCGACAACGGCTTCATCCCTTACCCTCACGGTTTCACCCTGCCGCCGCACAGTGAAAACGCCTTGCCGTTGGCCGTCCATATTCCCGATAAAGGCAAGTGTTTCCTGAAAATCTTCTACCATTGCGATAAAGACCTGTCCTTGCGTTCGGAAGATCATCTTCTGGGTTTTGATGAAATCCTGCTGGAAAACGAAGACAGCCGCAACCAGAAAACCTTGGCTATGTGGAGTGATGCCTCTTCCAACAGCACAATCACTGTTCAGGAGACGGACCGCCATTTGACGCTGCGCGGCAAGAACTTCACCTACAACTTTAATAAGCTGACGGGTCTGTTCGCCGCGATGCAGTACGAGGATGCAGTCCTGTTGGACAAGGAAATGGAGTTCAACATCTGGCGTGCTCCTACGGACAATGACCGCAAGCTGAAGCTGGATTGGCTGGCTGCCCGCTACGACCACTGTATGACCAACGCCTACCGCACCGAATATCAGGTGACGGACAGCGGTGTGACTCTGCGCGCCAAAGTCGGCATTGCACCGATCAGCTTGCAGAAATTCCTTGATTTGGATGTCTGCTGGACGATTTCCAAC
>CALHWR010000107.1 GCA_938036665.1 uncultured Collinsella sp. | reverse complement strand
GGCGGGAGGCGCTGCTCGCGCGCGGGGTCCACGGCAACAAGGCGAACGTCGCCACGGCGCGCGAGCTCGCCTGCTGGGTGTGGGCGGTCGGCCTCATGGCCGAGGAGGCGTAGGGGGCGGTCCCCCGCACATAAGCCAGTCACCCCGGAAGCGGTTCGATCCGAAGCCGTTGAGGCGAACCTCAGGTCCCTTTTCTGCGAGCGCCCAGGGCGCCACACGCGTGCACAGACTGTCGGTTCGACGTAGAAGCCTCAGCCGTAGCAACGGATTGCCCAGCGAGAGATCGCCACGGGCGGATATTAAACTGCAAAGACGAGCGTCGGTAAGACACGCCGAGGTCGCCGCGGACGGGTTGATATAGGGAGAGGGCCTGACCCCATATCGTTGGGGCCAGGCCCGATTTTGCCTCTTGACAATGTCCTGCTCATATTAAAAGGAACATCCCTAACTGCCGGCAGAAAGGGAACGTCCCCAAGTGCCGCTCTAGCAGTTGCAGTGAAATAGTTCTCAAACAGAGGCTTCACGCCCCCAAACAGGAACTATTCCACCGCAACTCATGAGGGGTATTGGGCTGTTAGGCCGCTCTATCCCTTAGTAATCCAGCTTCCACATGTAGCGGCGCGTCATGTAGTCCTTGTGGGTGACGGCGGAGAGCGCACGCATGTAGACGTTGTTGAGGATCGGGGCAAAGATCAGGTGGTTGAAGTACTCGCTCACGCTGTCCTTGATGTCGTTGAGGCCGAGCTCCTTGGCGTCGAGCTGGTAGACGCGCTCACCACCGTACTGGTTGACAAAGCGAATGCCGCGCTCGTCGTTGCAGCGGCTGCGGCCGACGCTGATGAGCTGGAACAGCGAGGTACGCTTGTCCAGGATCTCGAATGGACCGTGGAAGAAGTCGCAGGTGTTGATGGTGCAGGAGTCGATCTGCAGCATCTCCTGCACGTTGCAGATGCTAAAGACGTAGGCGGCACCAAAGAGCGGACCCTGAGCCATCACGTTGATGCAGGGCTTGTCGGCGTTCTGCTCGGCCCACTTGGCTGCGAGCGGACGGGTGTACTCGACGGCCTTGCGATAGATGGGGTCGACCAAGTCGAAGGCGGCCATAGCGGTCTCGTACTCGGCATAGCCCTCGGTCTGCTGCGTAAGCTCCATGGCGATCATGGTCACGACGGCAGAGTTGGTGCGGCCCATGCAGGACTCGTCGACGGCCAGGCTGTCGTACTGGATCTTGTAGTCGCAGACCTCGGTGAGGCCGGACTCGTCAACATAGATGGCGATGGTGCTGGCGCCGTGGTTCTTGGCGACCTGGGCGGCGACGATGGTCTCCTTGGTGCCGCGCATGGACACGACGACGGCCAGGGTGTTCTCGTTGACGTAGGCAGGCGTGGCGTGCACGAACTCGTTGCTGGTGTAGCTGGAGCTCACGACCTGCGTGGCCTCGTGCTCCATAAAGTACTGGGCAGGATAGTTGCCGCCGTTGGATCCACCGGCGCCAATCCACACGACGCGCTTGATGCCGCCCTTGTCTGCCTTGTCAGCCAAAACCTGGGAGACGACGTCCTTAACCTGTTCCTGAGTAGTCATCGTGCATCAGCCTTTCTTCTCGTTTGATGCTCTCGATGGCATACAAGTTACATACATGTTTTGGTTATGTCGACTAGTTGTATGCTATATTTGTCTTAGAAATTTTGCTGGTAAAGTTTTCGGCAAGCCATTACCAGCGGTTTTGTTGTCATGTTGGATACATGCTTGGTTCTGTAAGCATACAAGTTAGATACAGGTTGTTCGCATGAGCACTTCGTCGAAAAAGAACTTGACCCAATACGAGCGTCTGGCGGCAACGCTTCGCGACCGCATTGCCGCCGGCACCTACGCCCGCGGAGATAAACTGCCGTCCGAGATGGAACTCATGGACGAATCGGGCCTGTCGCGCAGCACCGTGCGCCATGCCCTTAAGGTGCTTGTTGACGAGGGCCTGATTCGAACCGAGCGCGGGCGCGGCGCCTTTGTGGCCGACACACCGGCGCTCCACGAGAACAACCTGGTGTTTTCGAGCTATACCAAGCAGGTCGAAGGCCAGGGCATGAAGCCCGCCACGCGCACGGTGGACTCGGGCTTTGCCAAAGCAATGGGCAGCGTGGCCAAGTTCTTTGACGCTAGCGTGGGCAGCAAGCTTGTCAAACTTGTCCGCCTGCGTTACCTGGACGATGCGCCACTGTGCCTGGAGACCACCTATTTGCCGCCAAGCTTTGGGTCGCTCATCGATCGCGATATCAACGGTTCGCTCTACGCCACGCTGCGCCAGGAGTTCCATCGCGCGCCGGCGCAGGGGCATAAGACCTTTGAGGTGTGCTATGCGTCGCAAAACGAGGCATTTTTGCTCAACGTCGAGCGCGGGCAGGCGCTGATCCTGATCACCGACTACGTCTACGACACCGACGGCCGTCCGCTCCATGTCTCCAAGCGCATCCAACGCACCGACCGCGCCAAATACACCGAGCCCATCGGCTAGCGCACCAAACGAGGCAAAATGTACCTAATAAACGTTTTACCTGCGGTTTTTATTAAATCTCAAGCCGGCATGGCGCAAATGCCAACATCGCCTGGCAACACTCGCCGCCCAAGCTCAACTGTTCCTGCCCAAAATATCCAGCACCGTAAATCTAAGTGAGTAGACTTTTCGCGAGCTGCCGAGCACATTCAAAACAGCCACCTCCGTGACCTGCGGTTTTACTAAGGCAGATACGCTTTGTGCTCGGCCTGCGCCAAAAAAGTCTACTCACTTAGCCCGCAAGGCGTCCCGAGGGGACAATCCAGGTCAAAATAGCGTACAAACGCCACGCTACTTGCGGCGATTTGATACCACAAGACAGCCAAAAACCTGCCAAAATAAACCTGTCCCTAAATGGTAGGTTTAGGAAGGTCGGGGAACCAGGTTGGTTTGGGCTGGTTGGGGGTGCGCTCGGCCAGGACCAGCTCCATCCAGCACATGTCGTACCAGCGGTCGAACTTTTGGGCACAGCGGTCGAAAGCACCCACCAAGCGATATCCCATATGGGCATGGAAGTCCTGGCTGTTGTGCGTTAGATACTCGTCGTCCTTGTCGTGCGGCACGGCGATGAGCGCGCACATGTTGGTGATGCCCATCGCGATCAGGCACTGCTTGAGCGCATCGTGCAGCTTGCGGCCCAGCCCGCCGTGGCGCACGTCGCGTGCCAGGTAAATCGACGTCTCGACCGACCAGTCGTATGCCTCGCGGCTGTTGAGCGGACTCGCATAGGCATAGCCTACCGGACGCCCGTCCAGCTCCATCACCAGATACGGATAGCGCTTGAGCGTACGCTCGATGCGCCCGGCGAACTCCTCAACGCTCGGCACCTCGTATTCGCAGGTAATCGCCGTCTGGCGCACATACGGCTCATAGATGGCAAGCAACGCCGGCGCGTCTTCGGGCGTCGCCAGGCGAATCGCCGGCTCGGACATCTCGGTCATACAACCCTTCTCTCTCAAAAACAAAGGCCGCCTTGCGCCAAACCCAGCGCAAGGCGGCCCCTCGTCATTACATCAGGCTACAGGACAGCCGCCAGCGCGTCGATGTCCTCCTGCGTCGTGGCCCAGCTGGTGCAAAAGCGCACCACCGTGTGGGTATCGTCGTACTTTTCCCAGTACTCGATCGCCGCATGCTCGCGAATGCGGGCCATGTCCTCGTTGGGCAGAATCACAAACTGCTGGTTCGTAGGCGTCTCCAAAAAGAACTGGTAGCCGCGCTCGTGCAGCACACGACGCAGCGCCTGGGCCGTCTGAATCGCCTGTCGGCCAATCTCAAAATACAGGCCATCGGTAAATTGCGCCTCAATCTGCACGCCCGTCAGGCGGCCCTTGGCCAACAGCGCGCCGTGCTGCTTAATACGCGGAATGGGATGCGCCGGAGCGTGCATGCCGCAGAACACCACAGCCTCGCCGCAAAGCGCGCCGCACTTGGTGCCGCCGATGTAGAACACGTCGCACAGCTGCGCCAGCTCGGGCAGGGTAATGTCGCACTCATCGGCCGCCAGTGCATAGGCCAGACGAGCACCGTCCACAAACAGCGGAATCTCGCGCTTCTGGCACACCGCGTGAATCGCCGCGAGCTCGGCCTTGGAGTACAGCGTGCCGTACTCGGTCGATAGACTCACGTACACGGCGCCCGGGAACACCGTGTGCTCGTAGCTCTCGTTTTCGTAGAACACCTGGATATAGTTCTCGAGATCCTCGGCGTGCATCTTGCCCTCGTAGCCGGGGATGGTGAGCACCTTGTGGCCGCCAAACTCGATGGCGCCCGCCTCGTGGCAAGCGACATGGCCGGTCTCGGCGGCAACGACGCCCTCGTAGGGCGCGAGCAGCATGTCAATCACCGTCGCGTTGGCCTGCGTGCCGCCCACCAGCAAGAACACGTCGGCATCGGGGGCCTGACAGGCCTCGCGAATCAGCTGCTTGGCACGCTCGGTGTGCGCATCGGTACCGTAGCCGGGCTGCGGCTCCATGTTGGTATCGACGAGCGCCTGCAGCACTGCCGGATGAGCACCGTGGGAATAGTCGTTGTTGAACGCGAGCATGGCAATCCTCTCTAGCCGGGCATGGGCCCGATGATTTAAACGCCGCTATTGTACGCCGCCCGGATAGGCAATGCGTGCGGCAAGGCACTCAAGTGCCAACACCAGGGCAAAGCCGCAGCTCACGTCAGTCAAAAAGTGTGCACCGATCACGATGCGGCCAAAGGCGACGAGCGCCGCGACCACGGCAGCGACCCAAAAGACCACGCGGCGTCGCGACGGCTTTTCCTTAAAGGACGCCGCAGGAAGCCCGGCGAGCATAAGGCCGATCGCCGCGTGCGCCGTGTGTCCGCTCGCAAACGACTTAAAGCCGTCCTTGATTACGCCGGCCGCAATATAGCTCCACTTGTCGGGGTTGCCAATCACCCACCACGGCTGAAAATTGAGCCCCGGCGTGACCTCGATCACGCGCATGCGCGGGCGCGACCACAGCGGCTTGACAACCACGTTGAGGATGATGGCCTGAGCGACCCACACGGCCAGCACCATCAACGCCCAGCGTGTGAGCTCGTCGGGGTCGGTCGCGCGCGTGAGGCGATAGACGATAAGGTTGGCGACGATGACCAGCACAAACGTCAGCACCAACTGAGCCGCGATGAGTTTGCCGCCAACCCTCAGGGACGAAACGATCTCGTAGCCGGTCAGGCCCACGTTGACCAGAACGCCCAGCGCGGCAAGCCACTTGCTCGTCTTGGAATCGGGGCGTGCCGAACGCACGAGCATAACGCCCGCGACGCTCGCCGTCAGCTCAAACGGCAGCTCGCCAGCGGCCTCGATAAAGCGACCGTACATGCTGCCGATATTGAAGAGCGCGCTCGAGATCTGATAATCGAAGAAACTGCCCACGCCCAGACAAAGGCACAGGACAACCGCGATCATGGCGACATCTTTCTTATAGATGTATCCGAACATGCTTTCCTTTCGGTCGGGTGAAGGGCGGTCAACCTGCAATGTGGGTGAGACGAAGATGGCTTTGTCCCGTAAACACCCTTACAGGTTGAGCATAAGTAAGCGAAAACGTTCCATTTGTGGCAAGGTGGCCCGAAAGAGGAGGGAAGCGTACTTGAGTACGCGACCGACGAGTGAGGGTCAGATTGCCCAAATGGGGCGTTTGCAGCGTCGACCCATTAGTCGTCATCGCTGGCGCCCAGCTGCTGCAGCAGCATGAGGGCGGCCGC
>CALHWR010000106.1 GCA_938036665.1 uncultured Collinsella sp. | reverse complement strand
ATGTTCTGCTTTATACGCTTAACTCTGAGCAAAAACTCGTGGATCGAGCTAGGAAGATCGCCAGCGAGCTCGGCGTTCCTGTCGTCTGCATTCATTACAACACGAAGAAATTCCCCGGCATGATTAACGTGAGGGGTATCGGTCCGGCTGCTTTCTTGAAGCTTGTTAGTGAGGCGTCGTTTGTTTGCACGGACTCCTTCCACGGCGCCTGCTTCTCCATGAATTTCAATAAGTCGTTTGTCGTTAAAACGTCGGACTCCGCCGTTCAGAGTAACGTCAGGATTACAGACCTGCTCGCACGTTATGGAATTGAGGGTTGTCTGTATCGAGACGAGGTCGTTACTTCGGCTGTTGACTATGGTCATGCAAACCAGACCCTCTCACATGACCGTGATACAGCGCGTGCCTTTATCGCTCGCTGCATTGGATTGTAGGTGTCGTTTCTGGCTTATGTTTGCAAAGAATACTTTTTGGAACTTGGTCTACCAGTTGACCGCTATCGTTGCCGGCTTCCTCGTCCCAAGGGCGATTATTGGCGTATATGGATCCGAGGTTAACGGTCTGGTGACCTCTCTAACTCAGTTTATTGGTTATTTCGCACTTGTCGAAGCTGGTATTTCTGGTGCGGCGACCTTCGCTCTATATAAGCCTATTGCTAAGGGCGACTGGGATGGGATTAACGTCGTGGCTTCGGCCTCGAAGGTCTTTTATCAGAAGTCGGGCATGTTGTTTCTTGTCTTGCTGGTTGGCCTTTCGGTCGTTTATCCCATATTTGTCTCGGTAGGTTCGCTTGCGCCTTGGGAGATCATGGTGCTTACCTTCCTGTTGGGTGCCAAGATCGTCGTGGATTTCTTTTCCCTCGCCAAGTACCAAGTTTTCCTTACCGCCGATCAAAAGAACTGGCTCATTCAACTCGCATCGACGGTCTTCACGCTGGTTAACACGGCCGTCATTTTCTTGTTTGCCTATCTCCATGCTCCTGTTGTCGCTGTCTATGCGTTGGCTCTCTCTGCGGTTTTTGCGCGCAGCCTGATTCTCGCTCTGTATACACGCCGCCATTATCCGAAGCTCAATTGCAAGGTTGATTACGGTGACTATCAGCTACCCCAGAGATGGGATGCGTTGTTTCTCCAAATCTTGGGAGCCGTTCAGTCGGGCGCGCCCGTTATTTTGGCGACCTTCCTCTGTAGGAGCATGAGTGAAGTTAGCGTTCTTGCTGTTTACATGCTCGTATCTACGGGGCTACAGATGATTCCGAATGTCCTTGGTACAGGGCTTCAGGCGCTCTTTGGTCGACAGATTGCTGAGGGAGACTACGAGGGTCTTCGGTCTTCCTATAAGCCATATCGAGCGCTTGTGTACGCAGTCTCCGCTGTGGCATGCGGATGTGCTTTTTCATTGATTATGCCGTTTGTTGATTTGTATGCAGGCGGGTTTCACGATGCAAATTACCACAATGTCCTGCTCGGTTTCCTCGTCGTCCTAAATGTTTTTCTCTATCATGGCAAGTCGTCCCAGGGCCTACTTGTAATTGCTGCTGGCATGTACCGTGAGACTAGGGCGCAGACCTGCTTGCAGGCTGCACTCATTATCGTCTTGGGTATCCCACTCACAATGCGTTTTGGGGTCGTCGGCACAATTGCTGCGTCCTGCGTATCCAATCTATACCGCGTGATTGACCTTTTGCTCTACGAGCCTCGTAAAATCTCGAAGGACTCTCTTTCGAGTTCGTTTTGGTCGTTTGGCGTGTATGTATTACAGACCGTTCTCGTGGCCATGCCTGGCTATCTACTGTCTTGCTTCGCTGGAAGTTGGACAGGATGGATTGCGGTCGCCATCGGTCTTGTCATTTGGGGCGCAGTCGCCGCATGCGCGACGCTCTATTTCTTCGACAGGCCTAGCTATAGTTCGATTATTGGTCGTTTTATGAGGATTAAATAGGATGAATTATTTCAGCGCGTCTAGGGCCGGTGTTGAGTCTTGCTCTGAGTTAGAGCGACGCTTTTCCCTAAATGATGGGTCCATGGTGTTCATTCCACTGCTCTTTTACGCCTTTTTCTGCCAATCGCTCGCTGCTTCTGCGCTTGCACTCGATGTCTGCCTCCTGCTATCTGCTACGGCGTTTCTCCTGCATTTTGTGACTAACAGAAGATTTGCTTGCAAAAGATTTGGCCTTGAGCTGGCTTGGGCACCTTTCTTTGTGCTGTTCTTTATTCATAGTTTGATATACGGTGTGGCTAATTTAACCCTGCTCGTAGTTTATACGCTTCTATTTCTGTGCATGTATGTTGCGGCAGGCGAGCGATCCTGGGTCACTTCATGCCTTAGGGTTCTTGTCGCCTTTGCAGCATTTCATGCGTTCTGCACCATCGTCTTCTGGCTAGTCCCCGCACTTTATCTGCCAGTTAAATCTGCCTTCTTTTCAGGTAGCTATATGGCTAGGGACTATCGCTCTGGCTTCACGGCGCACTACAGCACTAATTCGATTTATTTGAGTTTGGGTCTCGTCTCTTGGGCCTGTGGTCTTGCTGGTAGCAGGGAAAAGGTTCGGATTAAAGATTTGATGCTGAGCCTGATGCTCTTGCTTGCGCTTTTTCTGACTACTAAGCGGGGCCCTTTGGTTGCATCCGTTGCTGCTATCGTCATCTCGTGTCTGTTCGTAAATAGAAAGAAGCTTTCCGGGACGATGCTCAAGACCTTGGTTGTTGCTGCAATCGCTGTAATAGCTGTCGGCGTTCTTGCTACGTTTGTTCCCGCTGTTCAGGCGACTCTTGAGAGGTTTATTGAGCTTTCAGATGATGAAACGGGCAATGGCAGAAGCTATTTGTACGATTGCGCTTGGAGTATGTTTTATGCAAAACCCTTACTTGGTTGTGGTTGGGGGACTTATTCCAAGTATGTTGCCACTACCTCCCTTGGTGCAATGTACAGCAATCTTGGCTTTTCGTCGATGAGTGCTCACAACGTATACCTTCAGTTGCTTGCCGAGACGGGTGTGATTGGCCTTGCGGCTTTTGTTGTGCCTGCGTTTCTCTCCATCCTTGCAGCCATGCATCGATCTGAATCTCTTTTAGAGGAAGGTCCTTATGGGGACTCCTTTTGCTTGTGGGCCTGTTTGGGTGTTCAGATTTTCTTTCTAATTTATTGCTTTTCAGGCAACCCTTTATACGATCCGCAGTGCTACATACCGTATTTCATTTCATGTGTGGCGGCGTTTGCTATTTGCGGCTCAGACAAGATGATTCTTAACGATAGGGAGGGATTCCATGGATATCTGCAAAGATAGTCAACGCTGTACCGGGTGCTCTGCGTGTCTGTCTGTGTGTCCTCGATCGGCGATTCAGATTGTAGAAGACTCTCATGGGTTTTACCGTCCGAAGATTGACGAATCAAAATGTGTTGAGTGCGGTTTGTGCCAGAGGGTATGTCCGGCTAATGGTTTGACGAGCGACGATCTGAAGATGAACTATCGTCGGGTATTGGCTTATCAGGCTGACGACGCCGAACGCGCAAAAAGTTCCTCGGGTGCCGCGTTTTGGACCTTGGCTACTTACGTCCTAAATAATGGCGGCGTCGTTTACGGCGCTTGCTTCGATGAAGATTTCCGCGTTGTTCAGCGGCGTTGTGCCTCTGTTGACGACGCGCAATCTTGTCGAGGCTCAAAATACTCACAGGGCTTCGTTGGCTCTTCATATGTCGAAGCATATAACGACTTGAAACAAGGTCTTGACGTGCTCTACAGCGGAACCCCATGCCAAATTGCGGGTCTTAGGAGTTTTC
>CALHWR010000105.1 GCA_938036665.1 uncultured Collinsella sp. | reverse complement strand
GTCTGGGGTAAATCCCCTTGCCACTTTTGAGGGGGACGGCGGAACGGTCAAGCTTGACCATATTGGTAGCGGGATTTTGAGGTGGCAAGTTCTTCCGGACAAAATTGCGAACGATCCCTTCTCTTTTGCTGGAACGATATATCTATACAAGGTTGTGAGCGGAAAACAAAAATACGTCGATTGCTATCCGACAAACGGGTCTGGAATTGCATTCACCGGCATTTCGGGGCAGATTGATACACATGTACGAAAGGGAACCTATGTGGTGCGTTGGGTTGGAGCTGCTGCAGGCCCGATATGGATTGCGGTCTTGCGCCCCGATGTCCAAATAGGTTTCTCTCTCTAGACGGGAAGTTGCTCATGGACGCCATATATGACGGGGATGACTGGGTCGATCATTATACTTGGCGCCTGGTCGGCTCGAACGACAATGGGGATGTGGTGTTTGATGGACTATGTCCAAAGCATCTCCATCCTTTTGTCTCGTCGTTAATTGAGAGTTCCGCTCGTGTTGCCCCCTACAGCTCGGCATCGCTTCATGATACGGACGTTTTGAAGACCATAAGGGAGTCAATTGACGAGGGCACGATGAGCGGCCCGCTGTTTTCTCGGCTTGTGGGGCTAGATGAGATTGGCTCGAAACGACTGCTTGCGGGCGAAAAAGTGGAACTCACTTATCGGTCGATGATTTCAATCCTGCGGCTAGCCGATGTTCTTCGCAAGTAAATGAGGCTTCCCTATTCAAAAACCGAAACCCCGCCAAACGTGATTCCCCCAGGGAAACACGCTTGGCGGGGTCCTAGCGTGATTTCCCTGGGGAAATCACGCCATCAGACGCGCAACTCAGCCGAGCAGCTCGCTACTCCCCCCAGTAGGCGTCGGCAAGCAACTTAAAGCAGATCTTCTTGACCGGCTGTGCGCCATCGCCCGGGAACTCGAGCGTGGGCATGTGAGGCTCACCGGCAACGAACAGCGCGAACTTGTCGTCGGCAAGATCGCCGGCGATCGAAGCGTCGGAATCGACCAAATCGTAGTCGTCCTTCTCGTCAAACTCCTGGACCAGCGTCAGGCTACCCGTAGCGACCTTAAAGGCCTCGCGACCCTCGACGTCAATCTGCAGGTCGTGATAGCGCTGATGCGTCTCATAGTGAGCCTCGTCCTCGGGACGCGTCGTGGGAGCCATGACGTTCGCAAAGACCTTGTCGCCCAGAATCGGATGGCTGCCGACCTCGAGCTCCGCCGGGTCGTTCTCCTCGAGCCAGTCAATCAGCACGTCGAGGCCCTTGAGCATTCCGCGGTATTCCTCGATATCGCCCAGTGCACCGTAAATCATCTAAATCCCCTCTCGGATCGTTTCTTTGGCGGCTACTCGGCAAACACGTTACCGACGCTGTTGCCACCCACATACGTCTCGACCAGGCTAAGGTCGGGATTGAACACGACAAAGTCGGCGTCGCGCCCCGGCATAATGCTACCGCACTTGTCATCGGCTCTAACCACAGGCAAGCAACCGATACCGGGGCCGCGGCACAAGCTCTTACAGCTCGGTCACGACAACGCCGTTGTAGACCTCGTCCCAACGATCCATAACCAAGTGGCCAGTCATGGGATCCATGGCGTTGAGCTTGCCGCAGGTGTTGGCGGTACGCAGCACCGTCTCGTCATCCGCGCCGGCTGCGATGGCGTGCGCGAAGCCCGCGATAGTGGAGTCGCCAGAGCCCGTAGCGTTAACGGCGGGGATATCGGGGGTCTTGGCGCGGAATGCACGGCCGTTATGGAAGCCAACGGAGCCGGCAGCGCCCATGGATACGACGACCCAGGGAATATCGGAGAAGCGAGCATCCGAGGCGAGCGCGGCGCGGAGCTCGTCCACATCGTCGGTGGTAAAGCTCGTGCCCAAAAGGCCGTTAATCTCGGTCAGGTTAGGCTTGACCAGCTCGGGCTTGACCTCAGACTTGAGCGCAGCCTCGAGCGAAGCACCCGAGGTATCGAGCAACACCTTGGCGCCGGCGTTCTCGGCAATGCCCGTGATCTTGGCATAGTAGTCCGCCTCGACACCGCGGGGCAGCGAACCCGAGATGGTGACGACGTCGGCCTTGCTCGCAAGCTCGGTAAACTTGGCGGTAAAGGCATCGAGCTCCTCGGGGGCAATTGTCGGGCCGCTCTCGAGCAGCTCGGTCTGGTTGCCGGCATGAAGGATATTGAGGCAGATGCGGGTCTCGCCCTTGATGGGCACAAAGTCGTTGTTAATACCGTTGGCGTCCATGAGCTCGGCCATGTAGGCGCCCATGTGGCCGCCGAGCAGACCGGTTGCCACAACGTCGTCGCCCAGCTGGCCCAGGACGCGGGCCACGTTGAGGCCCTTGCCGCCGGCGGTCTTTTCGGGCGTCACACGGTTGACGTCGTCGATAATGAGCTCATCGAGCTGATAGCGCGTATCGACAGACGGGTTCATCGTAACGGTAAGGATCATTTTTAGCTCCTTTTCTCGCAGGCTCCTTGTGCCTCGCGATACGAGTCGACAAAACGGAATTACAGAATCTCAATCGTGAAGGAGCGAACGACGGTCTCCTTGGGCTTGGCGACAAGGCAGCCGCGCTTATGCTCAAGCACGTCGTCCTCATCGGAACAGGTCGAAAGGCCGCCCCAGGGCTCAACTGCCACAAAATCGCCCTCGGGCTTACTCCACACAATGAGATACGGGAAACCCTCAAAGCTCAGGCGGACGCCCTTGTCCTCGCCCTTCTTGGAGAGCGTGACCTGACGGCTCTCGAGCACGTCAAAGATGGTCTCCGCAAAATCGAAGAGCTCGTGCGACAGGGGCAGCGTCTTTCCTTCCATGGGGTTCTTTGAACGGTTAGCTACATCAATCAATCCGGTCGAGGGTACGGCGGTGCAAAGCTCCGCAGCCTCATCTTTCTCAAAGCGCAGTTCGTAGTCCGTATAGGCCTCGCCCTCGTCGAGCGGACACCTAAAGCCGGGGTGTCCACCGATAAAGAACGGCATGTCCTCGGTGCCCTCGTTGGTAACCTCATAGGCGACACGCACGGCGGCGTCCTCAAGCGTATAACGAGCAACAAGCTTAAACGGATACGGATAATCGCTCAGCAGCGCGGCGTTATCCTCGGATGCCAGGCACATAGCCAGCTCGTTTGCGCTTTGGCTCAACAGCTTCCACTCCTGCTTGCGCGCAAAGCCGTGGCGGGCGAGCTTCACATGATGCCCGGCAAACGTCATGGCGCTACCATCGCGCAAGCCTCCGCAAATCGGGAAGCAAATCGGTGCCTGGCCGGACCACACGGCGGGATCGCCCTGCCACAGATACTCGCGACCGTCGGCCTCAATCGAGGTAAACGAGCCGCCGGCCGTGGAGACCTTGATAGAAATCGAATCATTGGAGAGAGCGTATTCCATTGCCCATCCTTTCGAACAACTGCTTTTTGCTCGCAAGTACCCGTCTCGGCCCTGACCAAAGGACAAACCCGCACGTTCATCGATGCGTCCGGTATCCCAGCCATGCAACGGGGTACCATATAGACATTAATGCAATTACAGCTGAAAGGCCTTCTTATGCGAACCATCATCCTTTATGCCTCACGCCACCACGGCAATACGAAAAAGCTCGTGGACGCCATCGTCGAGGCGCACCCCGAAATCGATACCCTCGACGTGAAGTCACTCGGTAAAAACGAGTACCCCGACCTGCACGAATACCATCTGATCGGCGTCGCCACGGGCATTTATTACTCCGAGATCGACAAAGATATGGCGCGCGTGCTCACTAACGTGCTGCAGCCGCAGGACAAGGTATTTGGCCTTATGACCTACGGTGGCAAAAACAAGTGGTACGGCAAGGATATCGATGGCATCTGCCGCATGAGGCAGGCCATCTTTATGGGTGTCTACGGCTGCCCCGGCTTTGATACGTGGGGGCCGTTCAAACTCACCGGCGGTGTCCAAAAGGGACACCCGACCGCTGAGGAAATTAAGGGCGCCGTCGACTTCTTCGACAAGATCGAAGACGAGTATGGCGAGATCATCGTCGAAGAGTACGCCAAGCGCGAGAAGCGTCTAGCCTACGAAAAGGAGCATCCTGCAGGAGGTCTTGTGGCCGGCGTTAAGCGCACGGCAAAGAAGATCGCTAACAAGCTGTAACTGTTAAGGTGCTTTTGAGCGTTTAACCCATACGGCGGGTCCGAGCAGATTCGGGCCCGCCGTCTTTTTCTATCGTTACTCGGTAAAGGCGTTGCCGACGCTCTGGCCGCCAACATAGGTCTCTACGAGGGTGAGCTCGTGGTCGAACACGACAAAGTCGGCGTCGCGACCCGGCATGATGCTGCCGCACTTATCCTCGATGTGCGCGGAGCGTGCCGGCACCTCGGTTGCCATGCGAATGGCGATATCGGCGCTGGCGATGCCCCAGTCGACGATGTTCTTGACGCCTTGGGCAAGCGTGAGCACCGAGCCGGCAATGCTCTTGCCGTCGGCGAGCCAGCACAGGTTGTCCTTCATGATGACGTCCATGCCACCACTGGTGTAGCTGCCCTCGGGCATGCCGCCGCAACCCAGGCAGTCGGTGATGAGTACCGTATGCTGCCAGCCCTTTGCCTGCAGCAGCGCCTTGATGGCGGCAGGGTTCACGTGCTTGCCGTCACAGATGATCTCGGCGTAGGTCTCGGGCGTGGACATGGCAGCGCCCACGACACCGGCCTCACGGTGATGCAGTCCGCGCTGGCCGTTATAGGTATGCGTAAAGCAGCTGGCACCGGCGTTGATGGCGGCGATGCACTCATCGTAGGTGGCGTCGGAGTGACCGATACTGGTCACCACGCCCTTGGCGTTCAGAGCAGCCGCATAAGCAGCGGCGCCATCGCGCTCGGCAGCCATGGCGCTCTTAACGATGCGACCGCCCGCAGCCTCCTGCCACTGATCGAAGACCTCCTCGGAGGGATCGATAAGATAAGCGGGGTTCTGCGCGCCCACGTGCTTCATGGTAAAGAAGGGCCCCTCCAGGTAGATGCCCTGAATGCGAGCACCGCAGAAGTCGGGGCCGCGACCCTCGTCCGCCTGAGCGATGGCGGCGCAGGCGTCCTTGATCTGCTCGACGCCATCGGTGAACGTCGTGGGTAGCCAGCTGGTGGTACCGCGACGGGCGAGCTCAGTCGAGCTGATATCGATACCCTCGGGGTCGTTATCGGTAGTTGAGTGGTTGTAGAAGCCATGGATGTGGGTATCGACCATACCCGGTGCGATCCACGATCCCGTGTAGTCCTTGATCTCGCAAGAGGGCTCGTCGGCCTGCCAGGCGCCAAAGACGCCATCCTCGACCATAAGATAGCCGCCCAGCTGCGGGCCTGCCGGCAAGAAGAACTTGTCAGCCTTAATTGCGTACGTGCTCATATGCACTCCTTGCTTCTAAAGCAGTTGACTGTGGTGATGCTTATACCCGGTCCAAGTGAAAACAAAAAGCGCCCGCCCGCCGTTATGAGCGGACGGGCGCCCTTACAGGGGGGACGCGATTAAGCGGTGAAGGGGTGAATCGTCACGCCCTTAACCACGCGGTTGACCGTGCCGGTGGGGCTCGGCGTATCGGGCGTGTTGCCCACGCGCACGGAGTTGAGCAGGCTAATGGCCTGGGCAAACATCACGAACGGCAGGGCAAGGTAGCCCTCGGGGAGTGCCTCATAGCCCTTAAAGGTGAAGGACTCGCCCTCGTAGACGGTAGCGCCATCCTGCTGAACGGCAACGGTGTGCTGAGCGATCTTGTCGCCACCGATCTCGTTGAGGATGTCGATGTCGTACTGACGGGTGTAGGCGTCGTTGTTGACGAACACGAAGACGAGCGTCTTATCGTCGACGAAGGACTTAGGTCCGTGACGATAGCCCATGGAAGTGTCGTAGGAAGTAGCGACCAGACCGTGAGCAAGCTCGAGAATCTTAAGCTGGCTCTCCTGAGCAAGGCCGCCAAAGGAGCCGGAGCCCAGGTAGGTCACGCGGTTGAAGTCGCCAGCGAGGTAATCGGCGACCTCGGACTCGCGAGCGATGACCTCCTCGCCCATCTTGGCGATGGTCTCGACCCACTCGGCCTTCTGCTCGTCGGAAGCCTCGTCAAAGATGAGGGTAGAGAGCAGGGTCATGCAGGTGTAGGAACCGGTCATGGCGAAGCCCTTGTCGTTGGCGCGCGGGATGAGCAGCGTCAGCGCATTGGGGTCATCGGCGGACTCGACGGCAAGCTTGCCCTCGGGAGCGCAGGTAATGTTGAGGAACTTGACGTTGTGGACGAGCTCCTTGGCGACGGCAACGGCAGCAAGGCTCTCGGGGCTGTTGCCAGAGCGGGCAAAGGAAACCACGAGCGTGGGATCCTCGGCGCGCAGGAAGTCGCGCGGAGCGCTCACGATGTCGGTCGTGGCGATGGGCTTAAAGTCGTAGAGATCAGTGTTGCCAGCGTGACGCAGGTACGGGGCGCAGGTATCGCCAACGTAGTCGGACGTACCGGCACCGGTGAAGACAACGGACAGACGGCCCTCGCCCATAGCACGAGCCTCGGCCAGGAAGGCCTCGATGGCCTCCTTGTTCTCGCGATAGATGTTGAGCGTATCACGCCAAAGCTCGGGCTGCTGAGCAATCTCGGCCGTGGTGATCTGGGCGCCGAGCTCGGTGAGCTCCTCGACACTCTTCTCGAACATTTCTAATACCTCTCTCTAGAAGTAATCCTCTGACGTGCAATTATACACTTCGGTTGGTTATCTGGTAGTAACCAGTTAAATGCAAAGAATCACCATATGGAAACGATGCGGACACTAGTTGCTACGCTGGTGGTAAACCTTGTATTTAAACTGATCGGCACGAGCAACCGAGAGTGTATACTCCACAACCTCGTTTGACTCGTTATACGTAGTCCTGACCAAATCGAGCACAGGCGAGCCCTCGACAATTCCCAAAAGGTGGGCGTCGGTGGGACGGGCTATGCTCGCATAGAACTCCTCTTCAGCCACGCGTATCTTTTGCTGAAAGTCCTGCTCAATCACATCGTAAAGCGGCTTGCGCTCCAGCAGCGGTCGCTTTAGGGACAGAAATTGACGAACCGGTAGATAGCTGCGTTCGACCATCATGGGCATGTTGTCGGCAGAACGAAGGCGCTTAAGCTTAAAAATGCGATCACCGATACGCAATCCCATATGCTCGGCCAGATTCTTATCGGCCTCCATCTCGCAAAACTCGAGAATCGTGGTCTCGGGTTCTCGACCCATCGCGCGCATCTGCTCGGTAAAGCTGTAGGACTGCATAAGATTGGTTGCTTTTGCCGAACGGTCGGTCACAAAGGTACCGCGACCGTGCTGCCGAACCACCAGTCCTAAACGCTCCAGTTCCTGCAGAGCCAAGCGTACCGTAGTGCGCGAGAGACCATAGCGCTCCGAAAGTTCGCGCTCGGAAGGAATCATGTCACCGGCGCGATATTCATGGTCAATCTTTTCGGTCAGAATATCGACCAGCTGATCGTACAGCGGCTGCCTACGCGCTCCGATCGCCATCCTATCCTCCCTTTTGCTCGAATTCGGCTAACTACCTAGGGTGTTAAGCATTATCGTTCTGCAACACCCGACTCATCAAGAAAACAAAAGCCGCGCGCTCTTTCGAGCACGCGGCTTTTAACATACACATGGCTTAAGGGGTCGGGGTGTGAGCCGCGCAGGGACACACCCCTCAAGCTAGAGCCTTACCAGATGCTCGGCCAGAGACCAAGCGGGCCAGCGCCCAGGATGCCCAGGACGAAGAGCAGCAGAATGCCCTTGGTCGGGGTCCAGCTGTGCTTAGCGAACATGTAGTAAAGCAGCAGCGTAAGCATAAGCGGGACGAGCTTCGGGACGATGGTGTTGAGGGTGTCGGCAACAGAGAAGTTGACCGGATCCTCGGTGACGGTGCCGTAGGTAACGGACTCCATGCCGTTGCCCAGATCGGTGACGCCGCACTCGACAGCGTTGCCGTCGGCATCGGAAGCGGTGAGGGCGTTGCCGTCCTCATCGGTCATGGCGATGGTACCGGCCTCAGCGGTCTCGGTATCGATGCCCTCCATACCGGTGAAGTTCTCGGCCTCCTTCTCGGAGACGATCACGGTAGTAGCGGAGAGGCCACGGGTGGTGCCGTTGGGGATCTGGAGGTTGATCTGGGTGCCACCCATGGTGACGACCAGGCAACCGACGACGAAGACGCCCATAATGGAAGCGGCACGCGTGAAGGCCTGCATGTTGGCAGTCAGAGCGTCAATAGCGCTGGTGCCAAGCTTGTAGGACCAGTTCATGAGCCAGAAGCGCAGAGCGAACTGGACGACGTTGAAGATCACCAGGAAGATGATCGGCGCAGCGGCGTTGCCGTTGATGGCCATGTTGGAGGTGATGCCGGCCGTGATAGGCACGAGCGTCAGCCAGAACAGGGCGTCACCGATACCACCGAGCGGGCCCATTGCGGCGACGCGGACGGCGCGGATCGTGGGGATGTCAACCTTGTTCTGCTCGAGCGAAAGCACGATACCCATAACAAAGGTGACGAGGAACGGGTGGGTGTTGAAGAACTCCAGGTTGTGGCTCATGGAAGCCGCGAGGTCGTTCTTGTTGGTGTGGATCTTCTCCAGACCGGGGATGATGGAGTAAAGCCAGCCAGCGGCCTGCATGCGCTCGTAGTTGAACGATGCCTGCAGGAAGCAGGAGCGCCAGGCCATCTTGTTGAGGGTCTTCTGGTCGAGCTGCGGAGCAGGAGTGAGATCCTCGTAGTGCTCCGGGATCACATACTCATTAGATGCCATCTTCGAAGTCACCTCCGTCAGAAACAGCTGCACCCTTCAGCTCGGTCTGCTGCTGGAAGTCCCAGAAAGCGATGCCGAAGCCGATGAGAGCGAGGATGAGCAGAGCAGGGGTTGCCAGAGAATCGTTGGCAACGGTGATGAGCGCGAGGCCAAAGCCCATGAGGAAGAAGCCCCACATATCGCGGTTCATCATAACCTTGAGCAGGACGGCGAAGCCGACGAAGCGCATCATGCCGCCTGCAGCGGAGAGACCGGTCTGCAGCCAAGTCGGGATGGCGGAAGCGATGGTCTGACCGATGGTGGCGCCAGCGATGAAGAACAGGGTGACGACGACGGCGAAGATCAGGCCGAGCAGAGCCATGGCGAAGTAGTTCAGACGCTCGATACCCTTGGTGTCAGCGTTGTGAGCCATGTTGTCCGCAGAGGACATGAGCGGCGACATAAGCGTGAAGACCAGGGTAACGCCGAGCTGACCAAGCAGAGCGAACGGAATGGCAAGGCCGACTGCCGCGTTGGGCTCGAGGCCCGTAGCGATAGCGAGAATGGCTGCCATGATGCCGCCGATGACGGCGTTAGGCGGCTGAGCGCCTCCGATCGGCATGTTGCCGATCGTCATGAGCTGATAGGTACCACCCACGAGAAGACCGGTGTTGAGGTCGCCAAGGATAAGACCGATGACGGCGCCGGTGACGATGGGCTGATAGAGAGACTCGAGGAAGTTGAACTGGTCGATTGCCGCGACGAACGTGACGATGAAGACCAGAGCGACCTGGATGATCGAGTATTCCATCTTGCTCCTCCTTTCAAAATGTATGTACGCACTTTGGATTTCACGTACAGAATGTCAGGGTTTCATTCCTGACAACGTGGATCATGAGGATTACGAGAAGAGCTTGCTCGTGTCCTCAACAGGCGTGCTCGGAACGCGCCTGATCTCCAACTCCACCCCCAATTCCTGCAGCTCTTTAAACGCAGCGACATCCTCGTCGTTAACTGCGACGGAGGTGGCGACTTGGCGCTTTCCTTCCGACATGTGCATGTTGCCGATGTTTACCTTCTTTATAGGCACACCGCCCTTGACGAGCGTAAGCACGTCTTCCGGTGTTTCGGCCACGATGAAGATCTTCTGGCGCGGGCTCGCCTTGCCAATGACGTCGATGGTCTTCTGCAGAGAGAAGAAACGAGTAGCGACGCCGGCGGGAGCGGCCATCTTCATGAGGTTCTGGCGCATGGTGTTAGTCGACACATCGTCGTTGGCGACGAGAATGAGGTTGGAGCCCAAGGTGGAGTTCCACTGGGTAGCGACCTGACCATGGACCAGTCGGTTATCGATGCGGGTAAGAAGAATGTTGGGTTCTGCCATGTTGATCAGCTTCCTTTCGTTATTTGCTGACGACAGTTACTTGATCTCCTGAATCGCGTAACGCGAAACATCTACAACGGCGCCGGATCGGACTTTGATCTGGACCTTCTCGCCTTCGATGCCTTTGACGGTTCCGTAGATACCGCCGGCGAAAAGAACCTCCTGACCCGGCTTGAGCTCGGTGTGTAGCTCCTTGAAGTACTTCTGCTTCTTCTTCATGTTGATTTGCGACCAGATGGTGTAAATCAAGCCCATGACGACAAGCAGGCCTAAAAGAGCGACCGAGGAGCTCAGGACGCTGGCTCCGAAATCGGCCATTAGATGCCGTCCTCGTCACCGAAGATATCCTCTTCCTCGGCACCAGCGACGGAGGCAACCGTCTGGGCGGTGATGCCCGTCTGGCCAACGGTCACGGCCTGCTCGCCAAGCTCGGCGAGCGTAGCGTTGCCGCGGAGGAACAGAAGCTCAATAACCATGGGAAGGTTCGTGCCAGTCAGAATCTCGACGTTGTCGACATCCTGGGCAATCATCATTGCCTGGTTGAACGGGGTACCACCAAGCAGGTCGGTAAAGACGAGCACGCCATCGCACTCCTCGCGCATGGCGGTGATAGCGGCGCGGAGATCCTCACCGTAGGAAGCAGCCTGGTCGCCCTCGAAAGGAACGACGGTAAAAGCGGGCTGATCACCGGCGACCATAGCGATAGCGCTTGCGAGGCCGGGTGCGAACTGTCCATGACCGGTAAGAATAAAGCCAACCATTCAAATTTCCCTTCCGAAGGTGTGTACGATCTGAGTCCGATGTTTTCGGAAGCCAGCGGGCGGACGCCCTTAAAGCTTCTTGGAAAGCGTTCTTTGAAGACCAGTGGTCTCTCAACTGGTAGTAACCACGTGACGTGTTGTTGTCACTATATCATCACAGAAGAGGTCGCTTTCGCTGATTCACGCAGTAAACGTTTTTGCACCGCTCACGGCGATAAATCGACCGTTTACCGCTCGTTAACACTTCTACCTGCGGTTTTGAAATCGTTTCGAAATACTTTGACGAAAGATCGGAACCTTTTCTGTGTCTAAACAACGCAGGGTGGCCAAAAAAGCATGTAGAAAAAATGCAGGTCATTGTGAAGATTTGTGAATTGGTCTTTTTGACTTAATACCAGTTAGAACCAGTTTAGAAATTATCGGTGAACGGTAGTTTTCGACCGCTCAGCGGTTATTTCCAATCGTTTGCAGCTCCTTTTCCATATGAATTAGGGAGACCCGATGAAGCACTTGCGCGGTTGCGGGAAATTTCGATACTCGTCCATCCCCCACGTGCCAAACTCTCACTCCCTAAATATGCCATAAGCTCTCGCTATTCGTCTTACAAACATAACTTACTCTAATCTGTAATTGTTTATCGTTTATCATTAAGTATGTTATAAGATTTAAATATCATCCTAGACATTGGTTGGAGGAGCTATGATCCGCTGGAACGTATCCAAATCGAATGAACCCATCAACCGCGAACAGGCAATAGCCGATCTGAGGAAGCTCGCTCACATCTGCAAATGGGCCACAATCTGCACCGCCGTAGCGCTCGCTCTGGGACTTCTCGCAGTCATTGCAATCGAGCTTCTACTCATATTGCCTAGCCTCTCCCAAGGGTTCTGCCTCCAATCCGTAGAGCTTAATGCCGGCGAAGGGCCATCTCTCGCTCTCGTCGGCGCCAATGAACAGACCCCTCTTATGCTTGTCGCGCACGACGGTCATACTGCCATAGGGAGCGCCATGATGACATGCCTTGCGCTTGCCATTGTGCTAAGCGCATACAGGTTTTTCTCCGCCATTGAAAAGGCGGGCAGGCCCTTTGACCTCGAATGCATCCGCATACTACGTCAAGTAGGACATTTGTTCCTTATTGGCGGCGTTGCTGTGAAGCTTCTTGGTGCCATAGTCACGGGGCTGATACTCTCAGGATTTGGCGGCAACTTTACGGATGCGCTTGGCGGCCAGCACCTCGACCTCTCTATGGTCTTTGCAGGCCTGATTATTAGCCTGATTGCCAGCGTCTTCCAGTACGGGTGTATCCTGCAAATACAAGATGACGAGTTGCTCTAGGGGGAATCCATGATTATTCTGCGGCTCGACCGCATGCTCGCCGAACGCAAGATCTCATCCAAAGAGCTTGCGGAACGCGTGGGCATCTCCCAGGTCAATATGTCGCGCATCAAGACGGGCAAGGTTTCTGCCGTGCGCTTTTCAACTCTTGACGCGATATGCCGGGCACTCGACTGCCAACCGGGCGATGTACTGGAATATATGCCTGACGATGAAGCCGATAACCTCTTTGGACTTAAAGATTAATTGAGATTATTTAACTACCGGTACCTCCGACGTAATAAGCCCGCTAGAACGGATATCGTTCTAGCGGGCTTATTCAGATAGTTCGGCTACGCGATCGGTAAGCTCAGGCAGATCTTACGCAAACAGGCCGTAAATGCTGATGTTGGCCTTGGCGTACAGGCTGTTGGCGTACTCGGTCCACTTGGAGCTGGCGCTCGAAGCCTGCGAAGAATACTGCTGGTAAGCGGTGTAATAGGCGGTCATTGCCTGCTTATAGGTCGCGCTATCGGCCGTAAAGGCATCGTCGGCGAATGCCTTGGCGTAGGTGCCATCGGCGTCCTTCCAGGTGCCCTTCTCGCTATCCCACTCATCGCCGGCAAGGTTGATGATGTAGTCGGCGTAGTCCTTGCTCGCGGTCTCCTCGTTGCCGTCAGCAGGCTCGGTCGGGGCGGTCGGCATGCTTGCGGAGCTATCGCCCACCTTCTTCTTGTAGAGCTTCTGCAGCGTCGCGGACTGACGGACGATCTGCTTGGCCTGGTCCTTGGACACGCCGTACTGCGTGGCCATGGTCTTGTAGTCGGAGGTGCCGATGGAATCCTCGGCGTACTGCTTCATTTCCTTGGAAGAAACGGTAACGCCCTCGTCCTCGGCAGCGTCCAGCAGAATCTGGTTGCGCACGTAGGACAGGATGACGTCAGCAGAAGGAGCGGTGTAGTTGCCATCGCTATCCTTGACGGTGTCGAGGCTGTACTGGCTCTCGATGGCCTCACGCGCGGTGATGTCGCTCTTCTTGCCGTTGTAGCTATAGCTTGCCACGGTCGAATCGAGCTGGTCCTCGGTCAGGGTCGCCGAGCCGACGCCCTTGCCGCCAAAACCACCGTTGCCGATAAAGAAGCCGACCACGGCAGCGATCACGACGGCGACCACAAAGATGGCAATCATCGTCTTCTTGTGCTTGCAAGCGTGGTCGTCCACGTCGGAGTCGTCGTCCTCGTCCTGCTCCTCGGGCATGAGGTTCTCGTCAGCGGCATCCGCGGCAATCTGAGCCTCCAGTCGGGCGTCCTCCTCCTCGGCCGTCGTGCCGGCGGCAATGTGCTCGGCAGACGTACCGGCGACCAGATCGATCTTCTCGTCCTCGTCACCGTCGGGGCCTTCGCCGCGCTCGATGATCTGGATGCCGTCGATCTCGTCCTTCTCGTCCTTCTTTTGAATCAGACCCATATCAATTACTCCTTGTTAGGAAACATAGTCCCCAATAGAATACGCCCGACGAGGCGCCGGGCGTATTGATTCTTAGGTTATACGCAAACACTTAAGTACTATTTAGGCGTTTGCAGCGTGCATACCTTAGGCCAGGTGCGCGATAACGGCATCGGCAAAGGCCTGCGTGCCCACAGCGCCCTCAACGGAGCCGGTCTGGGCACGACGCACGTCACCGGTAACCTGCTCGCCCTCGTCGAGCGTGGCGGAGACGGCGGCACGAATGCGATTGGCAGCATCGTTCTCGCCCAGGTGATCGAGCATCATCGCAGCAGAGAGGATCTCGGCCGTGGGGTTGGCGATATCCTGACCGGCGATATCGGGCGCGGAGCCGTGCGTTGCCTCAAAGATGGCGCAATCGGCACCGATGTTGGAACCCGGAGCCATACCCAGGCCACCAACCAGGCCGGCGCACAGGTCGCTCACGATGTCGCCGTACAGGTTGGGCAGCACCAAGACATCGAAGTCGTTGGGGTTCTGGACCAGGCCCATGCAGGTGGCGTCGACGATCTTGTCGTTGAACTCGATATCGGGATAGTTGGAGGCCACCTCGCGCGCTACGCGCAGGAACAAGCCGTCGGTCGCCTTCATGATGTTGGCCTTATGCACGGCCGTCACCTTTTTGCGGCCGCAGCGGCGGGCATACTCAAAGGCATACTCCACAATGCGGCGGCTCTTGGCGATGGAGATCGGCTTGATCGAGATCGCGGAATCGGCGGCGAAGGTCTTTTGGCCCGAACGCTCGACAAGCTGCGAGAGCTCCTCGACCTCGGCAGCGCCCTCATCGAACTCGATGCCGGCGTAGAGGTCCTCGGTGTTCTCGCGCACGATGACCAGGTCGACGTCGCGGAAGCGCGAGCCGTCGCCCGGCTGCGACAGGCAGGGGCGCACGCAGGCGTACAGGTCGAAGTGCTTGCGCAGGGCGACGTTAACGCTGCGGAAGCCCGTGCCGACCGGCGTGGTGATGGGGCCCTTGATGGCAACCTTGGTCTCGGCGACCGCATCGAGCACATGTTGGGGCAGCGGCGTGCCAAACTCGTCCATGACGCCGGCACCGGCCTCCTGGACGTTCCAGTTGATCTGGACACCGGTGGCCTCGACCACGCGGCGCATGGCCTGCGTAATCTCGGGACCGATACCGTCACCGGGAATCAGGACTACATCGTGCGCCATAATCTGTTACTCCTCGTCTTCGGCGTCGTCAGATTTTTTTACGCTAGCACGCTTCTTCTTTTTGGAGAGATCCAGGCCAAAACGTTTAACAAGCATTTCGCAAATCTCGCTCGAACGGGCCTTAAGATAGCTGCCCTTACCGTTCTCGGCATCGAACTTAAGGCGCAGCGCAAGCTTCTCGGCAACCTCGGCGTCGATCTCGCCCTGGCAAAACTCGTACAGGCAACCGAGCATGTCGCGATACTCAAGGTCGCCGTGGTAGCACTGGATGGCCTCGTCCAGGATGGGCCAAGCCTCGCGCGAACGCTCGACGCTCGTGGCACCCCACACGCACAGCAGGCGGAAGGCGGCATAGCGCAGCGTGGAGGAGATCTCGTCGAAC
>CALHWR010000104.1 GCA_938036665.1 uncultured Collinsella sp. | reverse complement strand
ATGGAGGGCGCGCCGGCATTGCGAGACCACGTCGTGGGACGTGCAGCCCACCGGCTTATCGACGGCGAGCAGCATATTCAGTTGAGAAGGCGTACGACGAGCCATGTACCATCCAAAAAGTTAAAGCTCGACGGTCACCGAAGCGGGATCCTCCCCCACCAGCTCGGCCAGCATGGGAAGTGCCACGGTGAGCGTCTCGAGAATCGTTCCGTTGTTGGAGAAACCGGCGGCAGCGGGATGTCCGCCTCCGCCAAAAGCAGCAGCGATCTCGGACACATTGAGGTCGCCCTTGGAGCGCAGGTTGCCGCGCACCTTAGTATCGCCCTCAATGCCCTTCAGGAAGAGGCAGACCTCGACGCCCATCACCGAGCGAACCACATCGACCAGGCCGTCGCACTCATCCGAGGTGACACCGCAAGCCTCAAGGTCACTCTGGTACGCGTAACTATACGCGACGCGCCCGTGGGCCACCGTCTTGATGCGGCCCATAACGATGGACTTGAGGTGCAAAAACTCAACGCGCATGCTCTGGTAGACCTCGAGTGCCACACGCGCCGGATCTGCACCGTGGGCAACCAGACGCGAGGCTGCATGGAACGCGGCGGCATCGGCGTTTTGGTACTGAAAACGGCCGGTATCGGTAACCAAGCCACACAGCAGGCAGGTCGCAACGCCATCACGTGCGACAATGCCGCAATTGTCCAAGAAGCGGTCGATGATCATGGCGCAGGCTGCAGCTTCGACGCGCCTCAGGCTGAGCTCGGCAAACTCCTCGCGCGCCGGATGGTGATCGAAGCACACCACATGCTTGGAGCGACGAAGCACCTCGGCGGAATTATTGAGACGCTCGACGACCGGTACGTCCACCGAGATGAACAGGTCCGGATTGCCGGTATACGCAGATGCCGGGACCAGGCGATCGGAGCCTTCCATAAAGCGGTAGATGCGCGGAACCGGGTCATCATCTGCCAGCAGCAGGGCAATGTCCTTGTTGGGGAAAAACTTCATAAGCGAGAGGCCCAGACCCAGCACGGAGCCCAGGGCATCGCCATCGGGAGAAGTATGTCCCGAAATCGCAATGGAGGACGCACCCTCGATGAGCTCGAGGATGCGTCGCTGAATATCTGCAGACTCGCACGAGGCGAGGTCGGCGGAATTAGTCATCTAAAGCTGCCTCCTGGGCGGCATCCGCTATCGGATAGCCGTCCTCGTCCTTTTCGATCGCAAGCGTGGCGGGAACGTTTTCCAGCGCACGCGTGATGCGCTCGGCCTCATCGGTCGAGCGATCGATGCGAAAATCGAGCTCGGGCGTGACACGCCAATCGAGCGAGCGAGCCAACAGGCTGCGAATACGGCCCTTGGCGCTTGCGAGCGCCTCCATGACCTCATCGTAGCGGCTCGCATCGCACGACACGTACACGCGCGCGAACGAACGGTCCACCGCGACCTCGACCGCGGTCAAAGTAACCAGGTCGAGACGCGGATCGGAAACCTCAAAGAGCAGGATATAACCAAGCTTCTCGCGAAGCTGCTCGCCCAGACGGCGGGTTGCCTGCGTTTGCTTCATAGCGCTACCCCCTACTCGGTACGGGCAACCTGGTCGATGCGGTAACCCTCGATCTGGTCGCCGGGCTTGATGTCCTGGAAGTTCTCCAGGCCAATGCCGCCCTCGGAACCACTCTTGAGGCTCTTGGCCTCATCCTTGTAGTGGCGCATCGAGGCGATCTTGCCGTTGAAGACCACGATGCCGTCGCGCACCAGACGCACGGAATCGGTCGCGGCGATCTCGCCCTCTTCGACGCGGACACCGGCGGCGATACCGACTTTGGGCACCTTGAAGGTGTCCAGGACGGTCGCGGTGCCCGTGGAAACCTCGACCTCGGTGGGCTTGAGCATGCCGATACGGGCTGCGTCGAGGTCCTCGAGGCACTTGTAGATGACGTCGTAGCAACGGATCTCGACGCCCTCGCGCTCGGCGGCGGAGCGAGCCTTGCCGTCGGGACGGACGCCAAAGCCGATGATGATGGCGTTGGAGGCGTCAGCCAGAACGACGTCGGTCTCGTTGATGGCGCCAACGGCGGAGTGGATCGTGTTGATGCGCACCTCGGACTGGTCCATCTTGTCGAGGGAGTCCTGAAGGGCCTCGATGGAACCTTGGACGTCGGCCTTGATGATCAGGTTGAGCTCCTTGACCTCGGCGTCGGCGATGGTCTCGAAGAGGTTCTCGAGCGTCACGTGCTTAACGCGGCTCTGCTCCTCGATACGGGCCTTGAGCGAACGCTCATCGGCCAGGGCGCGTGCCTCGCGCTCGTCCTCGAACACGCGGAACTCATCGCCGGCGTTGGGGACGGACTGCAGGCCCAGGATCTCGACGGCGTCGGAGGGCCCGGCCTCGGTGACGGCGTTGCCCTTGGGGTCGAGCATGGCGCGGACGCGGCCGTAGGTAAGGCCGGCGACCAGCGTATCGCCCACGTGCAGAGTACCGCGGGTCACGAGCACGGTGGCAACCGAGCCGCGGCCCTTGTCGAGCTTAGCCTCAAGAACGTTGCCCGAAGCGAACGTATCGGGGTTGGCCTTGAGCTCGAGCACGTCGGCCTGGAGCAGCACGGTCTCGAGCAGATCGTCGATACCGATCTTCTGCTTGGCCGAAATGTTGACGAACATGTTCTGTCCGCCCCACTCCTCGGGGATGACACCGTACTCGGTGAGCTCCTGGCGCACGCGGTCGGGGTTGGCACCCGGCTTATCGATCTTGTTGACGGCGACGACGATGGGTACGCCGGCGGCCTTGGCGTGGTTGATCGACTCGACGGTCTGGGGCATGATGCCGTCGTCGGCAGCCACGATCAGAATGACGATATCGGTCACCTTGGCACCACGGGCACGCATGGCCGTAAAGGTGGCATGGCCCGGGGTATCGATGAAGGTGATCTTGCGGTCGTTGATCATAACCTGCGAAGCACCGATTGCCTGGGTAATGCCGCCTGCCTCGCCGGCTGCAACGCCGGTGTGGCGGATGGCGTCGAGCAGCGACGTCTTGCCGTGGTCGACGTGGCCCATGACGGTGACGACCGGTGCACGCGGCTTAAGGTCGGCGGGATCGTCGTAGAACGAGAAGGTGTTCTCCTCCTCGGGGGTGATGATCTTGATCTGACGGCCCAGGTCGTCGGCAACGAGCTCGACGAGGTCGTCAGACATGGACTGTGTCATGGTGAGCGGCGTGCCCAACAGGAACAGGCGCTTGATGATGTCGTTGGCCGGAACGTCAAGTGCCTCGGCGAGTTCCTGGACGGTAACGCCCTGGGAGACCTTGATGGCGTCGAGCTCCTCGGGGTTCACGCCCTGGGCCAGCGCCTCCTCCTTCTTGCGCTCCTCCTGAGCCTTGGCAGCCTCGCGCTCGCGCTTCTCCTTGCGCTTCTTGCGGCGACCGGTGGACTCGCGAGAGGCCTCCTCGACGGCGGCACGGGCCTCCTCGAGCACCTTCTCGCGGCTGTACTCCTCGGCCTCGCGAGCCATACGGCTGTAGTGGTCCTCTTCGTTGTTGTGACCGCCCTTGCGCTTCTTGCCCTTGCCCTGCTTGTCGGGGTTGGGGAAGTCCATGCCGGCAGCGACGTTGTTGCTGGCGTTGGTGCGATGGCTGTGCGGACGGCTCTCGGAGGCGTTGCGCTCGGAGTTGCTGTCGGAGGCGTTACGATCGTTACGACGGCCTCCGCGGCGGTCGTTGTTGCCGCCACGACGGTTACCGCGCTCGGCGGCACGCTCGGCCTTGGCCTTGTCCTCGGCGTCCTTCTTCTCCTTGAGCACGGTCTCCTGTGCGGCGATCTGGTCGAGCAGAGAGCGGAAACGCGAACCGGAGTCGGAAGCGGGAACGGCGCGGCGCTGGGCCTCGCGGGCAGCCTCCTCCTTCTCGCGGGCAAGGCGCTCCTGCTCGGCCTTCTTCTTGGCCTCGGCCTCGGCGCGGGCGGCCTCCTCGGCAGCCTGG
>CALHWR010000103.1 GCA_938036665.1 uncultured Collinsella sp. | reverse complement strand
CCCGCCGATAAACTGTTGGCGCTCGGTGAGTTCCAAGCCCTCAAAAAACTCGAGCGACTCGCGGCACGATAGGCAACAGACCTCGTAAATGGACTTACCGCCTACGGTAACAGCGAGCATCTCGGGGCGCAAACGAGCGCCGTGGCAGCTCGAGCACGGCTCCTCGCGGATGTACTTCTCCAAGCGCGCCTTGGTGTTCTCATTCGTCGTCTCGGTATAGCGCTCGTACAGGATATTGCGCACGCCCGAGAACTTGGTGTCCCACTGGCTGCGGCGCCCATCGAGCTTTTGATAGTCGACCGAAATCTTCTGGTCGCCCATGCCGTCTAAAAACGCGCGACGCACCCGAGGAGGCAGATCCTCCCACGGCGTATCGACGCTCACCTTAAAGTGTTTGCAGACCGCAGCGAAAATCTGCGGATAGTAGTTAGAGTTGCCAAACAGGCTGCCAAAGACCCCGTCGGCGATCGACTTCGAGGGGTCTTCGATTAGGGCCTCGGCATCGACCGTCTTCTTAAAGCCCAGGCCATCGCACTCTGGGCACGCGCCATAGGGCGCGTTGAACGAGAAATCACGCGGCTGCAGGTCATCGATGGAGTGCCCATGCTCCGGGCACGCTAACGCCAGCGAATACTCCAGCAACTCGCCTTCGGTCCCCTCGGGAGCGTCGCGGTCGGGCAGCAAGTATACGTTCACATTGCCGTGCGCCAGCGCGGTCGCCTGCTCAACAGACTCGGCGATACGGCCCAGAGAGTTCTCACGGATCACGATGCGGTCGACCACGACCTCGATATCGTGCTTGAACTTCTTGTCCAGATCGATCTGATCGTCGAGCGAGCGCACTTCACCGTCGACACGCACGCGGCTAAAGCCCTCGGCGCGAAGATCCTCAAACAGTTTGGTGTACTCGCCTTTTCGCCCGCGCACCACCGGTGCCAGCACAAACGCGCGGCGGCCCTCCCCCGCCGTCAAGACCTTGTCGGCAACCTGGTCGGTCGTCTGGCGCTCAATGACACGGCCGCATTCGGGACAGTGCGGGGTGCCCACACGGGCGAACAGCAGGCGCAGATAGTCATAAATCTCGGTTACGGTGCCAACCGTCGAGCGAGGGTTTTTAGACGTCGTCTTTTGGTCGATCGACACCGCCGGCGAAAGGCCGTCGATTGAATCCAAGTCGGGTTTGTCCATCTGTCCCAAGAACTGGCGCGCATAGCTCGAAAGACTCTCGACGTATCGACGCTGGCCCTCGGCATAGATAGTGTCAAATGCCAGCGAACTCTTGCCCGAGCCAGAAAGACCGGTAATGACCACGAGTTGGTCACGCGGAATGGAAACATCGATATCACGGAGGTTGTGCTCACGGGCGCCGCGAATAACGATAGAAGAATCAGACATGGAAGCTCCTTGCCTCCTATTGCATCGAATCATACTGCCGATGAGTTTAGCGCACTCGACGCGCACAGATGTTCGTAATACAAGATTCGCAGACCTTTAGCTTTGCGTATCGGGCGCTTTGTTTCTCGAAATGCCGTGGAAAGGTTACAGTAATCTAATACTGAACTTAATTTGTTGTACCAGAGGAACGTCCATGACCGAAGATATCCCCCTTGAAATCACTTCGAGCGACATGGCCAATCTGCCCATATTCATCGCCGTCCTTATCGTGGTCGCCGTCGTCGTGCGCGTGTATTTTTCAATCAAACGCAACGAAAAGCCACCCATTGCCCGCGTCTTTTGGTGCGCGACGCTCCTCATCCCGCTCGGCGTGGTAGCTGCATGGGTTACGAATCAATTGCTCGTAAATGAGGGCAGCTCCCTATGGGTCCTTTCTTATTCGGCGCTCGGTGCTGCCGCCGTCATGCTTCTTGTCGAGCCCTTGGTTTCGGGACTTATCGACCAAACCGACCTTGCGACGGGAACGGTTGCCTGTATTTGCCGTGACATCCTTGTCATCGCCGCTGTTTCAGCGCTCTCGTTCGTTTCACTCGAAATTGCCTGCAACGAAACGTTCTATCGCATTCCCGCCAACTCATTCGGGTTTTCCGTCGGGCTGCTCGCGACGGTTCTGCTCTCCCTTTATTTGCTGGGACAGCGTCATGGAGGCGTCATGGCTCTCGTGCCCGTCGTCTGCTGCATCCTTGGCATTGCCGAGCACTTCGTCATAACGTTTAAAGGCGAAGCCATCCTGCCAAGCGATATCTTGGCCCTTGGCACCGCAATGGAAGTGAGCGAGGGATACGAGTTTACCTTTACCGCCGGAATCGTAACCTCTCTCGCCCTGCTGGAGATTTCCCTGGGGCTTCTTTCGCTCATCCGACCGCGAAAGCTCCGTACGCCCACCCATGTCTTCCCCGCTATCGCCACTAACCTCTGTGCTTTTCTGCTAGTGACCGTTGTGGGGCTCTCAGGCTTTTCCAACATCGACTTGGAGCAGGCGCTGGATTTTGGATTTGACCGTTGGCAGCCCATCACCACGTATGCGTCTCAGGGTTTTATCACTTCGTTCACCGAAATGGTCAACGAGTTGCCCATTGAGAAGCCCGAAGACTATACGCCCGATGAGGCGCAGAGCATCGAGCAGGAGCTCGCCGCCGCCTACGACAGCACATATGGCTCGAGCGAGCAGCGCGCGGCGGCCGTTGCCCAGTTCAATGAAATCAAGCCGACGATTGTTGCCGTCATGAATGAGAGTTTTAGCGACCTTTCGTGCTTTGAGCAGCTCCAGGCGGCCGGGTACACCGGCCCCGCATTCTACAACTCGCTTCCCGACACACTTGTTCGCGGCACCATGCTCGCTTCGGTCGCCGGTGGCGGAACGGCGAACTCCGAATTCGAATTTTTGACCGGAGCGACAACGGCCTTTGTCGGATTAGGCAAGATCCCCTATCAGCTGTATCAGATGAATGGCGTAAACAGCCTGGCAAAGGACCTTAAAGAGCTTGGGTATACCACTACCGCTATGCACCCGCAAAACCCCGTCAACTACCATCGAGATAAAATCTATCAGCAGCTGGGCTTTGGAGACTTTCTTTCAATCGGCGATTTCGAAGGTGCGCCCTATTACCATGCCGGCGTATGCGACTACGCCACCTACGACAAGATACTCGACCTGCTTAGAACCGACGAAGCGCCGCAGTTCATCTTTGACGTCACGATGCAAAATCACGGCGGCTACGACTATGGCACCGTTCCCGCCGAAGAGCTGACAAACTATTGGGTCGAGGGAGCCAGCGAAGGCGCCAACAGCGCGCTCAACACCTATCTCACCTGCATCAACGCATCCGACCGGGACCTCGAGTACTTTATCAACGAGCTCCGCAACATCGGCAGCCCGGTTGTTCTTGTCTTTTTTGGCGACCATCAGCCGAGCGCCGCAACGACTCTCAACGACGAGCTGTACCCTCAGGAAGATACGGCAAGCCACGCTTTCCGTATCTATCAGTCGACATATCTCGTCTGGGCTAACTATGAGATCGCCGGCAATACCGAGCTCAACGTCTACGACACCGTCGGGGCAAACGAGATTGCAGCCATTACCCTTAATAAGATCGGCGCCCCGCTCACCAATTACCAAAAGGCCCTGCTTGCGACAAGGTCAGATGTGCCCACCATCAATGTCGCCGGCTATCTCGGTGCCGACGGGCTGCGCTACGACTTGGAATCGGAAGACAGCCCCTACGCCTCGACGATCGACAAGCTGCAGCGCATGCAATACCTCGAGTTCGCCAGCAAAGTTCAGTAAGCCCGCCCATTCGCTTGGGCCCATCGTATTGCAAGCACGCTCGGCCCAAACGCATCGCAAATGACTCCCGCTCGCAAACGAGGGTACAATGACGCTCGTGTCACATCGCGGGGCCCCGGCCCCAGCATATACAAAGGAGTCATACATGGGTTGCGAACACGCACAGGCCGCCGGCGGACAAACGTCGCCGTCGCAATTTGAGGAGAACACGCTGTCCGAGGTCAAGCGCGTCATCGCCGTGCTTTCCGGCAAGGGCGGTGTCGGCAAGTCATTTGTCACCGGTGCCATCGCCACCGAGCTTGCCCGTCACGGCCACAAGGTCGGCGTCCTCGATGCCGACATCACCGGTCCCTCTATCCCCAAGATGTTCGGTATGAGTGGACGCCACGTCCATGCCCTTGGCAACCTTATGCTGCCCGAAATCTCCGAGCACGGCGTCAAGGTCATGAGCTCCAACCTGCTGCTCCAAAACGAGACCGACCCCGTCCTTTGGCGCGGTCCGGTCATCGCAGGCGCCATTAGGCAGTTCTGGAGCGAGACCTCGTGGGGCCCCATCGACTACCTACTGGTCGACATGCCTCCGGGAACAGGCGACGTCGCGCTCACCGTCTTCCAGTCGCTGCCGGTCGACGGCATCGTCATTGTCACGAGCCCGCAGGATCTGGTCTCGATGATCGTCGCCAAGGCGGTCAACATGGCCGAGAAGATGAACGTCCCCATTCTGGGCATTGTCGAGAACATGAGCTATATTGAGTGCCCTGACTGCGGCAAGAAGATCGAGGTCTTTGGCAAGAGCAAGCTCCCCGAGGTCGCAGAGCGCTATAACCTCGACATCTTGGGCCAGCTTCCCATTAATCCGGCACTCGCCGAGGCCTGCGATAAGGGCGAGGTCGAGACCGCGCTGCCCGATGGCATGTTGCCCAAGGCAGTCTCTGCCGTCGAGGCTATTACCCCGCACGAGACCGACGAGGCCTAAGTGAACGCGAGCGCCCTCTATGACGTCTTGGTAATCGGCGGCGGAGCTTCAGGCCTCGCCGCCGCCATTACGGCCGCACGCGCTGGCAAAAGCGTCTGCATCGTTGAGCGCGATGTCGCCTGCGGCCTCAAGCTCCTTGCGACCGGTAACGGCCGTTGCAACCTCTCCAACGAATCGATTGATCCTCAGCGGTATAACCACCCCGCATTCGTCGAATCCGTCATGGGCCCCCAGCCCGAACAAGAGCTTATGGGTTTCTTCTCCTCGCTGGGCATCATGACAACCTCCGAGGAAGGCCGGCTGTACCCGCGCTCCCTTCGCGCCGAATCGGTGCGCGACGCGCTTCTCAACGTTTGCGACCGCCTAGGTATCACCTTAATCTGCGGAGCCAACGTTGCCACGGCGCACAAAGCTTCCGAAGGCTGGGCACTCCAAATAGACCGTCCAGCGCGGGCGCTCAAGGCAAAAAAGCACGACGACCGAAAATCGGAGCTCCGCTCGCTTCGGAAGGCGCTCGCCGATGTCCCTCGCAAGAACGAGGCCCTGCAGGCACATGCCGTAATTATCGCTACGGGCGGCAACCCCACCGGTATCGCCGATACGTTTCGCCTTCCCCTCACTTCGCTGCGCCCCATCCTCTGCCCCGTATCGGCAACGGTCGTTGGCGATCGAGCGGCACTCAAGACGTTGGATGGCCTGCGCGTCCGCGCCTGCTTGACGCTCGCCCGCAATCATAATGAGCTCTGGCACGAAGACGGTGAAGTGCTGTTTCGAACCTTCGGTATCTCGGGTGTCGCTGTCTTCAACCTCTCTCGTCGTATCCAGCACGGCGATACGATCCTGCTCGACGTTTTCCCCGACCTCTCCAAAGACGAGTTGCTCGATATGCTCAACCGGCGCGTTGAGCTGTTCGGTGACTTTTCACCCCGCGATCCCCGTTGGCTCGACGGCATGCTCGCCCCGCAACTCTCCCGCGTCGTCTGCACAGCGTTCGAGCAGTGCCATCCAGGCTCCAACGATGTCATCCATCTGGTCTCGATCCTCAAGCACTTTAAGCTGTTTGCCGAGGGGACGACCGATGAGCGCTCGGCGCAGGTCACGCGTGGTGGCGTATCTGTCGAGAGCATCTCAACACCCAGTCTACGCGCGCGCAGCGTTGTCGACGCCCCGCTTTACGTCTGCGGCGAAGCGCTCGACATCGACGCCGATTGCGGAGGCTTTAACCTTGCGTGGGCCTGGCTCTCGGGCATTCGCGCTGCAAGCAGCCTGTAGCCGCGCAGTCTATAATCAAAAACACATTCGGGCCGTCTGGGATACCGGACGGCCTCTTTCTTGCCTCTAAGGAGACCTCGATGATCGAAATCACCCAAGTCAACGCGTCGCTCGATGAAGCCGGCGATGAAAATGCCTGTCTCATTGTTGGCAAGCGAGTCGCCAAGCGCGTCCTACGTTGCAAGGACTCCGAGATCAAGTCCATCGAGCTCCACCGCAAGTCAATCGACGCTCGCAAAAAACGAGACGTCCATTTTATCCTGAGCTTTCGTGTTGAGCTGACTAGTCCCCACCTCGAGCGAGAAGCGGTCGACAGCGTTGCCGAGCGTGACCGCTCGCGCGTACGCGCGATAGAAGACGATGAGCCTTCATTCCCCTCCCCCGCCTCCGACGCGCCTCAAGAACGCCCTGTCGTTGTCGGCGCCGGATGCGCCGGCCTTTTCGCTGCGCTTACGCTCGCCGAAGCAGGTCTTAAGCCCTTGCTCATCGAGCGCGGCGACCCGGCATTTCGCCGCTCGCAGGCGATCGACCTCTTTCTAAAGGAGCGCATCCTCGACCCCGAGAGCAATATCCAGTTTGGCCTGGGCGGCGCGGGAACCTTCTCGGACGGCAAACTCAATACGGGAACCAAAAATCCCGCCCATCGCCTTATCCTCGAAACCTTCGTCGAGGCGGGCGCGCCCCGCGATATTCTGTGGGATGCCAAGCCGCACATTGGCTCCGACATCCTTCCCACGGTCGTCACCGCTATATCCCAGCGCATCGAGCAGCTCGGAGGTGTCGTCCGCTATCGAACGAAGCTCGTCGACATTCGCATCGACGCGTCTGGCGCCATCACCGGTATTGATGTCCAATCGTCCCAAGACGCCGCTTGCGAGCCAATCGAGACAAAGCACCTCATCCTCGCCTGCGGGCATTCTGCTCGCGATATTTTTGAGCTCCTTAAGGGCCACAACGTGGCCCTCGCACAAAAGACCTTTGCCATGGGCGTTCGCATCGAGCATCCGCAGCGCGACATCGACCGAGTCCAATACGGAGCCTCGGCGGGACATCCTGCCCTCGGAGCAGCCCCTTACAAGCTCGTCGCCCATCTTCCCAACGGCCGCAGCGTGTTCTCGTTTTGCATGTGCCCCGGCGGGCAGGTTGTCGCCGCCTCTTCCGAGCAGGGCCACCTGTGCGTCAACGGCGCCAGTCTCAATGCCCGCGACGGACGCAATGCAAATGCCGCCCTACTCGTTAACGTCACGCCTGAGGACCTTCCTAACGATGACCCGCTCGCCGGCGTCGAGCTCCAGCGTGCCTGCGAGGCGGCCGCCTATCGCCTGGGCGGTTCCAACTGGAACGCACCGGCACAACTCGTCGGAGATTTCCTCGCAGGACGCGCCAGCAAGGCGCCCGGAAAGGTAAAGCCCACCTATCCGCTCGGTGTGACCTGGACGGCAATTGACGAAGCCCTGCCGCAGCATATCGTCGAGTCGCTCCGCCTGGGACTTCCCCTACTCGGAAAAAAGCTACGCGGCTACGACCGCCCCGATGCCATTCTTACCGGCGTGGAGACTCGTTCGAGCTCACCGGTCACTGTCACCCGAGACCGAACGTGCCATGCCGTGTCGACCCCGGGCCTCTACCCTTGTGGTGAGGGAGCTGGATATGCCGGCGGCATCATGAGCGCAGCCACCGACGGCATCCGTTGTGCCGAAGCCCTGATCGCAGACCTCTAACGCACGAATTCCAGCGCGCAAAAGACACAGGCCCCAAGCTCCACAGGGAACTCGGGGCCTGTTCACTATTTCTTAAACCGTGCACCCTGGCGTTTTCTGCCCGATGCGAACGTGGAACCCTTGCGGGCCTGCGAACGTAAGCGCTCGATCGTCTCGTCCTCAGACGCACCCTCGAGCATCGCCCGAATCTGAACGACGGCATCGCGCAGGCGCGCCGCCTCCTCAAAGTCCATGGCGGCAGAAGCGTTACGCATATCCTCTTCCATGGTTTCGACGATCCGCACAAGCTCGTCATGCGGCAGTTCTTCCAACTGCTCCGCAAGTGTCTGCTCGGGCGCCACCGTTTCCAGCACGCCACCCTCGCCCGACTCATCGGGCGTATAGAATGCGCCATGTCCAAGAGAGTCGCCCTTCGAGCGCCCCTTGGAACCCACGGTTTTTTCGGCCTCGGCAATAAAACTTGAGATGTCGTTGATGGCCTTGCGCACCGTCTTGGGCACAATGCCATGCTCTTCGTTATATGCCATCTGAATCTCACGACGGCGCTGCGTCTCCTCGATGGCCTCTTTCATCGAATCGGTCACAACGTCCGCATACATGATGACTTCGCCATCGGCGTTACGGGCCGCGCGGCCAATCGTCTGAATCAGCGAACGGCGGTTGCGCAAGAAGCCTTCCTTATCGGCATCGAGAATTGCCACCAGTGAGACCTCGGGAAGGTCTAGGCCCTCGCGAAGCAGGTTGATGCCAACGAGAACATCGATCTTGCCCTCGCGCAGCGTTCGCAGGATCTCGACACGGTCCATCGTCGCTGTATCGGAGTGCATGTAATTGACCTTAATGCCGGCATCAAGCAGATGGTCGGTCAGGTCCTCGGCCATGCGCTTGGTGAGCGTGGTCACCAGCACGCGCTCCTTGCGGGCAACGCGCTCGCGAATCTCGTCCTCAAGATCGTCAATCTGCCCACGAACCGGACGCACATCGATCTTGGGGTCGAGCAGACCGGTTGGACGAATAATCTGCTCAACGTCGTTTTGGCTCACCCGCAGCTCGTAGTCGCCCGGTGTGGCCGAAACATAGATAAACTGGGGTATCCTTGCCTCAAACTCATCGAAACGAAGCGGGCGGTTATCGAGTGCCGAAGGAAGGCGAAAACCATGCTCCACCAGCGTCACCTTACGCGAGCGGTCACCTTCGTGCATGCCGCGAATCTGCGGCACCGTCACATGGCTCTCATCGATGATGCAGAGCATGTCCTTAGGGAAGTAATCGATCAGGGTAAACGGCGGCTCGCCCGGTTTTCGACCGTCCAGATGACGCGAGTAGTTCTCGATACCGTTACAAAAACCCATGGTCTCGAGCATCTCGAGATCATAGTCGGTGCGCTGCTGCAGACGCTGTGCCTCGAGCAACTTGTCGGTCGCCTTGAGCTCGGCCACACGCTTCTCGCACTCTTCACTGATTGATTTCAGAGCCGCCTTGACCTTCGGCTTCTCGGTCACGTAGTGCGATGCCGGCCATACGGGGATGGCCTCGTACTCACGAAGCATCTCACCGGTAACCTCATCGATCTCGGCAATAAGCTCAACCTCGTCGCCAAAGAACTCAAACCGCAACGGATGCTCGGCATAAGGCGGATACACGTCGACAACATCGCCGCGCACGCGGAACGTGCCGCGTGCCAGGTCATAGTCATTGCGATCATATTGAATGTCAATAAGTGCATGGATAAAGTCATCACGCTCGAGCGGCACCTTCTTGTCGACGTTTGGAGCCAGACCCGCATAGTCCTCAGGAGAGCCAATGCCATAGATACACGAGACCGATGCGACAACGATCACATCGCGTCGAGAGAGCAGCGATGCGGTCGCCTGATGTCGCAGCATCTCGACCTCTTCGTTAATCGAGGAGTCTTTCTCGATATATGTATCGCTTTGCGGCACATACGCCTCGGGCTGATAGTAGTCGTAGTACGAGACAAAGTAGACCACAGCGTTGTTGGGAAAGAACTCATTGAGCTCGCTCGCAAGCTGAGCGGCGAGCGTTTTATTGGGAGCCATGACCAGCGTCGGCTTCCCCAGGGCCTCAATAGTCTTAGCCATCGTGAAGGTCTTGCCCGAACCAGTCACGCCCAGCAAAACCTGATAGCGATCTCCGTCCCTCACACCCTGCACAAGCGACTCAATGGCCTTAGGCTGAGAACCTGCAGGCTCATAGGGAGAAACGACTTCAAACGGCACCTCAGCGCCCTCAACGCCAAAGCGCTTAAGTTCACCACCAACGCGTTCTACTTCAAATTCCGCCATGGATACTCCTAACTCATACATCTGCAGTATACGCAGGAGGTGGGCTTAGTCCTATACGAACCGATCGGGATAGAGCGTCTTATAGCGAACCCAGGCATTATTGACGCGAATCAGATAAGCCTGCGTCTCGGGGAAGGTAATCGCATTGTGAAGCGAGGTGCTCTGCTGCGCCCAACCATCCACATTGCCCATGCCGGCGTTATATGCGGCAATAGCGCTATCCGTCGACCCGTTGAAATACGTTAAGAGATACGAGAGGTACGCGCAGCCAAACTCGATGTTCGTAGCGGGATCGTTAAGGTTGTCGGCTGAATACTCGCTACCATCGACAAGACCTTTGGCAATCATATCCTGGGCAGTCTCGGGCATCAGCTGCATTAATCCCCGAGCGCCTTGATTCGACTCGGCCTCAGGATCCCAATTCGATTCCGACTTTATGACAGCACACACCAGATACGGATCAAGATTGTGCGAAATGCTCGATTGCTTTACGTACGCCTCGTAGTCAATCGGATACAAAGGCTTAAAGAAAGCGGCAGGAGCATACGAGTAGACGAGCGAAATAAGGCCAAAGACGAACACAACGGCAAGTGGCGCCACGCGATACCACGTAAAGAAACGTGTCCTAGGCATCGGCCTCCTCCTTATCCACTACATCCCCGAAGCCATGGCGCACAAGCCAAGCGTCCAGTTGTTCAAAGAGCGAGTTGTCGCCCGCCGCATTATCGATTACCGTCGTAGCGAGATTGCAAAGCGAAGCCTCATCAGGTTGGCATGCAGAACGCGCATCAAAATCAGAGGGCTCCATACCACGATGAATAGCACGCCCGCGACGAACTGCTAAAGGAGCGCTGATAACCAGAATTTCATCAGCCAGGCCAAAAGCATCCTCAAAACCAGTCGGGGCAGAAACCTCGACAACCGCAAAGGGATAACGGGGGGACGAAACCGTGCAGCAAACCGGATCAAGAATCCTCAGTGACAGCTGCTCAATGAGAACGGGGTGCACAAGGTCATTGAGCCGTGCGACCGAATCAGGAGAAGCGAAAGCTCGAGAAGCGAGGATGCTGCGGCGAATGCGGCCCTCCTCATCCAAAATATCCCAGCCAAATTCTTCCGCGAGGGCATTGACGATATCGGAGCCTGGCACATACAGCGATTTGGCAAGCTCGTCCAGATCGATAAGCATGGCGCCATGAGATTCGAGATAGCGGCAGGCAGTCGACTTACCCGAAGCAATATTGCCCAAGACAAAAACGGTAAACATCAAGTCCTCCCTAACGCCAATGGGAGTTATTATCGCGCAAATACAAAAGAAGGACTCAAAATACAGCCAAACAGTAAGACAAGCTAAAAGAAGGCGAGTTCTTGTATTACAGCTCTTTAT
>CALHWR010000102.1 GCA_938036665.1 uncultured Collinsella sp. | reverse complement strand
GCCCGCGCAGCGTCGGCCGGTCCGCCGTTCGGTAGAACGGCGGAACCCCCCAATTGCCGCTCTGGCGGGCTTGCAGCGTCGGCCGGTTACGCGGTTTGGTAAAACCGCGTAACTAAAGTAGATCGCAAACAGCCGCCGCGAAGGCAACGGGGTCCTCGGGGAGGATACCCTCGACCAGCAGGGCCTGATCGTAGAGCAGGCCGGAGTACTGCTTGATCTTGTCGGCGTCACCTGCCTTCTGGGCAGCGACAAGCTTGTCAAAGACCGGGTGCTTGGCGTTGAGCTCGAGCACGCGCTGGCTCTTAGGCATACCGTCGGGCGCGCCCTCGGGGCCCTTCTGAAGCACTTTCTCCATCTCGAGCGAAAGCGGACCCTCGGTGGTGATGCAGGCGGGAGCGTCAGTCAGACGCGCAGAGACGGCAACCTTCTCGACCTTGTCGCCGAGCGCCTCCTTCATGGCGTTAAAGAGGTCCTCGTTCTCCTTGGTGGCGTCCTCGGCCTCCTTCTTCTCGTCATCGGTCGCCAAGTCAAGATCGCCGGTCGCGACGTTCTTAAGCTCCAGGTGACGATCCTCGACCTCAGGCTCAGCGCCATCGGCAACTGCCTTCTCAGCAGCCTCGCGAGCAGCGTCATCCTCGTAGACCTTGGGCATATCGGCAGCCACGTACTCACGCATGGCCTGGAAGGTGAACTCATCCACGTCCTGCGTCAGCAGCAGTACATCGTAGCCGCGGTCGAGCACGCCCTTCACGACGGGCATCTTGGCCAGACGCTCTCGCGAATCGCCGGCGGCATAGTAGATTGCCTTCTGGCCCTCGGGCATGCCCTTGGCATACTCGGCAAGGGTGATCATCTTCTGCTCTTTGGCAGACCAGAACAGCAGCAGGTCGGCGAGCTTGTCGGCCTTCATGCCGTAGCTCGAGTAGATGCCGTACTTAAGACCGCGACCAAAGTTCTCAAAGAACTTTTCGTATGCCTCGCGGTCGTTGTCGCGCATGTCCTCGAGATCGGCGGTGATCTTCTTCTCGACACGCTTGGCAATGGCCTTGAGCTGACGATTCTGCTGCAGCGTCTCACGCGAAATATTGAGCGTCACGTCGGCAGAGTCCACGACACCGCGCACAAAGTTGTAGTAGTCGGGCAGCAGGTCGTCGCACTTCTCCATAATCAGCACGTTAGAGCTGTAGAGCGCCAGGCCCTTCTCGTAGTCCTTGCTGTACAGATCGAACGGGGCGCGACCCGGCACAAACAGCAGCGCATCGTACTCAAGCGTACCCTCGGCATGGAAACTGATAGTGCGCGCGGGATCGTCAAAGTCGTGGAACGTGGACTTGTAGAACTCGTTGTAATCCTTCTGCTCAACGTCGGAGCTGCGCTTTTTCCAGATCGGCGTCATGGAGTTGATGGTCTCGAGCTCCTGGTAGTCCTCGTACTCGGGCTTGTAGTCGTCGCCGGCGTCCTCGGGCTTGGGTTTCTGGCGGCTCTTGCTCACCATCATCTGAATCGGGTAGCGCACATAGTTGCTGTACTGCTGAATCAGGCTCTTGAGGCCCCACTCAGTCAGGAAGCGATCGTAGGTCTCGGCCTCGCCGTCGGCGTCGAGCTTCTCGTTCTCGCGCAGCGTCAGGATGACATCGGTACCGTGCTCAGCACGCTCGCCATCCTCGATGGTGTAGCCCTCAAGACCGTCGGACTCCCAAACGTGGGCGGTGTCCTCGCCATAGGCGCGGCTGACAACCTTTACGTGGCTGGCAACCATAAAGGCAGAGTAGAAGCCCACGCCAAACTGACCGATGATGTCGACATCGGAACCCTGCTGCTCGGCGTTCTCAGTCTTAAACTCCTCGGAGCCGGAATGGGCGATGGTGCCCAGATTGCGCTCGAGCTCCTCGGCGGTCATGCCAATGCCGTTATCCGAGATGGTAATGGTGCGGGCGTCTTTATCAAAAGAGACGCGAATAGCCAGGTCGCCCTGGTCGAGCTTGACACTCGGGTCCTGCAGGCTCTTAAAGTTGAGCTTGTCGACGGCGTCGCTCGCGTTGGAGATAAGCTCGCGCAGGAAGATTTCCTTATTGGTGTAGATGGAGTTGATCATGAGGTCGAGCAGTTTTTTGCTCTCGGTCTTAAATTGACGCATGTGCAGTCCTTTCGCGCTACCCCCGTCCGCAAAAACGGCCCGGTTGCCCGAGCCGCATCGCAGACCTGCTATGTTCAGACTTAGATTTTATAACCCATTAGCGCGCATATATACATACGGAATCGAAAAACTGTATGTCCAAACGCTCTGATGCGCCAATTGCCAAGGAGTGTCCCCAACTGCCGGCAGAAAAGGAACGTCCCTATCTGTCACCCTCGACCCGTTTGGCCATCCAGGCATGGGGCTGGCCTTCATCCTCATAGTCCACTGGGGCAATCTGCGTGTAACCCGCCTTGGCATAGAGCGGCAGCACGTATTCCTGCGCGTGCAGCTTAATGAGCTTGGCGCCGGCATCACGCGCGGCGGTATCACTGGCCTCGACAATCTTGCTCGCCAAACCACGACGGCGCATGCTCGGCAGCACGGCCACGCGCCCCATAATGTAGGTCTCCCCCGCCGCGACGCCTTCGTCCAAGTCGCACGCCGGCGACACCGGAGCCTCTGCGTCAGCTGCGCGCTCGAGTTCTTCGGGAAACACGCGCGAGCAACCGGCAAGCTCACCGTCTACATAGAGCGTCACATGGATGCAGTTCGGATCCTCGTCGATAGCGTCAAACTCATTCTCGTAGCCCTGCTCGTCCATAAAAACGACGCGGCGCACCAACGCCGCGTCATCAAAGCATCCCGTCTTAAGTTGGATATCCATAGCTGCCCTTTCATTCAACGCGAACGTTAGGGACAGATTTTAGCGAAAATGAGCTCCGCGCACGCTAAACTTCGCGCGAGCCTTCGCCAGACAGTCGTAATGACCCACGTTATGGGCATCGCTCGCGATGAAGCTGTACAGGTTCTGATCGAACAGGCGCTGTGCCGGCTTTTTCTCGCGACCAAAGCGACCGCCGGCAATAAAGTCCGCCGAAGCCTGCAGCTTGCAGCCCATATCGACCAGGCGCTCCGCCACGCTTACATCCTTTTGAACCGCACGATAGCGCTCAGGATGAGCGATGATCACCTGATAGCCACGGCACTGCAAATCGTAAATCGTGTTCTCGTACTCTCTAAACGCATACGCATCGGCATGCGTCGAAAGCTCGAGCAGAAACTCGTTGGTCCCATCGAAATGCAAGTGATCCGCGGCATCGATACCAAGCTCAACGAGCTTTCGATGGTTGACCTCGAAGCCCATCTGGAGCGGAAAACCGTCAGCGTTATCGCGCAGCAGCTCAAAGGCATCCCACATCTTGTCGTAATCAAAATAGGGATCACGGCAGTGAGGAGTGCAAACGATTCTGGTTACACCGGCCCGCTTGGCAGCCTCGAGCATCGCCAAGCTCTCTTCGAGATCGGCGGCGCCGTCGTCTACACCCGGCAAGATATGGCAATGAATGTCACGCATAGGTCAGCCTTAATCAACTAAACGTTTGCTCGGTTGGTGAAGATGCCCTTTTTGGAAGTGCCCTGATCGTCGGAGCCCTTCTTAACCTTCTTACCGTCCTTGGTGTAGTAAGAATAATAGTACTCTCTGGTCTCGGTCTCACAGTAATTCATGACGGTACCGATGAGCTTGACCTTCTCGGACTTCTTAAGCTGGGCGATAGCGTTGAGCGCCTCTTCGCGCTTGGTAAAGTCCTCACGCACCACGAACAGCGCGCCGTCGGTCAGGCTGGCAATCTCGGCAGCATCGATGAAGGTGCCGACCGGAGGAGCATCGAAGATGACGTACTGGAACTTAGCAGACAGTGCCTTGACCAGCTTGGCAAAGCGATGGGAGACGATGATGTCGGCAGGATTGGGAATATGCGGCTCGGCATCGAGGAAGTAGAAATTCTTCTGACCTGTCTCGACAATCGCCTGGTCGATAGAAACCTGCTCGGACAGGACTGCATAGAGTCCGCCGCGGGAGCGGACGCCGAGCATATCGGCAAGGGACCTGCGACGCATATCAGCCTCGACCAGCAGGACACTCTTGCCGCTCGTGGCGATTGCCTGAGCAAGATTAATGGAAACCGTAGACTTGCCCTCGTTGGGAATCGAGGAGGTAACGGTGATGGTGCGAATGGGGTCGTCCACGCTCGCAAAGCGGATGTTGGCCAGAAGGGTCTTGGCGGCATTCTGCACAACGAGCTTATCGGTGTTCTTTGCCTTAGCCATGCCTATTTACCACCTTTCATAGCCGGAATTCGGCCAACAACAGGAATACCCAGGAGCTCTTCTGCCTCTTCGGCACCGCGGATGCGGGTATTGAGCATGTCTGCCAAAACGACATAGGCAACTGCGATAAAGATACCGGCGAGGAACGCGACGGCAATATACAGCGTGCGCTTGGGGCCGCTGGGGGCTTCGGGGGTCTTAGCCTCGTCGATAACGTTGATGCTCTGGGCAGCGCCGACGTTCTGAGCGACCGTACTCACCGAGCTGGCAATGGCCTTTGCGACCTCAGCCGTCTCCTTGGCATCGGTGCCGGTAACCGAAAGCGTAATGACACGCGTGGTGGTCTCGGAGGAAACAGACACCTTGTAGTCATCCAGATCGGTGAGGCCCAGTTCTTTTGCGGCGCCGCTCTTAACGCTATCGCTATCCAGCAGCGTGGCGATATCGTTGGAAAGCATCTGGCTCGCCGAGAGATCGTTGTAGCTCATCTGACCGCTATCGTCGGTCTTGGCGAGAATGTACATGCTCGTCGTCGCGGTATAGGTGTTGTCCATCGCAACGAAGGACACGATGCCCATGGCGATCGCGCAGACCACCGGAAGGGTGATGACCAGCTTGAGGTGCTTCTTCAGCAGCTGGAACAGTTCGAGAAGGGTCATGCAGCTTGCCTTTCATTTCCCCAGTTCGGATTGACAAAACTGTCCGTATGTTATCGCATCTTTTTACCGAGACCAAACTCTATACATAAGAAACAGGCTCTCCTGTAAAAATGTCGGAAGCAATCGTAAAATTGCACAACAACGCCGCACCCGAAAGTCAAATGCGGCGTCTACATCAATATCTATGTTGTATCGCTATGCGAATGGCTCCTCCTGCTGTATGGGAAACGTCACCGTAATGGTGGTTCCCACGCCCAACTCGCTCGACAGATCGAGCGTGGCGTGATGATACAGGGCCGCATGCTTGACAATGGCAAGCCCCAGGCCGGTTCCGCCGCGTGCCTTGGACCTACTCTTGTCCACGCGATAGAACCGCTCAAATACCTTGCCCTGTTCTTCAGGCGCGATACCGATTCCCGTGTCGGCGACAGCGAGGAACGGATGGCCTTCGTCGTTGGTGCCGCACTGCAACGTAACCGTACCGCCGGGTCGATTGTAGCGGATGGCGTTGCTTGCCAGATTATAGATGAGCTCGTCGATCAAGCGCGACACGCCTTCGATGACCACAGGCTTGGTCTCATGACTTATCGTCACATTCGCTTGACGGGCGACCTGTTCAAGACGCTGCTCAACCGCGTAGATCGCACGCGAGAGCTCAATAGGCTCCGTGGAACCAATGGGCACTGCCTCGCCTTCAGTCGCACGTTCGGCCTCGTCCAAGTTAGACAGCGTAAGGATGTCGTTGACAAGCGCTGCCAAGCGGCCCGCCTCACGATAGATGCGACCGCCAAAGTTGCGCAGGTCGTCCTCGCCCTCGACCATGCCATTTGCGATGAGCTCGGCATAGCCCGAAATCGCCGTAAGCGGCGTCTTGAGCTCATGGGTGATATTCGCCGTGAACTCGCGGCGCATACGGTCGTTGTCCGCTAGCACCGCCATTTGGCGCTTGAGTTCCTGGCGCTGCGACTCGATGCGCTCAAGCATGGGAACCATCTCGGCATAGGCGTGCTCATAGCTACGGCGTGGGTGATCCAAATCCACCTCTTGTAACGGCGCGATGATGGCACAGGACTCACGGCGCGCCATAAAAAACGAGAGTACTGCACCCGCTGCTGCGATAAGCAGCATCGGCGCCAGCATCGACAGCAAAATCGCCGCAACGCCAGGCTGGGCCTGCGCCAAGCGAACGACCTGGCCGTTATCAAGGGTGACGGCGCGATACAGCATAATCTCGTCGAGTGTAGAGCTTGCGCGCTCCGCGGAACCCAAACCACTCTCAAAGGCCTCGATGACCTCGGGGCGATCGCCATGGTTGGGCAGTGTGGAAGGCGACGCCTCGTTGTCGTAGGCAACAGATCCGTCCTTATTGATCAGCGTGATACGAAGATCCTCGCGATCGAGGCTTCGCAAGAACGGAATGGGCTCCTGCTGCTCGTCGAGGGCGGCAGCAATGAGCTCAGTTTCCTGCGCCAGATTGGCACTCGTGGCATCCGCCAAAGTGTTTTGCACAAAGAACGCACCCAGCACCGTAAACGCCACGATAACCGCCATGGCGCAGACAAAGATCGTCACAAAAACGCGGTGCGACAGCGTATGTTTTCCCTGGGGGGCGAAGACCACGGGTTACTCCTCCGATGCGGTGGCCGCGGTGTCGTCGCCTTCGGCACCATCACCGGCAGAAGGCTCGGCCAGGCGATAACCCACGCCGCGCACGGTCTCGATGGCGCTGGCATGCTCGCCCAGTTTTTGGCGAAGCGTCTGCACGTGCACGTCAACGGTGCGCGAACCGCCGTCGAAGTCCCAGCCCCACACGCTCTGCAGCAACGACTCGCGGGTAAAGACCACGCCGGGCTTGCGCATGAGGTACTCGAGCAGGTCGAACTCGCGCAGGGTGAGCTTAAGCGGCTCGCCGGCAACGGTCACCTCGCGATGGCTGGGCGAGAGCACGATGTCGCCCACGCTGAGCACATCACTCGCCTGCTTGACCATGCCGCCGCGACGCAGCAGTGCGCGGCAGCGGCTCGCAAGCTCCATGAGCGAAAACGGCTTAGTCAGGTAATCGTCGGCACCGCCATCGAGCGCCATCACCTTGTCGAGTTCGGTGTCCTTGGCGGTAAGCATCATGATGGGCACCGTCGCCGTCAGGCGATCGGCACGCAGGCGACGCATAATCGCCAAGCCATCGGTGTCGGGCAGCATGATATCGAGCAGCACAGCATCGGGCACCCGTCGTGCCACGGCAGCTTTAAACTCGCCATCACACGAAAAGCCCTCGGCCTCGATTCCCTGCTTGCGCAGCGCGTAGACTGTCAAATCCCTGATGTTGTCATCGTCCTCGACGTAATAGATCATGTTGAACCCCTTTGCGGCCGATATGACCGCATCTTAACCCTAAAGGCACCTGTAAAAGACAGCGTCAGCCAAAACGCCCCGTCAAATAATCCGCGGTGCGCGGATCGGACGGATTCTTGAAGAGTTGCGCGGTGGGCGCGTGCTCCACCAGCTCACCCAGCAAAAAGAACGCAACCGAATCGGAAATACGCGCGGCCTGCTGCATGTTGTGCGTCACGACCACCAGCGTGCAGGTCTCCTTGAGCTCGCAGGCCAGCTGCTCCACCACCAACGTCGACACAGGGTCGAGTGCCGAGGTCGGCTCGTCCATCAGCAGAATGTCGGGCTGCACGGCAAGTGCGCGGGCGATGCACAGGCGCTGCTGCTGTCCACCCGAAAGACCCAGGCCTGACTCTTTGAGCTTGTCCTTGACCTCGTCCCACAGGGCAGCGCGACGCAGGGAGTCCTCGACCAGCTCATCGAGCACGGCGCGGTCGCGCACACCCATACCACGAGGACCGTAGGCGACGTTGTCGTAGATGCTCATGGGAAATGGGTTGGGGCGTTGGAACACCATGCCCACGCGCTGGCGCAAACGGCAGATGTCGCAATCGCCCAGGATATCTTGACCATCGAGCGCAATCTTGCCCTCGATGCGGCAATCCTTGATGCCGTCGTTCATGCGGTTAAAGCAGCGCAGCAACGTGGACTTTCCGCAGCCCGAAGGCCCGATGAACGAGGTGATCTGCTTGTCGCGGATCTTGATATTCACGTCCTTGAGCGCATGGTGGTCGCCATAGAACAGGTCGATGCCCTCGACGTCGATGCGCGTCGGCGAGGCGGCAAGACCCTCTGCCGTGGGGCGAGTCGCATCCCCAACCTCGCGCTCATGCGCGGCCTCGGCCTGCGCTTCCATGAGTTCTTCAAGCTCCGTGGGCTCCACAGCCGCAGCAGCCGTCATACCGCACACCTCCATATCGATATCAATTCAGCAGTATCGATAGTAGGAATCGCGGCTCATACGCACGTGAGCACATTGTCAAGTGTTTGTAAGGGCACGCTAGCTATGCGGCGGGCAGCTCGATGGTGAATATCGTGTGTTCGGGCGTCGATTCACATGCAACGGTACCGCCGTGTGCCGCGATGATCTCCTTGGCAATAGCAAGGCCCAAACCGGCACCACCGCGATTGGTCGCACGCGCCGCATCCAGGCGATAGAACTTCTCAAAGATTACCTTGAGCTTAGCCGCAGGGATAGGATCGCCCTGATTGATAAAGCGCACGCGCACGCCACCATCGTCTTGGCGCCTGGCCTCAATCGTGATGGTCGAGCCCTCGTAGCTATAGGCGACGGCGTTTTTCATGATGTTGTTGAACACGCGGGCCATCTTGTCGCCATCCACGAGCACCGTCAGGTCCTCGCGAATATCAACTTGGGCTTCCTTATGCTGCTCGTTGAGGATGGGATAGAACTCGTCAGCCACCTGAGCCAGCAGCAACCCCAGATCAACATAGCCGCGCGTGAGCACGATATCGTGGAAGTCAAAGCGCGTGATATCGAAGAACTCCTCGATGAGCGCATCGAGCCGGTGCGCCTTGTCGAGTGCCACGCCCGTAAAGCGCGCACGTTGCTCAACCGGCAGCTCAGGAGCCTCTTGCAGCAGCGAAAGATAGCCCACCACACTGGCAAGCGGGGTGCGTAGGTCATGTGCCAAGTACGTGACCAAATCGTCCTTGCGATGCGACTCGTCACGCAGAGCTTGCTGCACCTTGCGCTCACGGTCACGCACGCGGTTAAGGGCGCCCTCGACCTCCAAGAAGTCGCCGTCGATGTTATCCCAGGTGTCGGGGTGATCGATCAGGCGATCTTGAATACGAGCGGCCAGCACACAATCGGCATGCTGCTCGCCCTGCTCGTAGCCATGGTAGTACAGGGCGCGGCCGCAAAAGAACAGCACGCACACGGCAAGCGCCAGCACAAAGCCAAGCATGTTGAATACAAAGCCGGCATCGAACAGCACTGGCCCTTCGATGCCGCCGAGCGCCATGGCGCCAATCGCCAACGTCATGGCCCACGCGGCACCGCCAATCACCACGCAACGGCGCACGATTTCGAATCGATCGATCAGCAAAAAGCCGACAAGCAGCACCGCTAAGACTCCGGCGATGTTGTCGATGCCAATCAGCAGCAGGCTCAGCAAAAAGAGCAGCACCGTCGCAAGCGCGCGGTTGTCGACGACTGCCCGTACGTATTCAAAGAGTCGATCGGGCACCTCGAATGCCTGCCTATCGTCTTTTGTCATATCCACTTCCCCACCATCAAAGGCGCTATTCGATTATGTAGCCGACGCCCCAGACGTTTTTGATAAAGCGCGGCTTTTGAGCGTCGTCGCCAATCTTTTCGCGCAGGTGGCGAATGTGCACCATCACCGTATTGTTGGAGCCGGGCATAAAATCCTCGTTCCACACCGCGCGGAACAGATCCTCCACGGCTACCACGCTGCCGCGATGCTCAACCAGATACAGCAAGATGGAATACTCGATGGGCGTGAGGCGAACCGGTGCACCGTCCACCGTTACGGAACGAGCATCGCGGTTGATCTCCAGGCCGTCGAGCTGGATGGTCGGCGACTCGGCCGCCTGCGAGCGGCTACCGTAGCTGGTGTAGCGACGAAGCTGAGCGTGCACGCGCGCGATGAGCTCCAGCGGACGGAACGGCTTAACCACGTAATCGTCCGCGCCAAGCGAAAGGCCCTCGATCTTGTCTTGCTGGGCATCGCGCGCCGTCAGCATGATCACAGGATAGGTATGGCCGGAACGGATCGTACGCAGTAGCTCAAAGCCATCGATATCGGGCAGCATGACATCCAACAGTGCCAGATCGAACTCCTGCTCCAGGATTGCCTTGGCAGCATCGGCCCCGCTATAGGCAATCTGGACATCAAAGCCCTCTTTTGTAAGGTAGATACCAACCAAGTCGGCGATGGCCTTCTCGTCATCAACTACCAAAATGCGCTCGTTCATGCGTGCTCCTCTCGCGCTCCATTATGCCCGAGGGGACGCATGCCACACACAACAAGCGTTGGTGATTAAGTCGGCCTTAAGCACCCTTGTGCCCGTTCGGGCGCGGATGTGGGCCACGCACGCACGCGATGATCGCCGACGCCGGCAAACGATATACTCTAGTTCCAGAAGAGACCATCCCGTCGAAAGCGAAATCCGTGAAGTCCCTCACCTCTTTTGCAAAGCGCTCAGCCCAGCTTGCCGCCGGCTTTGTCTGCGCTATCGCCCTTGCCGCTGGCGTGCCCACCGTCGCCGGCGCCCAAGTACTCACGACCGACAATGTTTGCGGCAAAACCGCCGATGCGCGCGGCATCACGGCCGAAAACCTGCCCGATATCGATGCGACCAATGCCCTCGTCATGGGCAAAGACGGCACCGTCTACTATGCCCGCGGCGCCGATGAGCAGGTCAAGATTGCCTCGATCACCAAGGTCATGACCGCAATCCTAACCGTCGAGAATTGCAAGATGGACGAGAAGGTCACGGTGAGCAACGCCGCAGCCACCGTGGGCAATTCAACAGCCGGCCTACTCGAAGGCGACGAGCTCACCGTGAAGCAGGCACTGCGCGGCCTGATGATTCCCTCGGGCAACGACGCCGCCATCGTGCTCGCCGAATATGTGGGCAAGAAGATCGACCCTAAGACCAAAGACGCCGAGGCAACATTTGTGAAAGCCATGAACGAGCGCGCTAAGAAGCTCGGTTGCACCGGCACGCTTTTTGAAAACCCGCATGGTCTGGACTTTGATGAGTGGGCTGGCGATATGCACTCAACCGCACACGACGTAGCGCTGATGATGCAGGAGGCCATGAAAAACGACACGATCCGCGAGGTCGTAGCGAGCGAAGATTCCTGGATCGAGGTCACGGGCGCCGACGGCACCGACCATTCGCATTCCATGGACACGCATAACTATTTGCTAGGCCAAGATGGCAACATCGGTGGCAAGACCGGCACCACCGATGATGCAGGCTATTGCTTTACGGGTGCCTACAACCGCGATGGCGACGAGATCTACACCGTCGTTTTGAACTCCACCACCACC
>CALHWR010000101.1 GCA_938036665.1 uncultured Collinsella sp. | reverse complement strand
GCTCGACCCCTCCAAGGTCGCCGCGAGCATGCATGTGTACGTGGCGGCGGGCGCGGACGGCGGCCTCGACGCCGTCGCATGTGAGGGCGGAAACGCCAACTCGACGCCGGCTAAAGGGTGGACAGACATTACTTCACAGTGCAAGGTCTCGATCGAGGGCAATGCCTTCACCGTGCGCACCGGCGACCTCATCGCCGTGCTCGGCGGGGCCGGCGCCTTCGCCGCGGGCGCCCGCGTGGTTGCTATCTACAATGCGCCGTTGGGGGCCAACTGCAATCGAGGCGCTATCAAGGGCAACCCCAACGAGGTCTACCTGCGTTACCCGCGCTCTCCCCTCGTCGACCAGTCCGGTGACGCCGGATTCACCCGCACGCCGAGCGATGACGCGTGCGCCTACACCTGGGGACTCAGTCTGATTAAGCGTTCAAGCGCAGACGATAAACCGCTCGCGGGTGCCAAACTGCGCATCATCGATGACCGCGGGCGCATCCTAACGACCGACGGCTCGTGGTCGACGGATGCCGACGCGTGCGTCACCACGGGCGCGGACGGCCATGTGGAATTGAGCGGTGTGGACGCGGGTGTCTACACCGTCGAAGAGGTCGCGGCTCCCAAGGGATACACCGCCTTTGAGGGCAAGCGAACGGTAACGGTTACGTCCGAGGGATTGGACGTTAAACAGGTTGCAGCCGCGAAGCCCAAGGTGACCGTGTCGGCCGAAAGCCCTCTGCGGGTTGATACCGCCGATGCCGGGACGGGTTCGATTGAGCTGTCGGTGCTCAACACCCCAAGCAAGGAAGCAAGTCGAGGCTTTATGCCCTCGACGGGAGATAGAACGTTGGTGCTGGTGTCGGTTTTGGCTGCCATCGGAGTGGCGGCTATTGTTGTCGCGCTCGTCATCAAGCGGGGAGGAGGTCGCCGTGAAAAATAATTGCCCCCCCTTGCTCAATGGCGTACTGCCTCCGTAGCGAGTGACGCGCAGGTCTACCGACCTGATGATCATTGGTTTTGAACAAGTTACTAGAGAACCCTCCAAGAAAGAGGACCAAACATGAAGACAACCAAGAACATCGCCCGCCTGGCAGTAACCGCCGGCCTCACAGCGGCGCTGAGCTTCGGCGGCGTCATGGCCCCGGTCGCGATGGCGTTCGCTGAGGATGCGGCTGCAACGGCCAATGGCTCGGTGACCATTGCGAACGTTGAGGGCAACCATACCGAATTCGATGGCTATCAGATTTTTAAGGCTGATGTTGCGACAGTCGAAGGTAAGACGGTTGTGAGTAATATCACCTGGGCAAACGGTAGCGTGAAGGCGGCTGTCGAGGGTGTCATTAAGAATGAGGAGCCGACTTACAAGGGCAAGACCGCCCAGGACGCTGCGGACTGGATCACGAGTAAGGTGACGGGAACCAACGATGCATATTGCGTTGGCCCCGACAACATTGCTTATAAGATTGCCGCTGCTGTGGACGATCTTACTGACAAAAAGACAACGAGTGCTGGTGTTGCCTCCGGTCTAGAGCACGGTTACTGGCTCTTTGTGACCGATGCCGGCACCATCGGAGACGGCGAGGCGGGCTCGTCTCCCATCTTCACTGTCGTGGGGAACACGCCCGTTAAAGTCACCGAGAAAACCGGAATCCCTACCGTCGAGAAGAAGATCGTGAGCGATGCCGACGGCAAAGAGCATGACGCCGCCGACTCCCAGATCGGCCAGGACGTGACGTACAACCTCTACGGCACCGTCGCCGAGAACTTCGATAAGTACGATACGTATTTCTATCAGTTCTCCGACCAGATCTCCAAGGGCCTGGCGCTGCAGGATGGCGCCAAGGTCTACCTGTATGCGAACAAGGATGCCGCGAAGGCCGATCTCGATCACGCGAAGGCCACGGATATCACCAATTATTTCACGCCGTCGACCGCCGAGGCTGCCGCCGATGGCAGCAAGACGACGACGTGGACCTGCAATAACCTGAAGAACGTCGCTGACGTCACCAAGGACTCCTGCATCGTCGTTTCCTATACTGCACGGATTAACGAGCACGCTATTGTTGCTGGCACTGAGAGTAACAACAACGCCGTGATACTTAAGTACTCCAACAACCCCATGGACAAGGATAGCAAAGGCCAGACCCCGCCCGATACGGTCAAGGACTACACCTACGGTCTCAGGATCAATAAGGTCGACCTGGGTACCGAGACGAAACTTCCAAATGCTCAGTTCACCATTACGACCAATGGAGACGAGAAAAACGAACAAGTAAAGTATGTCGATGATAAGGGCAAATTGAGCACCAACGAGGTTATTCTTAAGACGAACGGCGATGGTGTCATTACGCTTACCGGTCTCGATGCTGGCGTCTACACCGTCAAGGAGGTTTCTGCTCCCGATGGCTACACCGCAGTCGACCCCTTCACCTTCGAGATCAGGCCGACCATGACCGACGATGGCCCGGCCGCTGGCCTCACCAGAGTCACTGGCGAGCTTAAAACCAGCCAGGAAACCAAGGTCATCGCTGGCCTCAACGATACAAGTGCCGGAAAGGTTGGCGATAATAAGCTTGATTTCAAAGAAGGCACCCTTATTAACACCGATGATGGCACCTTCAACATCACCGTCGGCGATACCAAGCAGATTAACCTCCCGCTGACCGGTCTTAACGGTGTGACTTTCACTTGGATCGCTGGTGGCGCGGTGCTGTGCATTGGCGTGGCGCACCTCATCCGTAGTCGTAAGCGTGACGACGGCTCTGAGGAGTAATTGCTCGTCTCGAATATCAACACGAGATATGAAAAAGCGGGGCATCCGGTTGCGATCGGGTGCCCCGCCTCGTTTGTTGGTGCAAAGAAACCTGATCCTCTTGCACCACCACAAAGGTGCCTGTCCCCTTTGTGGTGGTTGGCAGCTAGGCGGTGGGGAGTTCCGGCGTATTAGCCGGCTGTTGCGACTTGAGGTGAGCGTTGCGCCAGATGATCTGGATAACATAGCCGAGCGTGAAGACAAAGGCCACGCCGCTGATGAAATCGCCTACGAGGGGGATTGCCGTAAGTGCACCTGCGATCACGCCGCCGGCGGCCGCCATGGCGTAGCGGTTCTGGCTGTGTCCGACCATGCGCGCGACCGCGGTGCCCGTAAATGCCGCCGAGACCAAAGCGATGCCGATGACGCCGCACATGAGGGCGGCGGCGAGCGACAGGCCTGCAATCGAGATGATGAGCAGCAGCACGGCGGGAGCGACGGCGACCGTGCCCAGAAGACCGCTCACCCACAGGGGCATGGGGCGCTGGTGGAGCATGCCGGCGGCGCTGGCGGTTGCGCGCGGAAAGACAAGCTCAAGCAGGATGGCGACAAAGCAGGTGGAAAGCGCCGCGGCAACGATGCCGCCGATAATGTCGTTGGCCGTAGAGGTGTTCTCGTTCTCGGTCCGGTCGATCTTGAGAGCTCCGACCTGGGCGCCCTCGGCCCGCTCGGGGTCCTGTGAGACGTGGGCGTTCACCGTGCCGGTGATGCGGGCGTTTTTACCCAGGATGAGCTTGTCGGCCCAGACCTCAACATCGCCATCGACGGTGCCGTCGATGGTTACGGTGTCGCCGGCAAGCGCCGCCGATTTGGCGGAGCCGCGCAGGGCGACCGTTTCGCCTGCCGCGTAAAAACAGTTGGCGGTGCTGCCGGTGTTGAGCACGACGTGCTGGCCGGCCACCGTGACGCTGCCATCGATTGCGGTTTTGGCGATATCGATGGTGCGTGCCGCCAGACGAACGGCGCCGCCTACGGTGCAATCGCGAATCGACAGGTTCTCACCCGCCGCGATAATATCGCGGCCGATGGAGGCGTCGTCTAGGTTGAGACTTTGGCCGGCCCAGTACAGGTCGCCTTCGATACCGGACGGAGTTGAGTCAACTTCGGTTGCGAGCACGTTTCCCGCGGTGTCGGTGCCGGCGAACGACACCGTGGGAAGTGCGGTGAGCGCGAGCGCAATCAGCGCGAATAGGATGGTGATGCGGGCCTGCGCTTTGTGGCGCCGGATCGACGGTACTTGGTTGCAAGGCATAGTGAATCCTTCGTTAGATACTCGACAGGTATCTAACAGGGTACCCAACGCGCGGGCGCTCTAAAAGAATCTCTCGGTTGCATTTCGAGGGGTTGTGCTGTGCTACCTACTTTTTACGGTGCAAAAAGCGCGCGATGTCTTCCTCGGTAGGGCTTTTAATGTCAAAGCGCAGTGATAGCCAACGCAGCCCCATGGTCACCACAACGCATACGACCAGCGCGGCAACATTGCTCATGAGGCCGCTCATGACGAGGGCTACATAGCTTGCCGATCCGGCGATGGCCGCGATGGCATAGAAGTTGGTGCGTTGGAAAATGCCCGGGACCACGCCCATAAAGCCGTCGCGCAGCATGCCGCCGCCCACGGCGGTGAAAAAGCCCATCATGATGCACACGGCGGGTGCAAATCCGTAGACCAGCGCCTTGTCCGCGCCGGTGGCCGCATAGATGCCGACCGAGATGATGTCGAGCAGGGGAATGAGTTTTTCGGGCTTATCGACGATTGCCGGGAAGATATAGATGATGGCGGCTGTGGCGATGGAGAGCGGTAGTGCCATGGGCTGGTTGAGGATGTAGACGTTGCCGACCTGGAGCGTCATATCGCGCAAAAGACCGCCGCCCAGACCGCAGACCACCGCGAGCGCGACCGCGCCCACCAGGTCGAGCTTGTGCTCGCGAGCGACCAGCACGCCCGAGATCGATGCCGCGACAACGGCGAACATCTCGAGCCAAAATGGGATAGCGACCATGGCATCCGAGGCGTGTGAAGTAACAGTCATAGCGGCGACGACGGGCAAGATGAGGTCCTTTGATTCTCGGGTTTGAACAATGCCCGTACATAGTACATGGTTGGAGGCGATTGAGACCCTATTGCTCGGCAAACGGTAGGGACTGGGCGCGGGCGTGGCGTTACTGGAATGCCAGGGGTCCAAAACATGTACGTCAGCCTCCAAAAACGACATTTTTCGACATCTTTGGAGGCTGACGTACATGTTTGGATTGGGTTCACAGCATGAGTGAGTTGATTTACTCACATCCGGTATATTTCCCCACTTCAACGGACATAAGAGTTGGATACCGGCTCAGAGCGAGAGGCCCTCAATGGATACCCCTGTTCTCATTTCGCATAAAACCGCATGGCTTGTTCATCATGCACCCCAGAATTTGGTTCAGTCTCTTGCGCGGCACGACTACCAGATAGGCGCACAAGGCATCTCCACCCAACAACGCGTTGCGCGCATACGACAGGCACTTATCGACTGCGGCATTCCGTCCGATATGCTCAAGACTATCGATATCTCGGTTGTATTCGAATTCGAGCGAATTCGCACCAAAGGCGTCATTTGCCACATTCTTGGACAAAATCTTCCCTACGAGCATATTAACGAGTTGACGCCCGGAATCTTCATCACCGACGAAGCCTTCACCTTCGTGCTCGCTGCCGAGTGGATGGATAGGATCGAATATCTCGAATATGGCTATGAAGTTTGCGGCGATTATCGCATGAGGCTCAATCCCGCCGACCCTTATACCGAGCAACCAGCCACCACCTCCAAGGATGAAATAATCGAACTGCTCGATCGGCATCCCGGCAAACCCGGTGCCACACGTGCACGGCTCGCGCTCAGGCATATCTACGATCGCTCGGCCTCGCCTATGGAGACCGCTTCGGCAATCGCCCTCTCACTCCCAACAAGCGAAGGCGGCGTTGGCATCCGAGGTATCGAACTCAACAAACCACTCGAGATCCCTCAACGTCTCTGGCATTGCGCCAAAGCTCGAACACTTAAAATCGATGCGCTCGTTACCTACAAGCGCAGGGAGCTCGGTATCGAATATAAGGGCGGTTTTCACGATGAGTTCGAGCGCAAAGGAGCAGATGCGGAGCGAGAGGCCGTTCTCTCCCAAATGGGATATCGAATCGTTACGCTCACTTCGGCTCAGTTCGGCAGCCAACTCGCCTTTCACCGCGCCATGAACAACATTCGCGAAGCACTCGGCATGCCTCGCTGTACCGACACCGGGCACCAGCGAGAGCAAAACGAACTACGCAAGGCTCTTATCCGCAACTGGAAAGGTATGCGAGACGAAGAGGCGCCTTCCGAATAGTGCCACTCCCGTGAGCTCAATCCAAACGTGTACGTCAGCCTTCAAAGATGTCGAAAAATGTCGGTTTTGGAGGCTGACGTACATGTTTTTGAGGGAAGGGCGGGTTCGAATCCCTCCTCCTCCGCCGTATTTGCTTGTAAGGGACTCTAAACAAAAAAGCCCCCGTTTTCGGGAGCTTTCTCAACCAAAATGGCGGAGGAGGAGGGATTCGAACCCTCGTGACCTTATACAGGCCAAACGGTTTTCGAGACCGCCGCATTCAACCACTCTGCCACCCCTCCGCGTGGGGTAAAAACAAAGCAGGCTCGAAGGCCTGCTTTGGAATTAACTGGCGGAGAGTCAGGGATTTGAACCCTGGAGACGCTTTTGACGCCTACACGATTTCCAATCGTGCTCCTTCGGCCACTCGGACAACTCTCCGTTAAATGCGAAAGTCAGTATACACGAGGAACCGCAAAGTGCAAACAGAAAAGTTGGCATTTTTTAAAACGCTTGGCCGCGCTTGTCGTTGCAGTGGGGTTTGAGGTGCCAAAAAACGGCTTCCGACCAGCGTGGTTGATTAACTCAATTGTTCAAAAGGGGTATTCATAAGCGACTTGGCAATGAATTTAAAAATCTTTGGGTGGTGCTGTGGGCCACTGGTATGCATTTTGCGACCACAGCCTTGTGCCCGCTGACCTGCGGCTTGGCTCAGCTTGTCCCCACGGCACCGTATCTTGAACACAGATCCGTCAAGCATTTGGTCAGCATTTGGTTGGAATGCGCATGAAGTGCCGTGTGAGCATGGACATATGTGGAGGTCATGAGGTTGTAGCTGCATATTCTTGCAGCCTAGGAGGTTGAAAGATATTATTACCAAGTCTTTTCCTGCTTCAGGCGCACCTTCACGACCTGAAGCCACATTTGCCCAGAGGAGGTGACAATATGAAGGCTTATGAACTGCTGTTCTTTGTTGACCCGTCGCTCGACCCCGAGACTCGTCTCGCTGTTATGAAGCGTATCGATACCACGATCGCTGAGGGCGCTGGCAAGGTCGACTCCGTTGACGAGTGGGGCAAGCGCAAGCTCGCCTACGAGATCAACGACCTCACCGATGGTGACTACACCCTCATCAACTTCCACGCAGATCCTACCCAGATCGCCGAGCTTGATCGCGTCCTGCGCATCACCGACGCTGTGGTCCGCCACATGATCGTCCGTCGCGACGACCAGGAGTAAGACTGTCGTTTTGGACTGGGCTTGTGCCCCAAGAGGAAGTAGTGAGTTATGAGCATCAATCGAGTGAACATCACCGGTAACCTCACGCGTGATCCCGAGCTGCGCGCCACCGCCGGCGGAACCCAGGTTCTGTCCTTTGGCGTCGCCGTGAACGATCGTCGCCGCAACGCGCAGACTGGCGAGTGGGAGGACTATCCCAACTTTGTCGACTGCACCATGTTCGGCACCCGCGCCGAGGCCGTGAGCCGTTTCCTGGCAAAGGGAAACAAGGTCGCGATCGAGGGCAAGCTGCGCTACAGCTCTTGGGAGCGCGACGGTCAGCGCCGGAGCAAGCTTGAGGTCATCGTCGATGAGATCGAGTTTATGAGCTCCCGTGGTGGCCAGGGCGGCTACGATCAGGGCGGTTACGCCCCCGCAGCTCCCGCGCCCGCAGCACGTCCTGCCGCACCGGTGGCTACGCCGCCCGCGGTCGACGTCTACGATGAGGACATCCCGTTCTAAGGGTTGTTCACCTATTTTTGAGTGAGAGGCGGCTTCGGTTCGCCGAAGTAGCCAAATGAAAGGTATTTTGACATGGCTAATGATTTTTCTGCACGTCAGCCGCGTCGTAAGTACTGCCAGTTCTGCAAGGAGAACACTGAGTTCATCGACTATAAGGACACTCAGCTTCTCCGTAAGTACATGACCGACCGTGGCAAGATCAAGCCCCGTCGCGTCACTGGCGCTTGCACGCAGCATCAGCATGACATCGCCAACGCCATCAAGCGCGCCCGCGAGATGGCTCTCCTGCCGTACACCGTCCCCGTGGTTTCCTCTCGTGGCAACCGCGATCGCGGCTAAGAAGGGAGACGCATCATGAAGGTTATTCTTCTCGATGAGATCAAGGGCAAGGGCGGCGAGGGTGACGTCGTAGAGGTCGCTCAGGGTTACGCTGAGAACTTCCTGTTCCCCAAGAAGCTCGCTGTTGCCGCCACCAAGGGCAACCTCAAGCAGCTTGACGAGCGTCGCAACAACATCGCCAAGCGCGAGGCCGTCCGTCTGGCTACCGCCAATGAGACCAAGGCTGCCTTTGAGGGCAAGACGGTCACCGTTGACGTCAAGGTCGGCGACGAGGGCATCCTCTTTGGCTCCGTTACCGCCGCTATGATCGCTGACGCCATCAAGGCTCAGCTCGGTATGGACATCGACCGCAAGCGCGTCGAGCTCGGTAAGCCCATCAAGGTTGCCGGTGCCCACACCGTTGCCATCTCGCTGTACCGCGAGATCAAGGCCGAGGTTGTCGTTCTCGTCGGCGTTACCGCCGAGGAGCTCGCTGCCGAGGCTGAGGTCGAGGAGGCCGCTGAGGTCGCCGAGGCCGAGACCGCCGAGGTCGAGACTGAGGCTGCTGCCGAGTAGCATTTGCTGCAACGCAACAATCTTGTTCTAAGAAGGGCGCTCTGGGAAACCAGGGCGCCCTTTTATTTTTTGCGCTGAGTGGGTGTCACGTCATACATTGAGATGCAGTCCCACATAAGCGTTGTGTTAGACCACTTTGGATAAGTGTCCTGCACGCAGTACACGCGACGGGGCCCCGGTTGCGACAATTCCATCATCAGGAGAGATGGAGGTTGCAATGGAAGACGTGCTCACCCAGCTGACGAGGCAGTTCCTCCCGCAGATGAGGCTTATAGGACAAAATGTGTGTCCACGTTGGGGGCATCGGCGCAGGTCGATGCCCCTTTTTCAGCCGTTTAAATTCCGTGCCCGCTTTTAACCGCTCGGACAGAATGTGTGTCCGGTTGCCTATCGTTACCGCAGGTAGATAACCTTTTCCGGAACCGTTAAATACCCTTTCGGAAGAGGTGCCCATGAAGGCCGTTTATTGCCCCTACTGCGGCGGTCGGACCAAGCGCAACGGCAGGACCTCATCGGGGTCCCAGCGGTGGAGGTGCACGGCCTGCGGCGCGTCGACGACGGTGAGGTACGACGACACGGCGACGAGGCTGGACGAGTTCCTCGGGTGGCTCCTCTCCAAGGACTCCTAGGCGGCGATGCCGGGCGGCGGGCGGTCCTTCAGGCGCAGGACGGCCGAGTTCTGGGAGGTCTGGCCCATGCCCGTCCCCGACGGCGAGCTGCACCGCGTGCTCTACGTCGACGGGATCTGGGTCGCGCGCGACCTCGTGGTGCTCATATGCTGCAGCGGCGAGAGGGTGGTCTCCTGGTACATGGCAAGGTCGGAGAACTCGAGGGCGTGGTCGGCCCTCATGGCGCCGATCCCGGCGCCCGAGGTGGTCGTCACCGACGGCGGGAGCGGGTTCGCCAAGGCCGTGCGCGAGACCTGGCCGCGCACCAGGGTCCAGAGATGCACCTTCCACGCCTTCTCGCAGGTCAAGCGCTACACGACGACGCGGCCGAAGCTCCAGGCGGGGCGCGAGCTCTACCTCATCGCGCGCGACCTCATGGGAATCGAGACGCTGCACCAGGCCGAGCTCTGGGTCGAGCGCTACCTCGACTGGTGCGGGTTCTGGGCCGACTTCCTGGAGGACAGGACCGTGGTGGACGGCAGGAGGGTCTACACCCACGAGAGGCTGAGGCGGGCGCGCTCGTCGCTGTCGTCGCTGGTGTCGGCGGGGACGCTGTTCACCTACCTCGACCCCGCCCTTGCCAAGGCCGGCCCGCTGCCGTCGACCAACAACATGATCGAGGGAGGGGTGAACTCGCAGATGAGGGCCGTCCTGCGCAACCACCGGGGGCTGACGTCGGTCAAGCGCGTGAAGGCGGTGTTCTGGTGGTGCCACGCGCACTCGGGGGGCGCGAGGACGGCGCGCGAGAAGCTCGCCACGATGCCGACCGACGCGGACATCGACTTCCTGTTCAGCGTCTACTCCGCCTCGCCGTCACGCGAGGACGGAGGGCCGGAATGGGGCGACAGGGCCGTGTGGGAGGACCTCCACCACAGGGACCCGTACCCGTTCTGGCTGGATTAATGGATGGAAACGGATGTTCTATCGGGACACACATTTTGTCCTATAAGCCGCAGATGACGGCTGCCGAGAAGAGCAGGTGTGTTCCGTCAAGTAAAAATCGACAAATACGTCT
>CALHWR010000100.1 GCA_938036665.1 uncultured Collinsella sp. | reverse complement strand
CCCGAGTCTGCGCCTGAGCCTGCGCCTGAGCCTGCACCCGAGCCGGCGCCTGTGCCTGAGCCGGCACCCGCACCTGCGCCTGCAACGTCGCCCGCGCCGAGTTCTGCTCCCGAGCAGGAGTGCCCGCCTGTTGGCGAACCTGCTGAGCAGACTGCGCCGGCGTTGGGCGATAAGGGCGATCAGGCAGCGACCGATCAGCCCGAAGAAGACCAGGCCGAATAGCTTGAGGGGGGCTGCGGTCCAGAGTGCCTAAGGCCATGGTCCGTTTTAGCCGATGCCGCCGGGTTGGTTGCCTTCATTTTGGTAATCGACCCGGCGTGATTGAAGGTATCCCGTTGGGATGCGGCATGTGAGACCAAAGACGCATGTCGTCTTATGGGAAGGAGGATCTATGTTTTGCGAAAATTGCGGAGCACCCGTTTTGGATGATGCAAAGTTTTGTCCTGCTTGCGGCGAGCCCGTCAACGCTACGTCGGCTGCCGCGTCTGAGCCTCAGCCGGTACAGATTCAGCCCGCCCCGGCACCTCAGCCTGCGCCTCAGGGCGCACCCACACCGCCACCCATGCCCGGTGCGGTTGAGCTCGATCGTAACTTTGGCATGATACTGCTGCTCGCTATTGTCACGTGCGGTATCTACGGCATCTATGCGTACTACAAAATATCTGAGGATGTCGCAACTATGTGCTCGGGCGACGGGGACGATATGCCCAACTACCTGATTGCAATCCTGCTGTCGTTCATTACCTGCGGCATCTATGGCCTGTGGTGGACATACCGTTTCGGCAATCGCATCCAGGCCAACGGTCCTCGCTATGGTCTTACCATTGCCGAGAGCGGCACGACGCTTCTGTTGTGGCAGCTGATCGGCGCCTTGCAGTGCGGCATCGGACCGATTATTGGTTTCTATCTGATCGTCAAGAACGTCAACGCGATGGCGGCTGCCTACACTGCGCAGGTTACGGCACGTGCGTAGCAACTCGGATTCACAAGCACGGTCCAAGACAAGGGGCACGGCGGGGCTATTCCGCCGCGCCCTTTTGTTCGCCGCTATCTTGGCGCTGTCGTGCCTTGTGCTGTATGTGACGGGCATCGGCTGCCCGTTTAGGGCGCTTACGGGCATTCCGTGCCCGGGCTGCGGCATGACGCGCGCGTGGCTCGCGGCGTTTGGGCTCGATTGGCGTGCCGCGCTTGCGTATCATCCGCTGTTTTGGATGGTTCCCCCTATGTTTGCGCTGGCGTGCGCCAGGGACTATGTCACAACTTCGCGCACCCGAAAGACAATCGATGCGGCGCTGGTCGCAATATGCTTGCTGCTGGTTGCGGTGTGGGCAATCCGCCTGGTCAACCCCGCAGACGCCGGCCTGCTTTTTGGGGGCCATGTTCCTGTGGGGGTTCCTGCCGATATCATTTATCTCGAGCAGCCACGCTGGCTCATCATCCTTCGCTCTTACCTGTCGTGACGGAGGATACGTTGGAAAAGCGGTCGACACATAA
>CALHWR010000099.1 GCA_938036665.1 uncultured Collinsella sp. | reverse complement strand
GCCACGGTTTGCTTTCTCACTCCGGCTGCTTTGCAGAGTCGTTCGAAAGTAAACCGTGGCCGGCCCTTCGCCTTACGTACCACCATTGGGAACTTTGGCTGATAGATTTAGCGCGATGGGGGTTTGCCTGAAGGGACCTATGGTACCCGTTCGGACACTTTGGCCCTTGATGAGCGTTTGGCTGATTGCTGCTTTGGGTACTGTTTGGGTTACTTTGGGTTTGTTTGATTTTTAATTGTTGGAGGGCTTGTATGTCTTATTTTGATCTGGCTCGGTCTCGGTATTCTTGTCGCGAGTTTGAGAATCGTTCTGTTGAGCAAGCTGTGGTGGATGCCATTGTTGAGGCTGGGCGTATTGCTCCTTCTGCTTGTAATAATCATCCAGCCCGTGTGATGGTGCTGGATACGCCTGAGCTGTTGGAGAAGGCTGCTGCTTGTCAGCCTCGGTTTGCTCGTGATGGGTCTATCTTTGGAGCTCCGCTTGTCTTCCTTATTTGCAGCGTTACCGATGATGCTTGGGTACGCCCGTATGACCAGATGAATTCCAGTGAAATCGATACGTCCATCGTGTGCGACCAGATGATGATGGAGGCCACCGAGCAGGGCCTGGGAACGTGCTGGGTATGCCATTTTAAGCCTGAGGTGGCACAGGAGCAGTTCAATCTGCCCAAGGGCGTCTATCCCTATCACATGCTCGTCTGTGGCTATCCCGCCGACCACATCGCCGATCCCGAGCATCGCGAGGCCCGCACTATTCCCCTCTCCAACTTCCTCCTCAAGTAGTTTTTAGACATACCTTAAAATCTACCTTTTACCACGCGCCCTTCGCCGAGTTCTGTCCTATCGCATGCAGAGCTCGGCGTTTTGTTTCCCAACCCGTATACAGCCACAAAAAAGGAGCCCGCAGGTGCGAGCTCCTCTTAAGGACACTAGATTGTAGCTCTGATGCTAGTCCAGGTCGTCGGCAGCAAAGTTGTCGATCGGGGCAAAGGGATCGGCCACGGGGACAACCGGGTCAGCGACGGGCAGCGGCTCGGCGGGAACAGTCACCGCAGGAGAAGCGGCAGAACCGACCGGCGTGGAGGCCATGAGGTCGCCCGGGAAGGAGTTCTGGGCATCGTCCATGAAGTGCTGGATGAGCTTGAGATACTCGGCCTTGAACTCCTCACGGGAAGCCTTGAGACGATCGATCTCCTCGAGCTCGGCCTGCTTTTCGGTCAGAGCCTGGCGGATAACCTCGCGGGCCTTGGCGTCAGCCTCGTTGCGGATACGCTCAGCATTCTCGTTGGCATCGTTGACGATGGTCTCAGCGGTCTGCTGGGCAGCGATCAGGGCAGCGGAAATCTGGCGCTCCTGAGCGGAGAAGTCAGGGGCGGGAGCAGCCACGGGGGCGGCAGGAACGGCTTGGGCGGTGGCATCCTGAGCCTGGGCAAGCTGAGCCTGCGCATCGGCAAGCTGCTGCTCGGTAGCAGTCAGACGACCCTTAAGGTCGACGATCTTAGCGAGCATAGCGTCAACCTCGGAGGACAGTGTCTCCAAGAAGACGTCGACCTCGGCAGGATCGTAGCCACGCTTGGCCTCAGAGAAAGTCTGAGCCTGGATGTCTGCAGGGGTAATAGCCATAACAAGTCTCCTTTTTCATCGCCTCGGCGCTACACGCCCGACGTAAGTTACTAAGTCAGTTCTACACGAGTATACCTATAAGAAGCTGCAGAACCAGCCTCTGCACCAACTGTAACGCAATAATCGCAACGACCGGCGAAAAATCGATACCGCCCATCGGCGGGATGAAACGACGGAACAGGTTGAGCCACGGACCGCACACGCTATCAAGCACCGCGGCAATATCCTGAAGCAAACCACCCTGCTTCATGGGAATCCACGTCATAAAGCAGTAGACGACAATGAGCGTGGAATAGAAGTTGAACAGCGTGTTGACCAGCTGGACGATAGTGTAGATGTTGATGGGAATCTCCTCGTCTTGTCTTTACTTAAGGTAGCCGTCGGCACGAAGCTTCTTGAGATCGGAATCTTTGACCTCGCAACCGGCGGGCAGCACCATGAACACGCGGTCGCCCACCTCCTTGACCGTGGCGCCCAGACCGCAGGCAAAGCCGTAAGAGAAGTCCAAGACGCGCTTGGCAACTTCGGTGCGTACGCCCACAAAAATCAGTGCGACAGGCTGCTTGGTGCGAACGCGGCGTACCACGGTCTCCACGTCGTCATAGCTCTCGGGGCGCAGGACATAGGCCGGCAGCTGCGGCGTGGCGTTGATGATATTGCTCGCATAGGCCGAGGCATCGCTCGGCGCAGGCGCGGGCGCAGCGGCGGCACGGGCGCGGGTGTTCTCGGCGTAGCTCGACGGCGTGTCATAGGCACCAGGACGATAACCGCTCGCAACGCTGTCCTGCGAGCGCGAAGGCGGGTTATACGTCGTGGCATGGCGGGAGTCATCGCCGACCAGCTGACCGGAGCGCGTATACACGGCAACCGACTCAGCTTCACCACGGCGCGTCTGACCAAGCAGGCCGTTGCTCGGCTCGTCTTGGGTGTAGAAGCCCTCGCCCGAAGCACCGCTGTAGCCGTTGCCCTGATAACCATCGTCATAGCCGTCATCGTAGCCGTAGTCGTCGTCCTGGCCATAACCCTGGTCGTAACCCTGCTGGCCGCCCAGGTGCATCTTATTTTTAATCTCGTCAAGGAAGCCCATGGTTGTGTCCTCTCGCGGTTTAGTGCAGGCGCCCCGATAATCAGTGCGCACTTCAGAGCCTTATTTTACTGCAAACTCCGGGCTAAATACTACCCTGCCCAGGCGAACGAGCGTAGAGCCCTCCTCAAGGGCAGGCTCAAAGTCCTCGCTCATGCCGCAGGAAAGCTCAGGCAGGTTCAAATCGGGATGCGCCGCCTCCAGCTCATCCCTCAGCTCACGAAGCCCCGCAAAGGTGCGGCGTGCCACATCCTTATTCCCCCGGGGCGCCATAGTCATAAGCCCCTGCACGCAAATTCCCTCAAGCTCCGCAAGCTCACCCGCGGCGGCGCGAATCTCATCGGGCGAAAAGCCTCCCTTCGACTCCTCACCACTCACATTGACCTCAATGAGCACACGCTGGAGGCCGGCGAGCTCGCCTGCCTCAATCTTGCGGACAGCACGGCTCGAGATCGCCTGCGCCAGATGCAGCGAACCCACCGAGTGAATCAGCTCGGCTGAGCCAAGCACCGCATTGATCTTATTGATCTGCAGGTTGCCGATCATATCGAAGCGCACCTCGGGCAGCTCCGGATGCTCCGCCAGACCCGTGAGCTTGCGAACCAGCTCCTGCGGGCGGTTCTCGGCAAAATGGCGATACCCCGCCTGGATGGCGGCAACGGTCTCATCGACACCAACGGTCTTGGACACGGCAATGAGGCGCGCGGCGTCGTGGGGGCGGCCCGCGCGATCGAGCGCCGCATAAAAACGTTCCAGAATCTGCTCGCGGCGAGCGCGCATCAAGTCCAAATAGTTATCCATTGCCAATCGCCTCCGCTGACAGCCAAACAAGTAGTCCCATGCTAACGCAAGAGCGCGGTCCCGCATGTGCAAGGCCGCGCTCACTTAGGTATTTACAATCTTTCGACGAACGGGGTCACTTACTCCTCGTCGTCCTCGCCATCGTCCTCGTCCTCAAGATGATCGAGCAGGTAGCGAAGACCCTCGCTGACCTCGTTGGCGGGCACCTTGGCAACGTAGCGCGCGTCGACGGCGGGCCTCATGATAACACCCTCGCCCGAAGGCACGCGCATGCTCTCGAGCTCATCCTCGTCCACACGGGCGATATCGCCGGCAGTCATGCGCTGTCCGGTCAAAAGGAAGGTCAGACGGCAGGCGGCATCGATAGAGATCGAGGCAATGCGATCCAAGTAGCGCGAAACCATGATGGCGCGGCGCAGGTCGTCGTAGTTGCTGTCATCGTCCATAAAGTCGCCCGTATCCATACGGTTAAAGGTGCGGAAGAACTTCTCGTATGCCGCATGCACCGGCTCGTCCTCGACGGCCAGGTTGCAAATGATGGACATGTCGTTGGTGACGAGCGCAGAAAGCGACGAGCCTAGCACCTGGTACACGGCCTCAGCCTCGGCCTCGACCGTGCCGACAAGCTCCTGGGGCAGCGAGATGTCGGCCTTGATCATATGACGCGTGGCACGGCAGATCTGACGGACCTTATCGGTCATGCGCTGCAGGTTAAAGTCGACGTAGATGATCGTCTGAAGCAGGCGGAAGTCGGAAGCAACCGGTGACTGCGTGGCGATCAGGTTGTAGCAGACGGCCTCCAGGTTGGCGCAGCGCGCGTCAATCGAAAGCGTGCGCTTCTTGGTCTTGGTGGCGAGCTTGCGGTCGTCGGTCACATAGGCCTTCACGGCATCGTGGAGGGCCAGATCGACGGCCTCATAGATGCTCAGCATCTCGTGACGGGCCTCGACGAGCTGACGGGAAAACAGTTTGCGCATGGTTCACTCCAATCAGTTGGGTGCGGTCATGCCGCCCGCACAGTGAATACGCACCGGACTAGGTCCGATCGGCTTGGGACTAGTCGCACCGATCAGCCAAAGCGGCCGGTGATATAGTCTTCCGTCCGCGAGTCCACCGGGCTGGTGAAGATCGCGTCGGTTTGACCATACTCGATGAGCGTGGCGGGCTCGCCGGCAACTTCCTGCAAGAAGAATGCGGTGTAGTCGCTGATACGAGCTGCCTGCTGCATTGAATGCGTGACGATGATGATCGTCATCTCGGGCGCCAGCTCGGCCATCAGATCCTCGACCTTAGAGACGGACGTGGGGTCGATGGCGGAGCAGGGCTCGTCCATCAGGAGAACATCGGGTTGCACCGCAAGCACGCGCGCGATGCACAGACGCTGCTGCTGACCGCCCGAGAGCGCCAAACCATCCTTGTTGAGCTGATTGGATACCTCTTTCCAGAGGTTGGCGCGCTTGAGCGATTCTTCCACGATGTCATCGAGGTCGCTTTTGCTAGTCACGCCCTGCAGACGAGGGCCAAAGGCGACATTCTCGTAGATGGATTTGGGAAACGGGTTGGGCTGCTGAAAGATCATGCCCACGCGACGACGGAGGTCGACCGGGTCGACGCCCTCGGCATAGATATCATTGCCGTCGAGCGTCATGGTGCCCTCGACGCGCGTACCCTCGATCAGATCATTCATGCGGTTGATGCAGCGCAAAAACGTCGACTTGCCGCAGCCCGAAGGGCCAATGAAGGCGGTGATGGCGTTTTTGGCGATGTTGAGGTCAAGCCCCGTCAGCGCATGAAAGTCACCGTACCAAAAGTTGAAATCCTTGGCCGTAATGGCCGCTTGCTCCAGCGTGGGAGCGGACTGATAAACGGACATGGGACTCCTTAACTAGCGACGCTTGCGCGACAGGAAGCGCGCAAACAGGTTGAAGGCCAGAATGATCACCATCAGCAAGAGCGCGGTGCCGTAGGCTGCGTTCATGTTGATGCCGTCGTTGGCAAGCAGGTACAGGTGAACCGTCATGGGGCGGCCGGAATCGAGCGGCGAAATAGGTAGATTGATGGCTTGGCCCATGGTGTAGAGCACCACCGCGGTCTCGCCAATGGCGCGGCCGATGGCGAGGACGATGCCCGTGGCAATACGGCCAAAGGCAGAAGGAAGCACAATCTTGGAGACAACCTGCCACTTGGTGGCGCCCAGGCCGTACGCGCCCCAACGGATATAGCGCGGGACGGCGCGAATGGCCTCTTCGGTGGTGCGCATGACGATGGGAAGCATCAAGAGCGCGAGCGCCAGAGCGGCCGAGACCATCGAAAGGCCCAGGCCCATGGCCTCGACAAACAAGGCGTAGCCAAACAGGCCCATAACGATGGAGGGCACCGAGGCCAAAGCGTCAGCAGCGTAGCGAATGAGCTCGACGACCTTGCCCTGCTTGGCGTACTCGGCCAGATAGACGGCTGCCAGCACAGCAATCGGCGTGCAGATAAGCATGGCGAGCGCCGTCACATAGACGGTCGAGACGATCGTGGGCCAAATTCCGCCCTCGGCGTTGACGCCCTGGGGCCAACCGAAGATAAAGTCGAGCGAGATGTGTGGCAGGCCGTTGATGACCACGTAGGCGATGATAGCGACCAGCACCAGCGTGGTGATGTATGCCGCGGCACGGAACACGCCAAGCATGATCTTGTTGGACAGGTCCTTGTTGATGCGGCCCTTCTTGCCGTGGGAAAGGGCACGCTTGATGCGCTCGCGCGACGAGGTCGTATCGACCGTCGTGTCAACGGAATCGGACATAGCCTACCCCCTCTTCTTCTTGGAAACCAGGCGGACGATGCCCACCAGCGTGGCGGAAATGATAAACAGGACCACGCCCATGCCGAACAGCGCCGAGCGATGCAGACCCGAGGAATAGCTCATGTCGAGCGCAATCTGGCTCGTGAGCGTCGAGATGGGGCTCGCAATGCTGTCGGGAATAACCGGGGCGTTACCCACGACCATGAGCACGGCCATGGTCTCGCCGATGGCACGGCCCATACCCAGCACGATGGCATCCACGATACCCAGCTTGGCGGCAGGTAACACGACCTTATAGATAGTCTGCCACTTGGTGGCGCCCATGGCATACGATGCCTCGCGAATGCCCATGGGAATGGAATTGAGAGCATCGATGGTAAGCGTCGTGATGGTGGGCACGATCATAATGGCGAGCACGAACCACGCCGTCAGCGCGCCAAAACCAAGACCGCCGGTCAGTTGTGCGATAAACGGGCGGATGATGATCATGCCAAAGAAGCCATAGATGATAGAAGGGATGCCGGCCAACAGGTCAACGGCAGGGCTGATGAGCTTGCGCACGCGCTTGCTGGCGATCTCGACCAGATACACGGCCGTGCCCACGCCTAGGGGCACACCCATGGCGAGCGCGCCGACGGTCACCAGACCCGAGCCGGCAAGCAGCGACACGATGCCGTAGTGACCCTCAGAGGGCGCCCACGTAAAGCTAAAGAAGTCCGCCAGACCGATGTCGGTAAAGACGGGCAGCGCCGAGTACGTGGTAAAGACAAAAATCAGGATGACGGTAACAACCGCCAAGAACGCGCAGGCAAAGAAGATCCACTGCAGCGCCTTCTCCTTGATATAGGTGCTGCGCGATACGAGCGCCAGCTCGCGCTTCTTGGGCGCCTGACCATTCTGCTCAGTCTGGGAGTTTTCCTGTGCTTCCATGCTACTCACTCCCCTTCTCGTCGTTGGTGACGGGGATAAAGCCCGCCTCGCGAATCTGCTTGTCCATCTTTTCGGACGTCACATAGTCGATGTAATCCTGCGCCTGCTGCGAAGGCGCACCCTTCACAAAGAAGTAAAGGTCGCGTGAGATGGGATAGCCGCCGCTCGCGACCGTCTTCTCGGACGCCTCAACATGATTGACCGAGACGGCCTTGACCGAGGTCTTGGCGTTGAGGCTATCGACGAAGCCCAGCGAAATGTAGCCAATGGCACCGTGCGAACGAGATACCACGTCGCGCACCTGGCCCGTGCCCGAAAGAACGGCCGAGCGGCGATCGAACGGGGTGCCGTCCATCACGATGGTGCGGAATGCTTCACGCGTGCCGGATGCCTCGTCTCGGTTGATGACCTGAATCTTCAGGTCCTCGCCACCGACCTCTTTCCAATTAGTAATCTTGCCGGCATAGATATCGCGGAGCTGCTCGGTCGAGAGGTTATCGACCGGGTTATCGTCGTTCACGATGACCGCGATACCGTCGTGGGCAATGACGATGGGAGTCAGGCCCAGATCCTGTTCGTCGGCATTGAGTCCACGGGAGGAGCTGGCGATATCGGCCGTGCCAGCGCTGACGGCTTCGATGCCAGCGGAAGAGCCCAAACCGGAAACGAGCACGTCGATGCCGGTCTCCTCCTTAAAGCCCTCTGCCGCAATTTCGGCGATAGGAAGGCAGGTCGTGGAGCCGGCCACGGTAATGGAAGAGGTAGAAGATCCCGAAGAACAGGCGCACAGCGTAAGCGTAAGCACAGCGGCGCTCAGGACCGATACGATCTTTCTCATAGCATCACGCCGATCGCAGCATGGCGCCCACAGGTGCCGTCCTCGTTACGGTAGGAATAAAAGCGGTCGTTCTGGCGCACAGTCGAAAGCTGGGTATCCACGATATTATCCGCGTCCACACCGGCATCTACCAGCGCCTCACAAATGGCAGCGGAAAGATCGAGCATGCGAGAGGCACTCGCATCGATGCAAGAGAACTCGACGGCAAAGCGATCCATGAGTTCCTGGGATACCTCATATTCGTCAGCCAAGATATGGGGGCCGATATAGGCGGAAACGTCGCTCGCATCGCAGCCGGCAGCATCGCAAAGCGCCTGGCACGCCTTGGCAGAAATACGTGCAATCGTGCCCTTCCAACCGGAGTGCACCACGGCAAATCCGCCAGGGGCCACCAGCACCACGGGAGCGCAGTCGGCAAAGCAGAGCAGCACGGGCACGTCATGGGCCGTACAGACGATGGCATCGCAGCCCTCGGCAATCTGCTCGCGAACAGCCTCAAGATCGTCGGCGCCGTTCGAAGTCACCGTAACGATATGGTCACCATGTACCTGATTGGGCACGAGCAGATTATGCTCGCACTCAGTGGCGCCCATAGCTTCGAGCGCTCGACGACGATTTTCTTGAACAGCAAAGGGGTCATCGCCTACATGCGAGCCCAGGTTGAGCGAGGAGTACGCATCTTCAGAAACGCCACCGGTACGCTCGGTAAAGGCAAAGCGGACATCGGATGTCGCGCCCTCCACCAACGTAACTCCATCATGGTCGACACGCGAAACGTTGTCCGCACGTGCTGCCATACTAAAGCCTCCTAATAACACAAGTACCGCGGCGTCGCCGCGCAGTCCGCGTTTATACGGCTGTCATACTTCCTTAAAAGGATACCCGCAGCGGTAGGGACCAAACGTAAAGGGAACGTAAGGAGATTGGAGGCTTTCGTTTACAAACGAGAAACAAAACGGGGTGCATCCAAATGGACACACCCCGTGCAGGTCGTTGAGAAAAACGAACTAGAAGCTACCGCGCTTCAGGAAGTCGGGAAGCTCGAACTGGTCGTTGCCAAAGTTGGGCAGCTCGGTACCACCGACGTTGCGGGTCGGAGCGGCCTGAGCCGGGCTGGCAGCCGGAGCGGTGCGCTGCGGCTCAGCGGAGGCAGCGGCCTTGCTCTGAGACTGCTGAGCAGCAAAGAGCTCATCCTGACGGTTGACGTTGGAGTCGGAGAAGCCCGTAGCGATGACGGTGATACGCACCTGATCGCCCAGGGACTCGTCGACAACGGTACCGAAGATGATGTTGGCCTCGGGGTCGACGGCGTTGGCGACAACGTCGGCGGCGTCGCTGATCTCCTGGATGCCCAGGTCCTTGGAACCGGCGATGGAGAGCAGCACGCGCGTGGCACCATCGATGGAGCTCTCGAGCAGCGGGCTGGAGATGGCCTGCTGGGCAGCGTCGACGGCACGAGTATCCCCAGAAGAGGTACCGATACCCATCATGGCGGTACCGGCCTGCTTCATGATGGTCTTAACATCGGCGAAGTCCAGGTTGATGATACCGGGGACGGTGATGAGGTCGGTGATGCCCTGGGTGCCCTGGGAAAGGACGCCATCGGCAATCGCGAAGGCCTCGAGCATGGTGGTCTTCTTCTCGGCGATGTCGAGCAGCTTATCGTTAGGAATGACGATCATGGTGTCGACGCAATCGGAGAGGGTCTTGATGCCCTCCTCGGCGCTCTTCTTACGCTTGCGGCCCTCGAAGGTGAAGGGCTTGGTCACGACGGCGACGGTCAGTGCGCCGACCTCGTTCATCGCGATATCGGCAACGATGGGAGCAGCGCCGGTACCGGTGCCGCCGCCCTCGCCGCAGGTGATAAACACCATGTCGGCGCCAGCGAGCGCCTCGGCGATGTCGTCGCGGGACTCATCGGCAGCCTTGCGGCCAACCTCGGGATTGGCGCCGGCGCCCAGGCCGCGGGTAAGGTCGGTGCCGATGTGCACCTTGATATCGGCATCAGAGATCGCGAGTGCCTGAGCATCGGTGTTGATGGCAACAAACTCGACGCCGCGGATGCCCTCTTCGATCATTCGATTAACCGCGTTGGTACCGCCGCCGCCGACGCCGACCACCTTAATGACGGCAAGGTAGTTGTTGATCTCTGTCTCGTGCATGTCGGTCCTCCGAACAAAGGTTATAGCCATAGCATGGGTCGACCCCTGCGCACATTAACCTTCAGGTTGAAAGTAAATGCAAAGGTAAACCGTATTATGTTTGCACATTATGAACGTATCAGTCAAATAATTGACCGTGAAAACCAAACAAACCAGATAAACGGCGTGGTATGGCCCCTCAACAAAGCATCAACCAGCGCTACGAGGTCGGAGCATTTCTAAATGTGTAGTTGCCCGGAGAGCGCACATTGATATACGTTACGCCCTCTACCTGCGAAAGCAACTTGGTGACTACGCGTTCCTTCTTGGCGATATCGCCCGAATCGCCCAGCGACACCTCAATGCCGTTATTGAGGTTTGCCGAGATGGCTTCGACCGAAGGCGTGGAAATATCCTTGACTTGTCCCAAGAACTCGCTCGAAAAACCACGCACATAATCCAGGCCGGCCTTAACGGCTTTGGAGTTCACCGCCTGGCCGGAAACCGGAGCGACATCCGTCGAGACATCAGTCAACAACACCGCGCCATAATGCTTGGCGAGCGCCAGCGCGGCATCGATTCCGGTCAAGGTATTTGAGCCCTGCCCTGTCGTGATGACGTTGCCCTGGTCGTCCACTTCGACCGACGTCGACAGCGGGGCGATCCAGGTGTCATCGTCTCCGATAGCCCAGGCAAGGTCGTCGGAGCTGATATATGCAATGGCGATAACTTTACGCTCCGTCGGCGTGATGATAAGCGTATGGGGAAACTGGCGCTGGACATCTACGCCCGAGACCCACGGGTTTTGCTTGAGATCCTCGGTAATCTGGTCGGGATCGACGTTAAAAAGCGACGTTCCCTCGGGCAAGTCGATCAGCTGGATAGCATCGTGCTTCGTCACATGCTCGCTGCCTTGAATCTGAATATCAGTGGCAGTAAACAATCCAGAGTTGATCACCACGATGACAACGACGACGAGCACGGCCAAGACGGCCAAAACGCCGCCCACGATTTTGCCTTTGCCTGTAACGACAGAAGCGGCGTCTGATGTTTTATTTGCCATCGCTCCAAGTGAAGATAACGGGTTGAAGCCTTTTTTACTCGAAGGCTTCTTGGCGGTAGCCGGCACCGATGTCAGCGAGCGCGGTTTCGATGCGCCCAGCGTGCGGCCTGGACGCGCCGCTTTAGTTCCCGTCGAGGGCTTGGGAGTTGCCATGGGACGGGCAGGCTTGGCGCCCATAACAGGCTTTGACGTCACCGAGGGACGCGAGGACTTTTTTGCGGCCGGACGATTACCGAGCTGCGAGCCGACGACCGGACGACTGGCCTGTCGAGCATGCCCGACAGACTTAGAGTGCGCGACGGTATTGCGTTGAGGTTTGGCAGGCGCGCCGGAACGCCCTCCGGCGCGGCGGAAGGTGGGTTTCGATGCTCTAGAAGCCGAGGAATTTAACTTCCGGTCTGAGCTCGATGCCATACGCCTCCCTCACCTTTCCGTGCACATGTCTGATAACCGCGGCAACGTCATCGGCCGAGGCAGTTCCGTTATTAACGATAAAATTAGCGTGAACGGGCGAGACTTCCGCGCCGCCAATTGAAAAACCCTTTAATCCACAATCCTCGATAAGCTTGCCCACACTCGCATCGGGCGGGTTGCGAAAGACCGACCCGCAGGATGCGCGACCCATGGGCTGCGTACGCTTGCGCCTTGTAAGGTACCGCTCCATGCGCTCGCGAATGTCGGCCTTGGGCGCCGGTTTAAGCTTGAGCACGCACTCGAGGATGATCTCATTGCGGGGAAGGCTACATTCGCGGTAGCCCCAAGTGATCTCGGACCCCGCATAATGCTTGATACCGGATGCCGGGTCAAACGTTACGACATCCTCAACCAGCGAGCCAATCCACTCGGTCCGCGGGCCGGCATTCATAGATATCGCACCGCCGACCGAACCAGGAATGCCAACGGCAAACTCAAGGCCCGAGAGGCTACGCGACAGGGCATCGTTGACCAGGCGCGCAAACATCACGCCCGCACCGACCGTCAGCGTACAACCGTCATCGGCAACAACCGTGCGCTGAAACTCACGTCCGAGCGAAATGACGGCACCGCGATAACCGCCATCGGCAACCAGCAGATTGGAGCCCTTGCCGATGATGACCCACGGCACCTGCTCGCGATCGAGCACCGCCACGGCGCGGCGGAGGGCATGATAGCTATGGCACGTCACAAAGAGGTCGGCCTTGCCGCCGATACGATAGCTCGTATGACGCGCAAGGCGCTCGTCCTCGATCACATCCGTGTCGATCATGCCCGAGAGCGCCATGACGGCGTTAAACAGACCCATTAGACTTAAGCGTCTTTCTTGGCAGTCAGATACTCAATGAACTCGGGACCGACGGTCGTAACGTCGCCGGCACCCATGGTGAGCAGCAGGTCGCCCTCGCCCACCATCTGCTCGAGCTCCTGATTGAGCTCAAGACGGCTGGAGCAGTACACGACCTCCTTGCCAGGATGCTTGGCGCGCACGGTATCGGCGAGCATCTTAGAGGTGACACCCGGAATGGGCATCTCGCCAGCCGAGAACACATCAATCAGCAGCAGTTTATCGGCATTGGCAAATGCATCGGCAAAGTCGTCGCACAGGGCCTGCAGGCGCGAATAGCGGTGCGGCTGGAACACGACGTCGACGTGCTTGTAGCCCAGCGACGAAGCGGCGGCAAGCGTCGCCTTGATCTCGGTGGGGTGATGGCCGTAATCATCGACCACGGTGATGCCATCGATATCGCCCACGTGGGTAAAGCGACGGCGGACGCCCTCAAAGCTCGAGAGCGCCTTGGCGGCGGCGTCGATGTCAAGGCCCAGGACATGGGCGACGGTGAGCACGGCCGTGGCGTTGAGCATGTTGTGGCGACCGGGATTGCTCTTGATCTCCACAGCGTGCTCAGTGCCGTCCTCAAAGCGAACGATAAAGTCACTCTGGATGCCCTTGACATCCGGGTGCACGCAGACGATGTCGTTGCTCTCGGCAAAGCCGTAGGAAAGCACGTGACGGCCCGTCGACTTGGCGAGCTCGACCAGATGCGGGTCCTCGCCGCAGACGATGACGGTGCCGTCCTCGCCCACCAGGCTCATGAATTTGGCGAAAGTTGCCTCGATCTCCTCGATACCCGAGTAGTGATCGAGGTGGTCGGCCTCGACGTTGGTCACAATGACCACGTTGGGGTTCAGGAACAGGAAGGAGCTGTCGGACTCGTCGGCCTCGGCGACAAAGTAGTCGCCCGAGCCGTTCTTGCCGTTCGTGTCATAGCCCTCGACGATGCCGCCGATCAAGAAACTCGGATCCAGACCCATGCGGTCGAGCATAGTGGCGCACATCGAAGACGTGGTGGTCTTGCCATGCGTGCCGGCAACAGCGACGGTGGTGTAGCCGTGGCCCAAAGCAGAGAGCATCTTGGCACGGGGCCACACGGGAATACCAAGCTCGCGAGCGCGAACGAGCTCAGGGTTGGACTCCGGAATAGCGGTGGAGACAACAACCACGTCGGGCTTGACCTCGTCGATCGTGGCTGCCTCATGGCCCACGTGCACCTTCACACCAGCGCGGGTAAGCTGGCGGATATAACGTGACGTCTTAAGGTCGGAGCCGGTAACGGCATAACCGCGCTCGTGCAGAACGAGGGCGATGCCGCTCATGCCGGCGCCGCCGATACCGATAAAGTGGGCGCTCTTAAACTCGGGCGCGGAGGTTGCAGTCTGGGAATCAGCCATGTGCTCGTGTACTCCTTGCGTAAACACTGCCTGTAACCCGTTAACTGTACCGCACCTACCGCATCAGCGCGAGGGCGACCGACGATATCCCGTCTAACTAACGCAAACCCTCTACCGCATCGGCCAGAAGAGCGGCGGCCCTATCCTGAGCCAGACCACGCGCCGCCTGACGCATGACGTCGCGCTCTGCCGCGTCATCGACCAGGTGCAGCAGCTCATCGGCAAAGGCAGAACCGTCGATATCGGCATCGGCACAGAGCACGCCGGCCCCGGCGTCGACCAGATAACGGGCATTGGTGGTTTGGTGGTCGGCCGTCGCATGCGGATACGGCACGAGTATCGAGGGCACGGCGAGCGCAGCGATCTCGGCCACGCTCGATGCACCCGAACGCGAGAGCACCAAATCGGCAGCAGCCAGCATATCGCCCATGTTGTCGATGTAAGGCTGGACGCGGTAACGCTTCGCCTCCTCGGGCGTCAGCGCCAAAGCGCGCTCGGTCTCCTCAAAGCCGTCGGCACCCGTCGAATGCAACACATAGAGGTTCTTGCGCGAAAGCAGCTCGTTTTTGAGCGAAACCGCGCGCTCGTTGAGGTGCTGGGCGCCAAGTGAACCGCCAAAGACGAGCAGCAGCGTCGCGTCCTCGGGCACGCCGAGCGTCTTGCGACCGCGAGCGCGATCGCCCTCGATCACCGAGCGACGTACGGGGTTGCCGGTCATGAGCACGTGGTCAGGGTCACCTTCGCGCTCAAAGACCGAGCGCGCTGCCGGCACCGAGATGCACACGCGAGCGGCGTGGGAGTTCATCATCTTGTTGGCCAGGCCCGGAACAGAGTTCTGCTCATGTAGCAGATACGGAACGCCTGCGCCCTTGCACCACCCCAGCAGCGGAACCTCGACATAGGCACCAAAACCGATGGCAGCATCGGGCTTGCCGACCTTTGAGAAATGACTGGCGAGCGCACGCTTGGCCTTGTTGACACGCCACAGCGAGGTCAGCGCCGTCCAGGGACGGGAGCGGTCGAAGCCCGTGACCGTAATGGGCACAAAATCAAACCCAGCCTCGGGGACCAGACGACCCTCGAGCTTGCGCGACTGGCCCACGAACACAACGTGGTGGCCACGGTCATGCAGCTCCTCGGCCAAAGCGAGCGCGGGGTTAATGTGTCCTGCCGTGCCGCCGGCTGCAATAGCAACGGTCATCTTATCGGTCATGGTAGTCCCTTCGTACACGCGGTCCCTGGTCGTCGGTGCGCAAACGCGCCGACGGGTCCGAGTTCAAATCGATTCGATTATATCCGCCGCCCGCGCTGCGAGGGCTGGGGCGCTGCGGACGACCTTGCGGCGCCGTCCGCGGACGTGGACGAGCTGCCGGCTCGGTCGCAGAGCCATCCAGAACGGTAAAGCCGCTACGCGAAGGTCGTTCACCGCGCACATGGGCCACGCCGGCGGTGCTCTCGTCCATAACGGCAAAGCTCTCACGGCGGCGGTCATACTCATCGCGGCGGGCGCTCTCGTACGAAACGCGCAGAATCAACCCGGCAAGCATAAGCGACACGATAATCGACGAACCGCCGTAGCTAATAAACGGCAACGGTTTGCCCGTCATGGGAAACACGTTGAGGATGCCAAGCGCGTTAATCAAAAACTGCACCGCGAGAATGACCGCGGAGCCAGACGCCATAAGCGCGCCCCGACGATCGGTCGCCTGCTCGGCAATGCGAAACGCCGAGTAGATCAGCATCGCAAACACCAAGAAGAACAGGACGGTTCCGACAAAACCGACTTCCTCGCCAATGATGGCCAGGATGTAGTCATTGTGCGCCTCGGGCAGATACGAGTACTTCATGGTTGAGTTGCCGATGCCACGGCCGAACAGACCGCCCGAGGCAAAGGCCATGATGGCAAGCGTGGCCTGATAGCCGTCACCATACTCGTCGGCCCAAGGGTTCAAGGCAACCTGAATACGCACCATACGGTATGGCTCTGCGACAAGCGCAATCACGATCACGAGAATGCCGAAGATTAGCACGCCGATGATAAATCTGGGATCGAGACCCGCAAACAACGCCATGCACATGAGGGTCAACAGGATGATCAGGACGGTACCGAAATCGGGCTGGATAAAGATCAGAAAGAGCGAAATGCCCAGGTAGATGCCCATCTTGCGAAGGAATTCGTTGATGTTGCCACCGGGCGAAAAGAAGCGATCGAGCATGATGGCCGAATACGCAATGGCAAATGGCTTTAAAAACTCGGAAGGCTGGAACTGAATGCCGGCGATGTTGAGCCAGCGCGTGGCGCCACGGCTGCCGCTGCCCACCAAGAACACCAGAAACAGTAGCCCTATCATGCCTATGAGGAAGATCCTGAGCACATCCTCCCCAAACCAGCTGTCCGGAAAAACGCGCACGATGGCAATCAGCGCCAGAACACCGACCACGGCAAACGCAGCCTGTCGACCCAGAAAAAACGTCGCTGAGCCATTCTCGTGCAGCGCCTCGACCGAAGACGCCGAGTACACCATCAGCAGGCCAAAACACACCAAGATAAACAGACAGGCCATGAATATCAGACGGGGGCGCATGATGCGGGCGGGAACGCCGGCAATATAGCGTTCGCTAAACGACCGCCCGCCGCGACCGGAACGCGGTGTGCTACGCCGCGAGGAAGCACGGTCCGAGTCGGGCCTCCTCATACCTTGTCGGGGGCTCTCCTCTCTCACCGGCAACCCCTATTCCATTTGCGATTTCGCTGCAGCGGCAAGCTGGGCCACATAGTCCTTAAACACGCGGCCGCGCTCCTCATAGCCCGAGAACTCATCGAACGAAGAGCAGGCAGGAGAAAGTAAGATCACGTCGCCACGGCTCGACAGCGAACGGGCAACGTCCACGGCATCGCGTAGGTCATCCGCCTGGGCGATATCCACATCGCCATCGACATCGGCCTCGTCCATAGCGGCGGTGAAGCGCTCGCGCGCATCGCCAAAGCAGACGACCGAGCGCACGTTATCCATAACAACGCGCGCGAAGTCCGTGAGCGGCGTGCCCTTATCGTGGCCGCCGAGCAGCAAGATCACGTCGTCATCGGGAAATGCCGTCAGTGCCTTCTCGACCGCGTCGGTGTTGGTCGCCTTGGAATCGTTGACGTAGCGCACACCGTCAATCTCGCCGCACGGCTCCACGCGATGCTCGAGCGGCTGGAACGAGGCCAGACCGCGGCGGACACCATCGACATCGGCACCGACGGCCAGAGCAGCCGTGGCGGCACATAAGGCATTGACGACATTGTGATGGCCCGAGATCTTGAGCTCGGACGTGGCGACAAGCTGGGTCTCGACGCCCTTCAGGCGCACGACCATTTTGCCGTCGCGCACAAAGGCGGCGTCTGCACCCTCGGGCTCGTCAAAAGCGACCTTGCAGATGCGGCGACCCGGCGTATAGATGCACTCATCGAACTCGTGAATGCCGGCGTCTTCGACGTCGACAACCACCAGATCGTCATCGACCATATTGTCAAACAGCTTGATCTTGGCAAGCGCATAGTTCTTATGGCTCTTATGCCAGCCCAAGTGGTCGGGAGTGATGTTGAGCAGCACTGCCACGCGAGGGTGGAGCTCGGTGGTCGTAGCAATCTGATAGCTCGAGAGCTCAGCCACAAACCACTCGTTGTGGGCTCGGCCGTCAATCTCGTTGACCGGCGGCTCGCCGATGTTGCCGACAGCTACGCTGGCCTCGCCGGCAGCCTTGAGCAGATAATCAGTCAGCGACGTGGTGGTCGTCTTACCGTTGGTGCCCGTGATGGCAATCCAGTTATCGGACGACAGGCGATAGGCAAACTCTGGCTCACCCATAATCTGAGCGGCATGTTCGCGCCCGGCCTTAAAGAAGCCCGAGAACTCCGAGATGCCCGGGCACGTCACGCATACGTCATAGGCGCCCTCGACCTGTTCGGTCCCATAGACAAACGACGCACCAGCAGCCTCGAGCGCACGCGTGGCGTCATTGGGCTCAGAGGTGCCGCCGCCATACACGGTAACGGCGCTTACGCGCTCGGGATGTGCCAGCGCCCAGCGGGCGACATCGAGACCGGATTTGCCCTGACCCAAAACGAGCAGGCTAAAGACATCAGCAAGAGGCATGAAAGACCACTATCCCAACTGGAAGAACAGAGCAAGGCCAACGGCACCAAAGGCCGCAGCGATAATCCAAAAACGGATGACGACCTTGGTCTCGGCCCAGCCCTTCTTTTCGAAATGATGATGGATGGGCGCCATAAGGAAGACGCGCTTGTGCGTAAAATGGAAGTAGACAACCTGAATCATGACCGACAGGGTCTCAACGATAAACAGGCCGCCGATGATGAGGGAGACGACCTCGGTGTTGGTCATGATGGACGTGCAGGCAAACGCGGCGCCCAGAGCAAGCGAGCCGGTATCGCCCATAAAGATGCTCGCCGGATAGCAGTTGAACCACAGAAAGCCCAAGCAGGCACCGGCACACGCGGTACAGAAGATGGACAGGTTCACGTCTCCGTGCAAAAACGCCATGGCAGCCATGGCGAGCATGGCGATCATGGAGGTGCCGCCAGCAAGACCGTCAAGGCCATCGGTCAGGTTCACGGCATTAGAAAGACCGGCAATCATCAGCCAGCAAAAGACAATATAGAGCCACGGGAACGAATAGCCGCAGATGGTGGTCGAAAGCACGCCAAGGTCGATCGTCAACCCACCGGGAAAACGAATCTCGGGGGCGACGCCGCACCAGTTGACGGCAAGTACCGTAAAGGTGACACAGATAATGGTTAGGCCGATCATCTTGGCATGAGGCGTCAGACCGAGCGAGCGCCCATGCGTAACGGAGGTCAGGTCGTCGATCAGGCCCAGCACGCCGGTCGCCAGCGTGGCGAGCAGTACGAGTACGAGCTCGGTGGTGAGCTTGCCCATCAGCAGGCAGGTCAGCGAGATCGCGACGAGGATGACAACGCCACCCATGGTGGGCGTTCCCTGCTTAACCAAATGACGCTTGGGGCCGTCGGCACGAACCTGCTGGCCGATACCCTCGACCTTGAGCAGCTTGATCCACCACGGCATGAGCAGCAGCGCAATGGCTGCGGCGATGCCAAGCCCCAAAAAAGCCTGATACGTTGGATACGAGGGATTGCCGAACATGGGCTAGCACACACCTTCCACAAAGCGGTCGAGCTCAACAAAGCGGGAACCCTTGACCAGTACAACATCATGTTTTTCAAGCGCGCCGCCCATGCGGTCGAGCACCTGCTGATAATCGGAGAACACCTGGATGCGGTCCTCGTCCATGCCCATCATGCGTGCGGCATCGGCCATAAGCTGGGCCAGCTCACCACCCACGCACGCCAGCATGTCGAGCTTCTTGGCGGCGGCATAGGCGCCCACGAGCTCATGCATGCGAGGAGCCTCATCGCCCATCTCGCCCATCTCGCCCAGGATCGCCATGCGAGACCCCGTGCACGAAAGCGAGCACAGCAGATCGAGACCGGCCGCCATCGATTCGGCGCTGGCGTTATAGGAGTCATCGATGACGCGGGCACCGCTCTTGGCGCGCTTGATCTCCTGGCGGTGACCGGTGATCGTGAGGCCCCTAAAGGCAGCATCGATCTGCTCGGGCGTCACGCCCAGGCGATAGGCAACCGCGGCAGCCTTAACGGCATTAGGAACGGACTGCACGCCGGGGATGGCAAGCATGGTATCGATCGTCTCGCCCTGACCAAAATCGAGCGTAAAGACCGGACGGCCCTCGTCATCAGCTCGAACGTCGCGGGCACGGACCTCATCATCGTCCGAGACGCCGGCCAGCATCACATCGATACCAGCAGGCTGGGCGAACGTATCGCGAATGAACGGCGTAAAGTCGTCCTCACCGCCCAAAACCAGCAGCGGCAAGAAGTCGCCGGCGGCGCACATACCCTGGACAATCTCGGCCTTAGCGCGGGCGATGTTCTCGCGGCTGCCCAAAATGCCGATATGAGAGGTGCCGATCTTGCTCACGATGGCAAGGTTGGGATTGGCAGACTGAGACAGGCGCTCGATCTCGTGGAAATGGTTCATGCCCATCTCGAGCACCAGGACCTCGGTATCGGCCGGAGCGGAAAGCACCGTGAGCGGCATGCCGATCAGGTTATTGAAATTGCCCTTGGTGGCCCAGACACGATAGCGCTTGGCGAGCACAGCGGCGAGCACGTCCTTGGTCGTCGTCTTGCCGATGGAACCGGTAATGCCAACGACCAGGCAGCCAAGCTCCAGGCGATACGCATGCGCCAAACGCAGCAGAAACTCCTCGGGATCATCGGTCAGCAAGATGGCACAGCCCTTGTCCTGCGCCAGCGAGACCAGCTCGGCCTCGGGCTCACGCGTCATCACGACGGCGCCGGCACCCGACTGGACGGCACGGGAAGCAAAATCATTGCCGTCGACGTTTTCACCGGGAAAGGCGACGAAAATCGTCCCTTCCTCGACCTGGCGCGAGTCGATAACGCACCCGCGGCATACCCGATCGGCTTCTCCCGTCACGGTTCGGGCCCCTGTTGCGGCCGCGAGGTTGTTGACGGCGATCTCTATCATTGCAGCTCCCCTGTAAACCTAATAATGCTATCGGCGTATTGTATCCCAGCGCCGCGTATGCGTGGTGCAGGGCATGTGAACACCCCTCATATGGGACAACAAACCACGCCCCAAAGATTGTAACCCCCTACTTCGTGTGCGGGATACCCAGCACGTCGAGCGCGTTGGCCATAATGAACTGGAACGGAACCGCAGCGGCATCTGAGCCGCTCGGCGTTCCGTCGAGCGTGATATAGCACAGCACCTTGGGCGATTGTGCCGGTGCAAAGCCCATAAAGGACGACATGTAGTTCTCCTTGAGGTAGCCGCCGTTCTCGTCGGCACGTTCGGCCGTACCGGTCTTACCCGCCACGTCATAGCCGTCAACCGCGCCGCCAACGCCCGTTCCCTCCGACACGACCGTCTGCATGCACGATGTCACCTGGGATGCGGCATCCTCCGAAATCGCGCGCTCGCCTTCGCCCCAGTCCTTCTCGTCACCTTTGCTGGACTTATAGAAGTGCGGGGTCATCATCACGCCGCCGTTGGCGATGCCGCCCACGGCACGTGCGATCTCAATCGGCGAGACAGACAGCGCCTGTCCAAAGCTCATCGAGCCCAGCGTGGCGCCGTCATACTGGTCACGCTCCTTGACGATGCCCAGGCTCTCGCCCGGAAAATCGACACCGGAGCTATGACCGATGCCCCACTTGTCCACATAGGCGGCAAAGTCGTCAGCACCGATCTTGCGCCCCACCAGGACAAAGCCCACGTTGGACGAACGGCGCATCATCTCGCGCACATCCATGGTCATGGCATAGTCGCGCTTGTCGGCATCGGTGACGGTATCGTCGCCCACCTTGATGCTCGCCGGCACCTCAAACGACGTACTCGACCGCACGACACCCAAGTCGAAGCCGGCGCCCGCCACGAGCGTCTTAAAGACCGAGCCGGGCTCGTAGGCGTCGGTGACCAGGCGCAGGTTCATATCCTCGGTCTTGGCGTTTTCCAGATCGGTCTGGTCGTAAGTCGGGTACGAGCAAGCAGCGAGAATTTCACCGGTCGTGGGGTCGGTGACCAAAGCCGAGCCGTTCTTGGCCTTAGTCTTCTCGACAGCCTCTGCCAGGGCATCCTCGGCCGCACGCTGGATATTGACGTCGAGCGTCGTCACGATATCAACGCCGTCGACCGCAGCCACCTTTTTATAGGCACCGCCCGCGATATAGCTGCCGTCCCTCGCGCGTTCGCGTAGGAGAGAACCGTTCGTACCGGTCAGAAGCTTGTTGTATTGCTTTTCGAGACCCGTCAAGCCGTCGTTGTCTACATTCACTACACCCAGCACCTGCGATGCCAGATTGCCGTATGGATATACGCGCTTCATAGCCTGCTCAAAAAGCACGCCGGGCAGGTTCTTCTTCTCCAGCGCCGCAGCATCGTCTTCGTCCACCTGGCGCTTGATATACACCCAGGTTCCATCGGACTCAACGAGCTTGCGGCAGGTCTTTTTATCGATTCCAGTTGCCTTGACCAGCGCCGACACCGTCTTGTCAACATCCTCGACAAGCTGCGGGTTCACGGCGATGTTGCGACATTCGACCGACGACGCCACGTTACCGTTGCGGTCGTAGATGGTACCGCGTTTGGCATAGAGGGTCTGCGCAAGCAGTCGGCGCGCATCGGCACGCTCGCGCAGTTTATCGGCTTCGACAATTTGATAGTCGGCAAGGCGAAAGACGCCCAAGCCCAAGCCAAGCCCAATGAAGCCCATGACGGCTTTGCGGCGAGGCAGAGGCGTGCCTGTGAGCCATTCGGTCGACGAACTCTTGCGCGACCTGGTGTTATGCACTTGGGGGCCGCCCGAGCCGCAAAGTCGCGACGCCGGGTCGTTGCCACGGGACTGCCCGGCGTTGTAAGATTGCCGACCCGTTCCTTGATAACCAGAACGCCCCCGCGACGAGGGACGTCCAGAACCGCGGCCCCCATCGGAACCGCGGCGATAGTCATTTGTCATACTCAGCTACCGTCTTGCTACTGAGCGGTCGCGGTCGCGTTGGCGCCCGCGGCTGCATCCTGCGAAAAGTCAAGTGTAACGCTCTCGCTGGGCTCCACCATGCCATAAGCGCCCGCAAGGTCGCGAATGCGCGTGTCGGCGCCATAGACCGAATGCATGACCTCCAGGTCGGAGCTCTCATCGGTCGCCTTTTCGAGCGTGTTGGTAAGCTCGGCGTTGCTGTTGAGCACCTGGGCCGTAACGCCGGCGAGCGCCACGCGGGCGACGCCGATCGTCATGAAGATAGCCGCAATGATGCAAAACGTTTTAAGAACGCTCATGAAAACCGGGCTTACCGCCTGGTTTGCCTGACGGCCCGCGCCCGTGTAGACATCAAAGCGCGGCGTGCGCTGCTCACGGGGAGCAACGGGGGCCTGCGGCGTCTCACGATAGGCGGGCATGGCGTTCATATCATAGGCGAGTGCTGCGTTTGAAGTGTTGTAGCCCATGATATGCCGCCTCCCATCCCGAGTACGTTGGTAGTGTGTTTAAGCTTCGTTTATGGTGCGAGCGGGAGGTCCAATATCGCGCGGTCGCGCCTACAGACGCTGCGCCACGCGGATTTTGGCTGATCTCGCCCGAGGGTTGCGCTCAACCTCATCAGGCTGGGCAACCAGGGGTTTGCGGGTGATGACCTTGAGTATCGGCACGTTGCCGCACACGCACACCGGAATCTCCGGCGGACACGTGCACCCCTGGCTCATCTCCTTAAAGTGGTTCTTTACGATACGGTCCTCGAGCGAGTGATACGAAATGACGCAGATACGTCCGCCCGGGTTGAGCCACCTGGTGGCGGCATCAAGCCCTCGTTCGAGCACATCGAGCTCGTGATTGACCTCGATGCGAATGGCCTGGAAACTTTTCTTGGCCGGGTGTCCACCATGCCGACGAGCGGCAGCCGGGATACCCGCCTTGATGATCTCGACAAATTGGCCGGTGGTTTCGATCGGTTCTTGCTCGCGGCGGCGCACGATCTCGCGCGCGATCTGCGAGGCGAACTTCTCTTCGCCGTAGACGCGTAGAATCCGGGCGAGGTCGTGTTCGTTATAGGTGTTGATGACCTCAGCTGCGTTTAAGGTGTTATTGCCCGGATCCATCCGCATGTCCAATGGGGCGTCCTCGTTATACGAAAAGCCCCTGCCAGGGATATCGAGTTGCGGTGACGAAACGCCCAAATCGAACAGGAAGCCATCGACCCCGGGCACCTCGGCCGAGCAAAGCAGCTCGTCCAAGTCGCCGAAGTTGCCCTTCAGCAGCTGGTGCGGAACGCCGGGAACCTCGCGGTCCAGACGGGCGCCAGCGGCCTCGAGGGCCATGTCGTCCTGATCGACGCCGAGCAAAAGGCCCGTCTCCCCCACCTGTGCGGCCATCTTTACCGAATGGCCGGCACCGCCAAGGGTGCAATCGCAGACAACGGAGCCGCTCTTTAGCTGCAGCGACTCAAGCACTTCGCCGAGCATGACAGGTTCATGCCGATATTCTTGTGTCAAGATCCCACGCTCCATCCGTTACCCGTGCCTTGCCCTTACGAGAAGAAGAGGTCCAGCAGGGCCTCATCGTCATCGTCCTCATCGGCCGCGGCGCGGTCCCAAACCTCAAGGTGGTCGTAGTTACCCACAACCGTGACCTCGCGGTCGAGGTTCGCCTGCTTGCGGAGAGACTCAGAAAGACCGATACGACCGGCGCTGTCCACGTCCATCGACGTGGTGCGCTTGTTGATCGCCCTCATGAGCTTCTGGTCATTAATGTCACGCGGGTTAAAACCCTCGTGGCCCTCACGACCCGCGAAGAGTCCTTCGACCCACTTATCGAAGGCCTCGGCAGAGAACACGTACAGAGCATCGACATCCAGGGCTTTGAACACGCGAACGTGCTCTCCAAGCTCCTCGCGAAGGGGTGCAGGCAGGGACAGACGACCTTTTGCATCGAGATTGCGCTCGTATGCACCAGTCATTCCCATGTGCGCCCTCCCCTCGGTTACTCAGATGGCACGTACGCGGGGAACCCCCCCGCCTGTCGACGTCATTAATAATATGGGGAACCGCCCCATTTTTCAACACCTTTCCCCACCCCTT